>NZ_QTQA01000005.1:0-349203 GCF_003853825.1 Burkholderia sp. Bp9012 | reverse complement strand
CTTCCAAAGTCAAGGTTGCTCGCTGACGTGAGCAAAACGTCCTGATATTGTCGACGAATGAGGCCCATATGTCGACTGACTGCTTCTGGCCGAACGCGGCCGGCCGCCGCCCTGCAACGCGCGACCGACGCAAATCGACCCGTTGCCGACCGTGGACCGATCACGGTGAACGACGGCTTCGCATCTGAACGCGGCCATTAAATTTTGGAGTGCGGAATTTTCGGTTCACGAACCACGGCACTACCTAATGCGGCTGTATCGCTTCGAGCGCGACCTAAACTGTGCTAGCTCTTTCTCACTGAGCAGGTATTCGCTGCAATCAAGCAGGCGAGCAAACGCGAGGTCCAGGAACGCCCGTACTCGCTTGGGCTGAGCAGCCCGACTTCCGTAGTACACGTGCAAACCGATATGCGCGCTCATATGCTGCAGGAGAACTGGCTCCAGTCGGCCAGCCCGGATGTGGGTCGCCGCCGAGAAGCTCGCGAGCTGACCGATGGCTTGCCCCGCTAGCACGGCTTGCAGTTCCAACTCCGAATCGTTCGTCGCGAACGCGGGGGACAACTGCCGATGTTCGAGCTTGTCATCCACGGTCAAGTACCAGGGCGCCACCTTGCCGGTAATCGGATGCCGGAACACACTGCAGCGATGAGCCGCCAGATCATCGAGTGTCGATGGCGCGCCGTACGCTTTCAGGTAGCCGGGCGCCGCGCACACGATCATCTGAATCGGGAAGAGTTGCCGACCGATTACGCCCTCGCTAGGCGACGCTCCGATCCTGAAGCCGACATCGACGCGATCCAGCACCCAGTTGCCGATACCGTCATCGAGCTGGACGTCCGGCTGGATACGGGGGTGCTCCCGGCAGAACTCGTCAAGCAGCGGCATGAGGATGGCGGCGAACGACGATTTCGGCCCAACGATCCGCAGCGGCCCTGCGATCTCATCCTTGGACTCCCGCGCCAGGGCCAGAGCCCTGTCCAGCGCCGCTAGGGCGGGCTGTGTGTTCTCCAGGAACCGTTGGCCCTCCTCGGTTAGGGCGAGGCTGCGCGTAGTCCGATGCAGCAGGCGGACTCCAAGGTGGTGTTCCAACTGTGCAATGGCCTGACTGGCCGCCTGGGGTGTGACACCTTGGGCCAGAGCGGCCTTTCGGATGCTGCCGAGTTCGACGGCTCTGGCGAACGTCGCGATGGCCTTGAAATCATTCGTGGGCATGGTCGATTCTTCTCCTGAAGTACGGCGGAAGCGCCGCACGACCCACCCAGTATCAATCTGAGCTTGATACTGGTGCAAGAGGCAATCTACTAGTCGCTTGAAACTGCGACGCCTAAAGTAACGAACGTCGCGCCGCTGCCCTCATCGTCTACTGTAAGGAGTACATCTTGGATAAGCGAAAACTCGGCCGTTCGGGACTCGAAGTTTCGGCGATTGGCCTAGGGTGCATGGGATTGAGTCACGGCTATGGGCCGGCCACTGATCGAACGAGCGCCGTGGAGCTGATTCGCGCGGCCTTCGACCGCGGTGTGACGTTCTTCGATACCGCCGAGGTCTACGGGCCATATCTCAACGAGGATGTCGTTGGCGAGGCATTGGCACCAATGCGGGATCAGGTGGTCATCGCGACAAAATTCGGCTTCACCTTTGGCGACGACGGCAAGCAGCAGATTCTAAACAGCCGCCCGGATCATATCCGGTGGGCGGTCGATGGCATGCTTAAGCGCCTGAAGACTGACGTGATCGACTTGCTGTATCAGCACCGAGTTGATCCAGACGTGCCCATCGAGGATGTCGCCGGCACCGTCAAGGAACTCATCCAGGCGGGCAAGGTGAAACACTTCGGCCTGTCTGAAGCCGGCGAGCAGACCATCCGCCGGGCGCATGCCGTGCAGCCCCTGACCGCTCTCCAGAGCGAATATTCGATGTGGTGGCGCGAGCCCGAAGAAAGAATTCTGCCCACGCTGGAGGAACTCGGTATCGGTTTTGTGCCGTTCAGCCCGCTCGGCAAGGGCTTCCTCACGGGCGCGATCGATAAGCGTGCGACGTTCGGCAAGGACGACTTCCGTAGCATCGTCCCTCGTTTCACTCCTCAGGCGCTTGAAGCCAACCAGGCACTGGTCGACGCTCTCGGCGGGATCGCCAAGGGTAAGGGTGCGACGCCGGCTCAGATCGCGCTCGCATGGCTGCTTTTCCAAAAGCCCTGGATCGTACCGATTCCGGGCACGACGAAGGTGCATCGCCTGGACGAGAACCTGGGCGCAGCAATGGTCGAACTGACTGAGTCTGACCTCCAGCGCATTGCCCAGGCGCTCGCGAACGTCGAGATACATGGCGATCGCTACCCGGCCTCCCTGAAGGCTCGCGTTGGTCGCTGATACGAGGCAAACATGATGTCTTCCCACGAGCGTAAGCGCCGGGTGCTTATGGCCGCGGTCACAGCCCTGCCTTTGAAGGCCGCAGTGGCTAAAGGCAGCGGCAGCAACACTGTTCGCAAGACGAGGTCGCGAGTTCTCGTCGCCTACTTTACGCGTTCCGGTAATACGCGGGTTGTAGCCGGGCTGTTGCAGCGAGCGTTCGATGCGGACGTGTTCGAGATGCGACCGGCCAACCCGTATCCCGAGGAGTATCTCGCGACCGTCGAACAGGCGCGACAGGAGCGGGACAGTGGCTTCGAGCCGGCGCTAGCGGCTCGTCTCTCGGACATCGGCACGTACGACACCGTCTACCTTGGCTTTCCGATCTGGGGAGAGACGGCGCCACCGGTGGTTCGTTCGTTTTTGGCGGCTCACGACCTCACGGGCAAAACGCTTACGCCTTTCGTAACACATGGTGGATACGGCCTCGGCAACAGCCTGTCCGTGCTCGCCCGCCACGCGCCGCGGGCCAAGATGCGTCGCCCGTTCGTGATGGAGGCGGATCAGGAGCGCAAAACGATGAATCTCGTCAACGAATGGCTCGACGAGACGATCTTGACAAAGGTACCCGGCGCGTTCTGAGCAGACCTCATGCCGCCGTTGACTTTCAACAGCAAGGAACGAACATGCAAGACGTGACACTGAACAACGGAATCAAGATGCCGATCCTCGGCTACGGTGTCTTTCAGATCGCCGACGAGACGGAATGCGAACGCTGCGTCGTGGACGCGGTGCAGGCAGGCTATCGTCTTATCGACACCGCTGCGTCCTATAAGAACGAGGAGGCGACCGGGCGTGGCCTCAAGCGTTGCGGGATTCCCCGCGACCAGCTTTTCGTCACCAGCAAGCTGTGGGTTGAAGACGCTGGCTATGAACGTGCTCGCGTGGCCATCGACAAGTCGCTGAAGCGACTTGATCTGGATTACCTGGACCTGTTCCTGATCCATCAGCCGTTCTCCGACGTTCACGGCGCGTGGCGAGCGATGGAGGAGGCACATCGCGCTGGTAAGCTGCGTGCGATCGGATTGAGCAACTTCCAGCCGGACCGCCTCATGGACATCACGGCTTTCAACGAGATCACCCCAGCCGTCAATCAAATCGAGGTCAACCCCTTTCATCAGCAGGCCGAGAGCGTGGAGTTCATGCGCGAGCTTGGCGTGCAACCGGAGGCTTGGGCGCCCTTCGCCGAAGGACGGAACAATCTGTTCCAGAACGATCGGCTGATAGCGATTGCCGAGCGCCACGGCAAGACCGTGGGGCAAGTCGTGCTGCGATGGCTGGTTCAGCGCGGCATCGTCGCTCTCGCGAAATCGGTGCGCAAGGAGCGCATGCTGGAGAATCTCGCCGTCTTCGATTTCGAACTGTCCGATGATGACATGCAACTCGTCACGTCATTGGAGACTGGCAAGAGCAGCTTCTTCTCCCATCGCGATCCAGCGATCGTGAAATGGATGAGCGAACGAAAACTTGGCCTCTGACACATCAGTCCGGCTAGCACTCCACTGAAAGAGCGCAATTATGACCAAAGCATCTCAGACGATCGTGCGTAACGGTACGAAGCCGTCGATCAAGGGCCCTGAAAGCTGGTTTACCGGCTCCGTCCGTATCGACAGCCTCTTCCAGGCGGAGGAACCGGCGCGACTCGGCGGCGGCATCGTGACGTTTGAACCCGGTGCGCGCACCAACTGGCACACGCATCCGCTCGGGCAGACACTCGTCGTTCTCAGCGGCGTCGGCTGGACTCAATGCGAAGGCGGCCTCCGAACAGAGATCCGAGCCGGTGACATCGTCTCGTGCTCGTGTGGCAAGCGACACTGGCACGGAGCGGCTGCGACCACGGCCATGTCGCATCTTGCGCTCACCGAATTGCTCGAAGGCAAGAATGTCGAATGGATGGAGCCGGTGACCGACGAGCAGTATCACTCAGGGCCGCTCGTCACCGACTAACGGCGCTCCCGGCGTCGGCTTGTATTTTTACGCGGGACCCGAAAGATTAAACGGACGCTGTAGCTAAGGCCTTGAAGCGGTATTACGCCCCTCCAACTGAAGCGATGAAGCGCAACGTTCAACGTTGCGGCGAGGGGCGCTACTGAACTTCGGTTCCTCGCTTAAACCGGTCGCGCAGATTGCGATGGCACACGGCCGCTCCTGGCCGAACCCGGAAGTACGCGTCGGGCCCCGCAGCGAGGTATCGGCACGATAGCCGAACGTCCGTAGCTGCCTCACCGGACCACGCGCAGAAGATCAATTGTCCGAGCGGAATCGACGTTCGAATGGCAGTTCAAAAGTGCTGCACGATGGCTGAACGCCGACAGTGCGCCCGACGTTCCCCCTGAAATCCGGGAAGAACGAAAAAAGGCCGACGGGCAGGGCACCCGTCGGCCTTTTCCAGATGCGTGCGCGCCGCCCGTTACTTCGCCGCCGAAGCCGTTGCCACGCGCTTGTCGGTCCACGCGTTATCCGCGACGCTCAGCTTCTGCGGAATCAGTTTCGCGGCGTAGAACGCATCGGCCACCCCCTGCTGCACCGCGACGATCTTCTCGTCGATCGGCACCGCACCGAACGGCACGCGCTTGATCCACGTTTCCACGAGCGGCGGCGGCAGCCCGACCTTCGGCGCGATCAGCGCGGCCGTCTCGGCTGGATGGCCGTTGACCCACAGCCCCGTCTCACGCGCCTGCTTCAGGAGCGCGCCGATCACGTCGGCATGCTGCTCAGCAAAATCACGCGTTGCCTCGTAGAAGTTGTTCGCGGGCGTAAGACCCGTGTAGTCGGACAGCGTGCGAATCTTCAGCGAACTCTGCGCGGCGGCGTAGTACGGATCCCAGACGGCCCACGCGTCGACGTTGCCGCTCTCGAACGCGGCGCGCGCGTCGGCGGGCGGCAGGTACACGGGGCGGATCTCGTCGTAGCGCACACCTGCTTGCTTCAGCGCCTGGAGCAGCAGGTAGTTCGCGCTCGAACCCTTCTGCAGCGCGACCTTCTTGCCACGCAGGTCGGCGAGTGAGCGGATCGGCGAATCGGCCTTCACGAACACAGCTTCGTTGTGCGGCGACGGCGGCTCCGCGCCGACGTACACGAAGCGCACACCGGCCGCTTGCGCAAACACCGGCGGCGGCGCGCCCGTATAGCCGAAGTCGATGCTGTTCGCATTCAGTGCCTCGAGCAGTTGCGGGCCGGCCGGGAATTCGAACCACTGGACGTTGTAGCCGAGCGGCTTGAGGCGCGCTTCAAGCGAGCCCTGCGCCTTGATGATCGACAGCAGGCCGGCCTTCTGGTAGCCGATGCGCACGACCTTGTCGGCGCCGCCCTGCGCGAACGCGGATGTGGCTGCGACGGCGACGAGCGCCGTCGCAGCGGCGCGGGTGATCCAGCGGGTGAAACGAATCATCGAACAGGCTCCATGCGAAACGTCTTCGGGGAGCGGCGCGTGCCGCTCGGTTGGAAGAATCGTCGCATGGGCGGTCGGGCCCGCAAACGAAGCATTGCCGATATGAATATGACGGCGGCGGTCCTATGCTTTGTCGCCGTCGCCTTGTGGATCGGGCGTGCCGGCCTGTCGTGCCGCTTCGTCGCTGAGCTTCTTGTCGAGGATCGTCGCGACGCGGCCGCCGAGATAGGCGCTTGCCGCCGTCTCGAGCGCTCGGTTCGTCTCGCCTTCGACGAACACGGCCGCAAGCGGGCGCAGGCGCCAGATCGCGTCGACGAGCGCGGGCACGTCGGTGACCGGCGGCAGCGTGCCGGCGTCGTAGCGGTCGAGCCGTTTCACGACGAGATCGACGAGCAGCCGTGCGATCGCATCGAAATGCGGCCGCGCGAGGCTGATCACGTCGAGCAGCTCGCGCGGCGGGATGCCTTCCTTCGTCATCGCGGCTGCCGCTTCGAGCAGCGCGGGGCTTTTCGCGACGAACGACAGGCCGCGCCGTTCGAGCAGGCCGAGTTCGGTCACGCGTGACAGTTGCGATGCCGTTTGCGGGCCGAACATCTGCGCGAGTTGCGCGAGCGAATAGGTCTTCGGCAGTTCGTGCGACCAGCGGCCGCCGATCGCGTTTTCCAGGCCGAGGATCGAGCGCAGGTCGTGACCCTCGTCGATCGCCATGATCAGGTCCTGGATGTTCGACAGCGTGTAGCCGCGCGCGAGCAGGTGGTTGATCAGCTTCAGGCGGGCGACGTGCGTGTCGTCGTAGATGCCGACGCGCCCGCGCTTCTCGGGCGGCGCGAGCAGTCCGCGATCCTGGTATGCGCGGACGTTGCGCACGGTCGTGTCGGACACACGTGCGAGTTCGTCGACCGTGTACTCGTTGCGGGAATCCGGTGCGGCCTCGTCTGGCATGGTTGGAGTCTGTCTTGGCATGCGGCCATTCTAGCGCGACGCGCCAGGCTCGGGCGAGGCGGGAAGGGTGCGTGCGCCGTCGCCGAGCGCGCGCTGCATCAGCGCGGTATCGATCCAGCGGCCGTGCTTGAAACCGACCGCCTTCAGCACGCCCGCCGGCTCGAAGCTGAATGCGCGGTGCAGCGACGTCGAGCCGCCGGTGCCGCCGTCGGCGATCACCGCGATCATCTGCCGCCACGGGCCGGTCTCGCACCGCGCGATCAGCGCCGCGAGCAGCGCGCGGCCGATGCCGCGGCCGCGCTGCGCGTCGTCGATGTAGATCGAATCCTCGATCGTGTGGCGGTACGCGCTGCGCGTGCGATACGGCGTCGCGTACGCATAGCCGGCGATGCGGCCGTCGCATTCCGCAACGAGGTAGGGCAGCCCGTGACGCAGCACCGCGTCGCGGCGCGCGCGCAGTTCGTCGACGTCGGGCGGCGTCTCCTCGAACGACGCGACGCTGTGGCGCACATGGTGTGCATAGATCGCGTGAATGGTGGGGAGATCGGTATCGGTCGCGTCGCGGACGACGCAGGCGGGGGCGGCGGACATGGTGGCGGACCGGGTGGACGAAACCGCTACTATGCCGGCCGCGAGGCGGCGCCGTAAAGGCATGGGTCGCGTCGCGCGGTCAGGAGAGGCCGCGGCTACAAATGGCCGTCCGCGTCGCGAACCGCGTCGGCGATCGCATCCGCGACGCGCTGCACGCGCGGCGAGCGCCGCACGTCCGGGTGGACGACGAGCCAGATCTCGCGCTCGACATCGCATCGGGGCGCGGACGTCAACTCGACGAGCGCGGCGGCAGTCGACAGCGACGGATCGGCCGCAGCCGGCGTGCCCGCGTCCGCATCCGTCGCCGACGTGTCGACGAGAAAGCGCGGCAGCAACGCGACTCCTGCGCCGGCCACGCATGCACGATGCAGCGCGGCCAGATCGTTGGCGATGAACGCGAAACGGCGCCCGGCCGCGAAGCGTTCGAGCCATTGCTGCTGCGGCATTTGTGCGAGTGCGTCGTCGTAGCCGAGGAATGCCCAGGTGTCGGGCGGCGCGGCGGCCCAGTCGGGCGACGCGCACAGCGCGAAGCGCATCGTGCCGAGCCGGCGCGCGGCCAGCCCCGGCTCGCTCGGCCGCGACAGGCGCACCGCGAGGTCGGCTTCGCGCGCGTAGAGGTTGGCCGCGTGCATCTCGCCCATCAGGTCGATCCGCAGCGCGGGCCATGCGCGCTGCGCGCGGGCGAGCCGCGGCGCGAGGAAGTGGCTCGCGAATACCGGCGACGCCGACACGCGCACGACACCGTCGAGCGCCGCCGCCCCCTGCGCGGCGCGCGCGAACGCATGCACGTCGGCTTCGACGCGCGCGGCATGCTCGGCGAGGTGCAGGCCTTCGTCGGTCGGCGGCCAGCCGCGTGGCAGCCGGTCGAACAGCCGGATGCCGAGCGCGGACTCCAGCGCATCGATGCGCCGGGCGACCGTCGAGTGCTGGACCTGCAGCGTTCGCGCGGCGGCCGACAGGCTGCCGCCGCGCATCACCGCCAGGAAATAGCGGAGGTCGTCCCAGCTCATCGGCGGCGCGGACGCCGGCGTCGGATCGGTCGAATTTTGCACGGTAGATGGGCGTGAAACGGGAATTCCGATCGATTATGCACGATGAGATGATCGTGTCACATCATTCGATTGCGAGGAACGTCATGACCCAGACTGCCACTGCCACCAGGATCGGGATCGACCGCTACGGCGACGCCGGCGTGCTGCGACGGGTCGATGCGCCCGTCGCGTCGCCCGGTGCCGGCGAGGTGCGGATTCGCCAGACTGCCGTCGGCGTGAATTTCGTCGACATCTATTTCAGGACCGGCGCGCATCCGTTGCCGGCACTGCCGGACGCGCTGGGTGTCGAGGCGGCCGGCGTGGTCGATGCGGTCGGGCCCGGCGTGACGGGGCTGGTACCGGGCCAGCGCGTCGCGTATGCGGGGCTGCCGACCGGCAGCTACGCGAGCCTGCGCACGCTGCCTGCCGAGCGCGTGGTGCCCGTGCCCGACGGCGTGAGCGACGACGCGGTCGCGGCCGGGCTGCTGAAAGGCATTACCGTCTACATGCTGCTGCACCGCGTGCGCCACGTGGGGGCCGGCGACACCGTCCTCGTGCACGCGGCGGCCGGCGGCGTCGGGTTGCTGGCGACGCAGTGGGCGCGCGCGCTCGGCGCGCGGGTGATCGGCACGGTCGGCTCGGCCGCGAAGGCGGCACTGGTGCGCGCGCGAGGGGCGGAAGTGGTGGTCGACTACCGCGAGGAGGATTTCGTCGCGGCGGCCCGTGCGTTCGGCGGCGGCGCGGGCGTCGACTATGCGATCGACGGGATCGGCGGCGACGTGCTGACGCGCACGCTCGGCGCGGTCCGGCCGTTCGGGATGGTCGCGAGCATCGGGCAGGTTGCCGCGATCGGCGCCCGGCAGACGATCGACCTCGATGAACTGGGCCCGGCCCGCTCGATCGCGCTGGCGCGGCCGAGCGTGCTGGGCTTCATCGCGCGTGACGTGGCGGGGTATCGGGAGGCGGCGCGCGCGACGCTCGAACGGCTCTCGGGCGGGATGCACGTGGAGATCGGCGCGCGACTGCCGCTCGACCAGGCGGCCGACGCGCATCGTTTGCTGGAATCGCGACAGACGACGGGCGGGGTGGTGCTGGTGCCGTGACGGCGGACCGCGCGTCGTGAACGGTCGCCTCGCTGCGCCGCTCTGCGGACAGGCGGCGGAGCCACGGTGCCGCTGCGTGCCCGCCGATCAGTGATGCTTGCGCAGCGGCGCGCTTTCGACGAACCACGCGAGCACGAAAGCGATCGCGATCACGCCCGCGGCCGAGAGATACACCACGTGCAGCGACCCGGCGAACGCATGCAGGTACGCCTCGCGCACCGCATCCGGCAACTGGTGCACGACCGCCGGACCGAGCGCGGGCGGCAGCTCCGTGCCGGCCGGCAGCGCCTGCGTGATTCGCGACTGAAGCCCGTGCGAGAACAGCGCGCCGAACGCGGCGACGCCGAGCGAGCCGCCGATCGAGCGGAACAGCGTCGCGCCCGACGTCGCGACCCCCATGTGCCGGAACTCGACCGTGTTCTGCACGGCGAGTGTGAGCACCGGCATCACCATGCCGAGCCCGATCCCGAGCAGCGCCATGTATGCGTACATCGTGTGCAGCGGCGTGTCGAGCGTCAGCGTCGACAGCAGTGCCATCGCGATGCCGCCGATCAGCGTCCCCGCGATCGGAAACGGCCGATACGTGCCGAGCCGCGAGATCAGCCGGCCGCTCGCGACCGACATCGCGAGCATCCCGCCCATCATCGGCAGCAACTGCATCCCGGCCTGCGACGGCGTCGAGCCCTTCACCACCTGCAGATAGAGCGGAATGAACGTGACCGAACCGAACAGCGCGATGCCGACGACGAAGCCGATCAGGCTCATCAGCACGAAGGTGCGCTGGCGGAACAGTTCGAGCGGCATGATCGGCTCGGCCGCGAGCCGTTCCTCGTAGATGAAGCCGCCGATCGCGACCACGCCGAGCACCAGCGTCATCCACAGCTGCGCCGACGACCACGGCAGCAGCGAACCGCCTTCGCTCGTGAACAGGATCACGCAGGTAAGGGCCGTTGCGAGGAACGCGGCGCCCATATAGTCGATCCGGTGCTTCACGTGCGCGGTGTGCGGCCGGAACGCGACGCCGATCACCGCGAGTGCGACGAAGCCGAGCGGCAGGTTGATCGTGAAGATCCAGCGCCACGACAGATGTTCGACCAGGAAGCCGCCGAGCAGCGGCCCGACGATCGTCGCGAGGCCGTACACGCCGCCGAACATCCCCTGATAGCGCGCCCGGCGGTCGGGCGGCACGAGGTCGCCGATCGCGGCCATCGTGACGACCATCAGCCCGCCACCGCCGAGCCCTTGCAGCGCGCGCAGCACGATCAGCTGCGTCATGTCCTGCGCCATGCCGCACAGCGCGGAACCGGCGAGAAACAGCACGATCGCTGCCTGCAGCACGATCTTGCGGCCGTACAGGTCGCCGAGCTTGCCGTACAGCGGCAGTACGACCGTCGACGACAGCAAATACGCCGTGACCACCCACGACAGCTGATCGAGGCCGCCGAGCTCGCCGACGATGGTCGGCAGCGCGGTCGACACGATCGTCTGGTCGAGCGCGGACAGCAGCATGACGAGCAGCAGCGCGGCGACGATCAGCCCGGTCGGCGCGTCGCGACGGGCCGCTTCGGCGGCCGGTGGGGCAAGGAGGGTATCGGTTCTCATCGAGATATCTGCCATGGCAGGGAATTGGTCGAAATATAGAGTCAATTCATTGCCTGGTCAATTTCTGCCGTACCTGGATTTGTTGCATCGGTAACAGAAGATTGCGAGCCGGAAAATTGATCGCGATCAGCCCGGCAGCGGGCGGGGCTCAAGTTTTTTGCAGGCTAACCGTAATCCAGAGTGCCGCGGACCGATTGCCGCGGCACTCTTTCCCGCTCACGTCCCGTCATGAACCTGAACGCCCTGTTTTCCCGCTTCTCGATCCGTACGCGGATTTTTTCCACGCTCGGCCTCGTCGCCGCGCTGCTCGTTGTTTCAGGCCTGATCGGCCTGACCGGCATGCAGAGCTCGAACCGTGCGCTCGACGAGGCCTATACGCGCCAGCTGGCCGCGAAGACCGCGTTGTCCGCCGCGAGCCTGAACCTGACGATCGTGCGCACCACGCTCGACCGCGCGCTGCTGCATCCCGAAGCGCCGGAAGTGCCCGATCTCGTCAACAAGGCCGAGAACTATCTCGCGAAGGCCGACGCCGCGTGGCGCACCTACGCGACGATGCCGCACGACGGCGACGAAGGCCCGCTCGCGACGCGGCTCGACGCCGCGCGCCAGGCGCTGATCGGACAGGCGTTGAAGCCGTTGATCGACGCGATCCGCGCGGGACATCGCGACGATGCCGACCGGCTGCTGATGACGGTCGCGCCGCCGCTGTCGGTCGCGCTCACGCAGGCGACCGATGCGCTTGACGCGTACCAGGCCGCGCGCGGCAAGGACGTCTACGACACCGCGCAGACCTATTACGGCTGGATGCGCGCGGGCGCGATCGCCGGCATTGCGTTCGGTCTCGCCGCGTGCCTCGGCTGCGCGATCGGCCTGCATTTCGCGATCACGCAACCGGTGAACCGTCTGCTGTCGCATTTCCGCCGCCTGTCGGACGGCGACCTGACGTCGGAAGTGCGCTGGTCGTCGCGCGACGAGATGGCCGAGCTGGTCAAGGGCGTGACGGGCATGCAGCGCAGCCTCGCCGATACGGTGCGCCAGGTCAGCCAGGGCTCCGAAGCGATCTCGACCGCGACGCACCAGATCGCGGCCGGCAACACCGACCTGTCGCAGCGCACGGAGGAGCAGGCGTCCGCGCTGCAGGAGACGGCCGCGAGCATGGAGCAGCTGACGGCGACCGTGAAGCAGAACGCCGATCACGCGGTCGAGGCGCAGGCGTGCGCGGACAACGCGAGCGAGATCGCGACGCGCGGCGCGGCGGTCGTCGGCGAAGTGATCGGCACGATGAACGAGATCGACCAGAGCTCCCAGAAGGTGGCCGACATCATCGGCACGATCGAGGGCATCGCGTTCCAGACCAACATCCTTGCGCTGAATGCGGCGGTCGAAGCTGCGCGCGCGGGCGAGCAGGGCCGCGGCTTCGCCGTGGTCGCGGGCGAAGTGCGCACGCTCGCGCAGCGCTCGGCGTCGGCCGCGAAGGAGATCCGCACGCTGATCGGCGAGTCGGTCGAGCGTGTCGCGACGGGGTCGCGGCTGGTCGGCGTGGCCGGCGCGACGATGCAGGACATCCAGCAGGCGATCGGCCGCGTGACGGGCATCATGACCGAGATCGCGGCCGCGTCGAACGAGCAGCGCGACGGGATCGAGCAGGTGAACCGCGCGGTGTCGCAGATGGACCAGGTGTCGCAGCAGAACGCGGCGCTGGTCGAGCAGGCGGCGGCAGCCGCCGCTTCGCTCGAGGAGCAGGCCGACGGGCTGCGCCGGGCGGTGGGGGCGTTTCGCGTCGCGTGACGTGCGGCGGCGGGCGGGGCGGTCGGTCCCGCGCGCACCCGCCGCCCGCCGTGTCAGCCGCCCGTGAGTTGCGCGGCCGAGCGCGCCGACGCGACGAGCAGCAGCTTCATCGTCGCGCGCGTCGCGCCGACGAACAGCTTGCGGGCCGCGCGCGCATCGAGCGTGTCGAAGTCGATCTCGGTGAGGATCACGCACGGTGCGGATTGCCCCTTGAAGCGATAGATCGAATCGAGCAGTACGTCGCCTTCGCGATATTCAGGGTTGCCGAACAGGTCGTACTTGCCCGTGAAGCGCTTGACCCGATGCGGGCCGAGCTGGTCGAGCCGCGCGAGCACCGAGCTTTCGCGGCCGCGATACGACAGCACCGCGATGTCCTGCTTGCGGAAGCCGAGCGACAGCGCGTGCGTGATCGCGCGCTTGGTCGCGTCGATGCACGCGTCGGCGAGCGCGTCGCCCGCGCCGTCTTCCCCGTATGACGACACCGACGGATCGGAACCGTCGAACGGGCTGCCCGAGCGCAGTTCGGCCGCGAGCGGCTCGACGCGGCCGACGACGTCGCGCACGAATTCGAGCAGGTCGCGCGGGCTGCGGTAGTTCGTCAGCGCCTTCAGCGTGACCCAGCCGGGCAGCGCGACGGGCTCGCGCAGATAAAGGTTCTGCAGCGGATCTTCCAGCCACCACCATGCGCCGTCCGGTGCCAGCAGGCGCTCCAGTGCGGCCGCCCACGGCGCGTGGAAATCCTGACCTTCGTCGACGATCAGCACATCGAAGCGCCAGCGTTCCGGAACCGGCGCTTCCGCGAAGTGCGCCTCGAGCCGCTCGAACGCGCCGGGCGCGTCGAAGTCGGGCGTATAGCCGCCGTCGCGGGCCACCCAGTCGCACAGCTGATGGTAGTTCGCGATCTTCGCGCCGGGCGGCGCGATGCGCGCGATGTAGTCGGCGAGCGGCCGGTTGAAGCATACGTAAAGCACGCGCTTGCCGGCCGCGACCGCATCGCGCATCGCCTGCACCGCGAGCTGCGTCTTGCCCGAGCCGGCGGTGCCCGTCACGCGCAAGCGGAACGGCGTGAACTCGAGCTGGCGCGCCCACGCGGCAAGCCCGCCAGACAGCCGCGTGACGAGCGTGCCGGCCTGCCCGACGAGCGCGCTCGTGTCGGGCGTGAGCGCCAGCTCGTCCGCGAGGAAATGATGCAGCTTCGCTGCGTTCGGCAACGGTTCGTCGTGCTCGGGCAGGATCTGCAGGATCACCTGCGCGAGCTGCGCCTTGCGCGACGCGTCGACGATGCGGTCGGCCGCGACGCCTGCGATCGCCGTCTCGCAGATCGCGTAGTCGGGGCAGTACAGCAGCGCCTCGACGCCGTAGACGCCCGCGCCGAGCGCGGCGGTCAGCCGCCGGTGCAGCGTCTCCTGCGTGCGCGCGAGCTGGATCGGGACGTTGCGCTCCTTCTGCAGGTAGACCTTCACGAGCCCCTTCGGCGTTTCGCGCAGGAAGCCGGCCTTCTGCTCGATCAGCAGCACGCGGCCGGCCGGGCTCACGACGACGAACGCCGCTTCGCCGAACACCGAGAAGCCCTGGTCGGCACGCGTCCAGTGCACGCCGTGGTAGACGGTGTAGCTGTCCGGCAGCGCGTGTTCGAGGGCGGCAAGCGTCTCGCGCTCGCGTTCGGCCGCACCGGTGGCGGCGAGGTTTTTCCAGTCGTCGGGAATGAGGCGGGCCATGAAGTCGGGCGGCGCAGGCCGGTCGTGAACAGGGTCCGGCTATTGTACTGAGGAACCGGTTCACGGCCGCCGCGCCGCGCGGGCGCCGGCCATGCGAAAGAGGGGGCGTGCGTGCGGGAATTACCCGCGTGCGAGCCGCTTCGCGAGATCGGCGCTGAGGATCGCCATGCGTGCGGGCTTTTCGTAGCAGACGACGTCGAATGCGCGGATCACTTCGCTGATGTCCGCTTCGCTCGCGCGGCCCGTGAGCAGGTCGCCCGTCAGCACGAAGATGGGCGCGCCCGGATTGTCGGACGTGCGCACTGCCTTGATCGCGGTGGCGGCCGTGCCGTCGTCGAACAGCCATTCGGTGACGACCGCGTCGAACGCCTGGCCCTGCAGCGCGTCGACGAACGGCGCGAGCCCGTCGAATGCGGCCGTCGCGAAACCCTGCCGCTCGAGATAGCGACACAGCTCGGTCGCGCTGACGCGATCGGGATCGATCACCGCGACGACGAGCTTGTCGCTCTCCGCGCGGCGCGGATAGATCTCGATCTTGTGCACGTCGTACGCGTTCTGGTACAGCACGCCCGTGTGGCGCAGCACGCGCCAGCGGCCGTTCTGTTCGTACGCGACGAACTCGGGGCGCGCGCCGGCTTCGAGCGGCGCGCCGATCCAGGCGGTACACGGAATTTCGGCGACACCGGCGTACAGGACGGCTTCCTGCGAATAGGCGCCGACCATGCCGGGGTCGAGCGTCTGCGCGCCGAACAGTTGAGCGGCGGGCTCGCCGTACGCTTCGGCGACTTTCTTGATCTGCGCGAGCGTCCATGGGCTGCTGCCGCGCAGTTTGCGGTGACCCTGCGAAAAGCTCAGGTCGAGGATGCGGCACAGCTCGGTGGTTTGCTGGCGCTTGCCGATGCCGTTGCGAGTCATTAGCTCGCGCACGCGCTCGGCAACCGCGAGGGAATCCGTGGTGATTGCTTCAGTGGTCATGCTACGGGAACGGATCGTGACGTTCAGAACGACGCCTTGCGGCAGTCTCGGCGGACAGTCTTGACGACGTCCAGGGGCGAGCCGACCGGCCACGCGCGGAAAAGATAACTTTACCGCAAAACGACTGTCATTCAATGTCGCAAAAGGTGCGTTTCTGTGAAAGGTGTGTCACGACGTTACGCACGATCCGGCGGCGTGTGCCGCGCGCCGCTGCCCCGCTCGCAACCTTCAGGCACGGATCGCGAGGGGCCTGGACAGGATTCCTTGCCTGGCCGCGCGTAATTGCGCCGCACTGCCGAAGAAGTGCACCAAAGTAGGGCGAATTCATGGCCGGGAACCGCGGCATCATGTCACTCTGACAGCGACAAATTTTTACAGGACGTCGTGCGCCGGGCTCGACGGAGTCGCGTCTTATACGCGGATTGTTTGACGGTTTACTCTAAAAAACCGATGCTGCCCCGTTTCGGGAGCGGGCGTGAATGCGGCGGGGGCCCGTGCTACGATTTCGCGGTCTCAAAATAGTGTTGAAGCGATGCAGAAGAAATTTGTGATGCGCGGGTACGAGATGAACTGCGAACCGCGCGTGACGGAGGACGGCAAGTACGCCGCCCAGGTCGAGGTCACGAAGCTGGGTTTCAGCCGCGAGGCGGCATTCCGCAAGCTGGGCGAATTCGACACCGAAGCGGATGCCGTCGCCTATGCGAAGAAGTTCTCCGAAGAATGGCTGAGCCGCTACGCGTAGCGCGTCGTTCGCCCGTGCAGGACGGGCACGCTCATTCAACGCGAAAAACACGACGGACGTTCCGAATGCCCGGCGTGGATGGCATTGGCGAAGCACCGCAGGATCGCCGGTTACACGGCGATCCTCCAGTGTCCATCTCTTGAGAAGTGCGAACCGATGGATCGACGTGCCATCGCGGCCATCGATCGACGGCGGCCGAATGCGATCGACCTACGCCGGCATGTACGTGAACGGTTCGCCGTCCTCGCGCTCGACCGACAGCAACCGCTTGAGTTGATCGAGCGCGAACAGCTGCGTGCCTTCCGCCGCCGCTTCGGCTATCGCGGCATCGACGAGTTTCCTCGCGCGCGCGAGGATCACGGATCGCTGGCGCGCGATCTCGAGCACCATGCGTTGCTCGATGTTCTGCCGGCTCGATTGCTTGTCGCTCAGGTGACGCCAGCGATCGCGAAGCTCTGCCCAGGTGACGCGCTGAAATTCCGGAATCGCGTGCGGGAGCGTGCCGGCGTCGGCGGGCTCGGGCCGCGCACGCAATGCAGAGCGCAGCGCTTCGCGGGCGCGCCACTCATCCGAAAACGGCGCATACACGTCGCGCGTGCGGCCGATCGGATTCGCGCGTTCGATCTCCTTGTCGAGCAGGTAGCCGAGCCGCCGCAGCGCGGAGCCATGCGCGAGCATGGCCGGATCGAGCACGCGGATCCGGCGCGACGCATCCGCGACGTGCGCTTTCAGTTCCCACAGCGTCAGGCGGAGGTGCTGCACTTCGAGTATCAGGCGCTGTACGTCTGCGTAGGTGCACTTCGTCCACCATTCGGTGAGGTCGTTCAGCTTCGGGGGATCGAATGGGGGGAGGATCATTTTTACTGCAGCGATACTGTATGGATGTACAGTTTATCGCGCGGTAACATAGCGCCGTCAAGGCGAAAAAATGGGGACGGCCGATGAGCGGAAAACGACCGGCAGCGGGGCTGCGGCCGGTCCGTTCATCGCGCGTCCCGCACGTTCGCCAGCCCCGTCCGGAACCCGACCGCATGATCCGGTGCATGTCATCGCGAACGTCGATGGATGCGCCGGACGTATCAACGCCAACAGAGAACAATGACGACAACCTATCCGCTGCATGACACATTGACGTACGCCGACACGGCGTTTCCGGCCGAAGCCGACATCGTGATCGCCGGCGCCGGCATCATGGGCTGCGCGGCCGCCTATTACCTCGGCCTGCGCGGCCTGAAGGCCGTCGTGCTCGACAAGTCGCGCATCGCCGGCCAGCAATCGACGCGCGCTTGGGGCTTCGTGCGGCAGCAGGGCCGCGAGTCCGCCGAAGTGCCGCTGATGATGGCCGGCATGCGGATCTGGGAAGGGCTCGAGCAGGCGCTCGGCTTCGATCTCGAATGGCGGCAGGGCGGTTGCCTCTATATGGCGGACAACGAAGACGACTGGGCATCGTTCCAGGCGTGGCTCGCGGTTGCACGCGAACACGGGCTCGACACGCGCACGCTGACACGCGCGGAAATCGACGCGCGCGTGACCGGCCTGTCGGCGCAAGCGCGCACGCTCGGCGGGTTGTATACGGCGACCGACGGGCAGGCCGAGCCGCGCCGTGTGGCCGCCGCGTTCGCGGCGCGCGCGACCGAAGCCGGCGCGCGTTTCTTCGAAGGCTGCGGCGTGACGGCGATCGAGACGGCCGGCGGCGCGGTCGTCGGCGTCGTGACCGAGCGCGGCACGATCCGCACGCGACGCGTGATCTGCGCGGCCGGCGCGACCAGCTTCCGGCTGCTCGACGGCGTCGGCATCCGGCTGCCGCAGCAGGCCGTGCGCGGCACCTGCATGCGCACCAACGTGCTGCCCGACGTGTCCGCATCGACGATCTGGGGGCACGGCCTCGGCATTCGGCAACGCAGGAATGGTGCGATCAATCTCGCCGACGACATGCAGGTCGACGTCGACCTGACGCTCGGCCACCTGCGCGGCTTGAGCCTGTTCTGGCCGGAGTTCTGGTCGCAGCGCGAGAAGTTCCGGCTGCATCTGAATGCGGCGGCGTGGCGGGATGTCCGCGCGCGCATCGGCGGTGGCGGCGGCGCGATCGAGCCGCGCGATCCGCAGCCGCAGCCGAATCGCGCGCATGCGCCGCGCGCGCTCGCGAAGCTGAAGGCGATCTTTCCCGCGCTGAAGGACGCGCAGATCGTCGAGGCCTGGGCCGGCCTGATCGACGTGGTGCCCGACGGAATTCCGGTGATCGACGCGCCTGGCACGCCGTCCGGGCTCGCGATCGCGACCGGCTTCTGCGGGCACGGCTTCGCGATGGGGCCGATCGTCGGACGGCTGCTGGCCGAATGGGTCGATACGGGCGAGCCGTCGCTCGACCTGTCGGCGTTCCGTGCACGGCGTTTCGCCGACGGGACGATGGTCCGGCCGCGCAGCATGCTGTAGCGGACGTGCTCGCGTGTTCCCGTCGTAGAATCGAGCCCGCAATCTTCAGGAGATTCCCCGTTGGCAACGCCCTCCGACAAGCGCCGCTCGTTGCGCTCACGCCTGCGTCGTACCCGCGACCCATGGCGGGCGCCGCGTGCGCGCACGCTGTTCACGCGTCCGGCGACGTCGCCGCGGCGCACGCTGCTGTTCCGTCTCGGCGCGGTCGTGGTGCTGTGCGTGCTCGCGTTTCTCGTGCTGTACCTCGATCGCGACGGCCTGCGCGATTCGACCAAGAGCACGCCGATGAACGTCGCGGACCTCGTGTACTTCACGATGGTCACGGTCGCGACGGTCGGCTACGGCGACATCGTGCCGGTCACCGCGCGCGCGCGTCTGATCGATGCGTTCTTCATCGTGCCGATCCGCATCGGCATCTGGTTCATCTTCCTGGGCACGGCATATCAGTTCGTGATCCAGCGCGTCATCGAGGAATTCCGCATGAAACGCCTGCAGAAGCAGCTGTCCGATCACATCGTCGTATGTGGCTACGGCCTGTCGGGGTCGATCGCCGTGCGCGAGCTGCTCGAAAGCGGGGTCGATCCGTCGACGATCATCGTGATCGACGCGCAGCAGCAGGCGCTCGAGGCCGCGACGTCGCTCGGCGTGACCGGGCTGCTTGGCGATCCCGCGCACGAGGATCTGCTGCAGCAGGCGCAGGTGCGCGCGGCGAAGGCCGTGATCATCTCGGTGACCGACGACCCGACCGCGATCCTGCTGACGCTGTCGGTGCGCAGCATCGCGCCGGAGACGAAGATCGTCGTGCGGATCCAGGAGAACCTGTATCAGCGGCAACTGCGGCAGGCAGGCGCGGACGTGATCGTGTCGTCGACGAAGATCGGCGCGCTGCTGCTCGCGGACGCGGTGCATAGCCGCTATATCGTGCCGTTCGTGAACGACATGCTGTCGACGCGCGGGCGGGCGACGCTGCTGGAGCGCGAGGCGTTGCAGCACGAAATCGGCTGCATGACGAACGTCGTGCCAGGCGCGATCGTCGTCGGGCTCGATCGCTGCGGGAAGATCCATTCGTTCTACGAGGATCCGCCGTGCCGGATCGAGGCGGGCGATACGCTGGTCGTGATCCAGTCGGCGAGGATTCCGGACCCGGACATGTGAGGGCCGGTTGGGCAATAACCCGGCATGGCAGCCACTGCCGCGCCGTGACCTGTGCATCCCCGCTTGATAAGCCACCGCGCGTTATTTAGTATGACGTAATCGCGTCGTGCGCCGCGCACGAGCGTGATCATCGAGGAGACACATGCAATTCAGGTCGGCGGCGCCCCAGACGATCGTCGTGATCGGTGTCGTGATTGCCTGCGCGCTCATGGGTCTGTGCGTGCTGCAGTTGTTCCAGAGCCGCAACGACGCCCTCGAGCGGGCGAGCGAAACTTCCCGCAATCTGGGCCTGATCGCCGAGCGCGACATCGAACGCAATTTCGAACTCTACGACCTGTCGCTGCAGGCGGTCATCGCCGGGCTTCAACGTCACGACGTGATGGCTGCACCGGCGACCTTGCGGCGCGCGGTGCTGTTCGATAACGCGATGACGGCACAGTTTCTCGGTTCGATGCTGGTGCTCGACGCCGGCGGCAACATCGTCCTCGATTCCGCCAGCGACGTGCCGCGCCGCGGCAATTTCGCCGATCGCAAGTACTTCACCGTCCACCGCGACAATCCGGATGCAGGACTCTATGTCAGCGACCCGTTCCCGTCCCGCCTGCGCGGCGGCTCGCTCAGCATTGGGCTCACGCGGCGGATCTCGAACCCCGACGGCTCGTTTGCCGGCATCGTGCTCATCGCGGTCAACCTCGAGTATTTCCATCAGCTGTTTGCCGGCCTGTCGCTCGGACAACATGGATCGATCTCGCTGATCGGCAACGACGGCGTGATGGTGATGCGTCAGCCGTACGACGTCCACACCATCGGTCGCGACATCAGCCAGGCCGCGACGTTCAAGCGGTTCCAGGCCACGCGTGAGGGTGTGTTCTCCGAAACCGCGTCGCTCGACGGCGTGCGTCGCCTCTACTACTTCAGGCACCTGCCGAAGCTGCCGCTGATCGTCATGGTCGCGGAAGCGGAGCAGGATATCTATGCGGCATGGCGGCACCGCGCCGTGACGATCGGCGCGCTGGTGGCGACGTTCGGCGCCGCGTTCATCGCGGTGTCCTTCATGCTCGCCACGCAGCTCCGGCACCGGATGCGCGCCGAGTCGGAACTCGTGCTGCTCGCCCGCACCGATGGTCTCACCGGCCTGAACAATCGCCGCAGCTTCGCGGAAGTGCTGGAACGCGAATGGCGTCGCGCGCGGCGCGCACGATCGGTTTTCTCGTTGCTGTTCGTCGATGTCGATCGCTTCAAGGCCTATAACGATACCTACGGCCATCAGGCGGGCGACGACGCGCTGGCTGCGGTCGCGCGCTGCATCGGCGAGAACATCCGACGGCCGGCCGATACCGCGGCCCGCTATGGCGGAGAGGAATTCGTCGTGCTGCTGCCCGATACGTCCGAGCCGGGCGCCGCCCAGATTGCCGAACGGATTCGCGCGGCGATCGACGAGCTGCCGCTCGAGCACGCCGGCAGCGAATACGGACATGTCACGGCCAGTATCGGCCTGGCGAGCTGGACGCCCGAGCACGATGCCGAGGCCGACGCCGTGATCAAGGCAGCCGACGAGGCGTTGTACTACGCGAAGGCGACCGGCCGGAACAAGGTTGCCGCCTTTCAGCCGCCGGCGTGACGCGAGTCACGACATGCGGCCGCAAGACGTTATGACGTACACCGAATAATTTATCGATTTATATCGGTTGGGAATGCCGGATCGCGAGAACAGAATCATCGCTTCCGGAACCCGAATGCATGTGTGCCGGCGCTCCAGCATCCACTTGTCCTGTGATGGTGACCGCGTGTGCACGTGTCGGGTTCCTGTCTCCACGTAGACTTCGCCGGCCATGCGGCGAACAAGGGAATGCGATGAGTTCGATCGACCTGAACGCTGTCACGCCGGTTTCCGCGCCCATTCGCTCGGCGAGCGATGTGGCGCGCCTGATCAATTCGACGGACAGCTCCGTCGGCCATGCACGGATGATCGTGCTGCTCGCGCTCGGCGGCGTGTTTCTCGATGCGTACGATCTGACGACGCTGTCTTACGGCATCGACGACGTCTCGCGCGAATTCGGCCTGACGCCCGCGCTGACCGGGCTGGTCGGCTCGGCGATCATGATCGGCACGATCTTCGGCAGCCTGATCGGCGGATGGCTGACCGACAAGATCGGCCGCTACCAGGTGTTCATGGCCGACATGCTGTTCTTCGTGATCGCGGCGATCGCGGCCGGCCTCGCGCCGAACGTCTGGGTGCTGATCGGCGCGCGCTTCGTGATGGGGCTCGGGGTCGGCATCGACCTGCCCGTCGCGATGGCGTTTCTCGCGGAATTCTCGAAGTTCAGCGGCCGCGGCAACAAGGCGTCGCGGCTCGCCGCATGGTGCCCGATGTGGTACGTCGCGTCGTCGGTGTGTTTCCTGCTGATCTTCGGCATGTATTTCCTCCTGCCGGCCGAGCATGCGGGATGGCTGTGGCGCGCGTCGCTGATCTTCGGCGCGGTGCCCGCGCTCGTCATCATCCTGGTCCGGAATCGCTTCATGAACGAATCGCCGTTGTGGGCCGCGAACCAGGGCGATCTGGCCAATGCCGCGCGCATTCTTCGCGAGTCGTACGGCATTCACGCCCATGAAGCGGACGATGTGCCGCGTGCGCCGAGCCAGCCGCCCGTGCGGATTCGCGTGCTGTTCCAGCGTCCGTATCTCGGGCGAACGATCGTCGCCAGCGTGATGAACCTGTGCATTCCGTTTGAATACACGGCGATCGCGTTCTTCCTGCCGTCGATCCTGTCGCAGTTTCTCGGCGCGGGCGTGTTCGAGACGATCGCGGCGTCGCTTGCGCTGAACGTGCTGTTCGCGTTTACCGGCGGCTTGCTCGGCATGCGCCTTGCGTATCGATATCCGTCGCGCCACGTCGCGATCGCGGGTTTCGCGCTGCAGTTCGTCGCACTCGTCGCGCTCGCGCTGGCGGGGCATCCGCATGGCGCACTCGCGGTCGGCCTCGTGCTGCTGATGCTCGGCACCTGGCTGTTCGCCGAGGGCTTCGGGCCGGGTGCGCAGATGATGATCTATCCCACGCTGTCCTATCCGGCGGCGATCCGCGGCACGGGGGTCGGCTTCGGGCGCTCGCTGTGCGGGATCGGCCAGGCGCTCGCGCTGTTCGTGCTGCCGGTCCTGCAGGCCCGTCTCGGCACGGACATGTTCTGGGTCGTCGCAGTCAGCGCGGCCACGCCGATCGTGTTCCTGTTGATCGTGCGCCATGAACCGACGGCGCGCGATATCGACGACGAGGCGGCGGCGTGAAGGCGGGCCTTGCCGGGATCCGCAAAACAAGTTCGCCGCAACGCCGGCCTTCGCGCTACAGTTGGCGTCATCCGCCTTCCGCCGAAGGCCGACCCGAGGTCGAACCATGCAACTTCAAACCGGCAACCTGTTCAATGTCGAAGCAACGCGCGGCAACGACGAGCGGGTCGATGTGCTCGTCGCCGGCGCGCGCCTGAACGTCGAGCGGATCGTGTCACTGGGGCATACGAGCCCCGACGGGTTCTGGTATGACGATTCGCGCGCCGAATGGGTGGTGCTGCTGTCGGGCGCCGCGGTGCTCGAGTTCGAAGCGGACGCGACGCTGCACGACATGCGCCCAGGCGACTACGTGCTGATCGAACCGCATTGCCGGCATCGCGTCGCGTGGACGCATCCCGACGAGCCGAGCGTCTGGCTCGCGATCTATCACGATCGCTGAAACGCGCGGGGCGCCGCGTTACCCGCGCCCCACGAACGGCATCGTGGTCGCCATGATCGTCATGTTCAGGATGTTCGTATCCAGCGGAAGATTCGCCATCTGCACGACCGCGTTCGCGACGTGCGTGACGTCCATCCGCGCCTCGGGCGCCATGCGTCCATCGGCCTGCAGCACGCCTTCCGTCATGCGATCCGTCAGCGACGTCGCCGCGTTGCCGATGTCGATCTGACCGCACGCGATGTTGTACGCGCGGCCGTCGAGCGCGAGCGACTTGGTGATGCCGGCCACCGCGTGCTTGGTGGCCGTATACGCGATCGTGTTCGGGCGCGGCGTATAGGCGGAGATCGAGCCGTTGTTGATGATCCGGCCACCCTGCGGCGTTTGCGCCTTCATCACGCGCCACGCGGCCCGCGCGCACAGAAAGACGCCCGTCAGGTTCGTCGCGACGACGTCGTTCCATACGTCGAACGCGTATTCGTCGAGCGGAACGGCCGGCGCGTTGCGGCCGGCATTGTTGAAGAGGACGTCCAGCCGCCCGAACTGCCGCGCGATCTGCGCGAACGCGTGTTCGACCGATGCTTCGTCGGTGACGTCGGCCGGAAACGCGTGTGCGTCGCCGTGGGCGGCGACGATGGCCTCTTTCGTCTCACGCAGCGATGCTTCCTTGCGTCCGATCAGCGCGACGGTATATCCGGCGTTCGCGAGTGCGATTGCCGCCGCGCGACCGATGCCGGATCCGGCGCCCGTGACGACGGCGATCTTCTTCGAGACAGACATGGCTTGATTCCCTGCGGGTTGGGTGAGGAAAGCGGCGGCGGCCGCGCGATGCACTCGCCGTGCGCCGGTCGAAGCGACATGCTACCGCGCACGCCGAATTTCGCGACGCGCGCGACTATTTCCTGCGCGCCGGCGGGGCCTTCCGTGCGCGCGTTCCGGTTTCCGCGAACAGGCTGACCACGACCTCCCGCAACCAGCGGTTGCCTTCGTCCTGATTCACGCGCGCATGCCACAGCATGTGAATCGGCGCACCTGGCAGCGTGACCGGCAACGCGCGCCAGCCCAGCGAAAACGGCGCCGCGAGCTGCAGCGCAAGATGTTCCGGCACGGTCGCGATCAGGTCGGTGCGCTGCAGGATGTAGCCGACGCTCATGAAATGCGGCACCGTCAGCCGCACGCGGCGTTTCACGCGGCGCCGCTTCAGCCATTCGTCCACCTGCCCGTGACCGGTGCCTGCCGACACCACGACCAGATGCTCGGCGTCGCGCCACGCGTCGACGGTCAGCGGCGCGTCTTCGAGCGGATGCCCGCGCCGGAACAGGCACACGTAGCGCTGATCGAACAGCCGGCGCTGATAGAACCCGCCCTGAAGCTGCGGCAACAGCCCGATCGCGAGATCGACGCGGCCGTCGGCCATCTCGTCGCGGAGGTTGACGCTCGTGTTGCGCACCGTATTGAGCGCGATGCCCGGCGCTGCGCGCGACAGGTGTTCGAGCAGCGCGGGCAGAAACACGACTTCGCCGATATCGGTCATCCCGATCGTCATCGTACGCGACGCGCGCAGCGGATCGAACCCGGTCTCGGGGTTGAGCGCGGCATGCAGCGTCGACAGCGCGTGCGCAACCGGTTCGGCCAGGCGCTGCGCGAACGGCGTCGGGACCACGCCGCCCGGGCCGCGCACGAACAGCGGATCGCCGAGCCGGCGGCGCAGCTTCGCGAGCGCGTTGCTGACGCCCGGCTGGCTCATGTTCATCTGCTCGGCGACGCTCGACACGCGCCGTTCCTGCATCAGCCGCTGAAACAGCAGCAACAGATTGAGGTCGATCTCGCTCAGTTCCATGGTTCGGCGTGGCCTCCGGTCATTCCGTTCAGTGATGAAGCGGATTCCCGGCATTTTATTGTGGGATGACGAGACGCTGCTGAAAATACCGACACGGCGCAAGCATTCGACAGGCGCGCCGGGCAGGTCACGCGCGCCGCGCGCCTCGACCACGCATTACTTGAATATCGGAGACACGTTCATCATGCAGACGAAACTGAGGATCGCGATCGTCGGTGCCGGCATCGGCGGCCTGACGCTGGCGCTTGCATTGCGCGAACAGGGCATCGACGCGCAGTTGTACGAGCAAACCGACGTGCTGCGCGAGGTGGGGGCGGCCGTCGCGCTGTCGGCCAACGCGACGCGTTTCTATGAACGGATGGGATTGCGCCCGGCTTTCGACGCGGTGTGCGCGGAGATCCCGGGCCTCGTCTATCGCGACGGACGCAGCGGCGCGGTGATCGGCCATCATCGCGGGGAGCCCGACTACCGCCGGCAGTTCGGCGGCTCGTACTGGGGCGTGCACCGAGCTGACCTGCAGGCGATTCTGTCGAAGGCGGTCGGGGTCGAGCAGATTCATCTCGGCCATCGGCTCGTCGATCTCGCGCAGCATCCGGAACGCGTCACGCTGACCTTCGCCAACGGCGAACGTGTCGACGCCGATCTCGTGATCGGTGCGGACGGCGCGCGTTCGATCACGCGGCGTTGGATGCTCGGCTACGACGACGTGCTGTATTCGGGTTGCTCGGGTTTTCGCGGCGTGGTGCCGGCCGAGCGGATGGACCTGCTGCCCGATCCCGCGACCATTCAGTTCTGGGTCGGGCCGCACGGTCATCTGCTGCACTATCCGATCGGCGACAACGGCGACCAGAACTTCCTGCTGGTCGAGCGTCATCCGTCGCCGTGGCCGTCGCGCGACTGGGTCATGCCGGCGGAGGAGGGCGAGCAACTGCGCCTGTTCGGGGACTGGCATCCGGCGGTGGTGCAGATGATCACCGCGGTGCCGATCAGCCAGCGCTGGGGGCTGTTCCACCGGCCGCCGCTCGGCCGCTGGAGCCGCGGGCGCGTGACGCTGATCGGCGATGCCGCGCATGCGCTGGTGCCGCATCACGGGCAGGGCGCGAATCAGTCGATCGAGGACGCGATGGTGCTGGCCGCGCAACTGGCGAAGGCGGGGCCGGGCAACTGGCGCGAGGCGCAGGAGGCTTACGAGCGGCTGCGGCGCGGCCGCACGCGCAAGGTGCAGTACGCGTCGATTTCCGCGGCCGACGTGCTGCATCTGCCCGACGGGCCGGCCGCGCAGGCGCGCAATGCGCGGCTCGGCGAGCGCGACAGCGTGCTGCATCACCTGGACTGGATTCACGATTTCGACGCACTCGCCGACGAGCCGAACGAGCGGCAAGGCGGGACGTGGCTTTGACCTGACAGGCGCGGCGCAAGCCGCGGCAGTGCGCCGGGCGACCGGTGCGGCGGTTACGCGGTCGTCCGTCGGGAATGCGGTCCGGCCGCGCAGCCGTCACGCGTAGTCGGCCACCTGTTCCGCATCGCGCTTGACCTGTTCGATGTCGCGAAACCGCGCGGCCGGATGCGCGTCCGGCAGCCGCGCCGACCCGCCGAACAGCTTCTCGCGCAGCGTGCCCGGTGCGTATTCGGTCGGATAGACACCGCGCCGCTGCAACTCCGGCACCAGGTAGCGCACGATGTCCTCGAAGGTTTCGTGCGCAACGGCATACGCAAGATTGAAGCCGTCGACGTCGGTCGCGGCGACCCATTCCTGCAGGATGTCGGCGACGGTCCGCGCGGAACCGACGAATACGGGCCCCATCCCGCCGATGCCGCCCCAGGCCGCCAGTTCCTCGATCGTCCATGCGGTATCGCCGCCGGCCAGATGCTCGACGGCCGACACGATCGCATTCGTCTCGACGCGCCGGACGGGATCGGTCGGTGCGTACTGGCCGAAATCGATGCCGGTCCAGCCGGACATGAACACGAGCGAACCGTCGTACGAAACATAGCGGCGGTACTCGTCGAATTTCGCCTGTGCCTTCTCGTCGGTCTCGTCGACGATCACGGTGACGAGGTTGTAGATCAGCACGTCATGCGGGTCGCGACCCGCGGCCGCGGCTTGCGCACGCACGTCGGCGACATAGCGCGCGAGTTGAGGGCGCGTCGGCGCGGCGACGAACACGCATTCGGCGTGTCGAGCGGCGAACGCCTTGCCGGGGCCGGACGCGCCGGCCTGGAACAGCACCGGCGTGCGCTGCGGCGACGGTTCGCACAGGTGATAGCCGGGCACGTCGAAGAAGCGCCCCTTGTGGCCAATCTCGTGCACCTTCTCCGGATGCGTGAACACGCGGCCGTCGCGATCGCGCACGACCGCGCCGTCTTCCCAGCTGCCTTCGAACAGCTTGTACAGCACCTCGACGTATTCGGCCGCGACCGCATAGCGGTCGTCGTGCGTGCGCAGCCCGTTGTCGCCGACGTTCTTCGCGCCGCTTTCCAGATAAGACGTGACGATATTCCACGCGAGCCGGCCCTTCGTGTGATGGTCGGCGGTCGACAGCCGGCGCGCGAACGTGTACGGATGCTCGAACGTCGTCGACGCGGTGATGCCGATGCCGAGATGCTCGGTCGCCATCGCGATCGGCGCGGCGAGCTGCAGCGGATCGTTGACCGGAATCTGCGCGGCCTGATGCAGCGCGTGGTAGTTGCTGCCCTGGTAGACGTCGTAATAGCCGATCACGTCCGCGATGAAGATCGCGTCGAAGATCCCGCGCTCGAGCACGCGCGCGAGATCGGTCCAGTAGTCGAGATCCTTGTACTGCCACGAACGATCGCGCGGATGCGCCCACAGGCCGGGAGACTGATGGCCGACGCAATTCATCTCGAACGCGTTGAAGCGAATGGTCTTGCTCATCGTGCGGCTCCCGATTCCGTGCCGGCGCCTGCACTTGCACCATTGCCGACGCGCCAGACGAACGGCGGCGTGCGTCCGTTGATGACCCAGTCGCCGACGATCCGCGCCTTGTAGACGAGCGGATTGTGCGACGACACCGTGCGCGCGTTGCGCCAGTGACGATCGAGCGCGGTCGTACTGCGCGTCGCGGAGGCGCCGAGCGCGTCGAACAGGCGTGTCGCCGCGCGCAGCACGAGTTCCGACACGACGAGCTGGCTTTGCGCGGATTCGATTTCGGCCGCGACGTTCGCGGCACGTTCAGCCTCATCGTCGCCACCGAAGCGTGCGACGTACGCCTGCTGCAGCGGCTGTGCGGCGCGCAGCGCAAGCGCATCGGCCGCATAGGCCCACGACGCGATTTCGCCGATCACCTGCTGAAGTTGCGCATCGTCGCCGGCGCGCGCTGCGTTGCCGTGGCTGTATACGCGCGAGCGGTTGCGCACGAGTTCGCCCGCGTCGCGCACGATCGCATGGCCGATGCCGGCCAGCGTGGCGACATGGAACAGCTGGTAGAACGCGGTCTGGTATTTGAAGCGGCGTGCGAAATCGATCACGTTGTCGGCGTCGACCGCCGCATTCTCGAAGCGTGTCGTGCCGCTGCCGGTCGTCGTCTGGCCGAAGCCGTCCCAGTCGTCGTCGCGGATCACGCCGGGCTGCGCGGTGGCGACCGCGACGATCACGTCGCTGCCGTCGTGCGCGCGCTGCGCGAATACGTCGATCCAGTCCGCGAACAAACTGCCGGTGCTGTAGAACTTGCGGCCGTTCAGCACGAACCGGCCGTTCTGCTCCGACACCTTGGTGATCGTCTGGCCAAGCGGGACGTCGCCGGCTTCCGACCATGCGTTGCCGACGAGCTGGCCGCTCGCGAAGCGGTCGAACCACGTCGTGCGCAGCGGCCCGGGCGGCGCGTTCAGCCAGTCCTCGACGAACGCGAAGTGTCCGCGCAATGCCTGCGGCAGATTGGAATCGGCGGCGGCGAGTTCGGTCAGCAGCCGGAACAGCTGCGGCAGCGATGCGCCGGCACCGCCGTCGCGCACCGGCAGCCGTATCGCGCCGAAGCCGGCGGCCTTGAGCCAGCCGATCGCTTCGTGCGGCAGTTCGCGGCGGCGTTCGCGCTCGGCGGTGCCGGCGGCGATGCGCTCGAAGAGGGGGCGAAACCGGCTCGCGAGTGCGTCGTAGTCGGTGCCGGTGGAAAGATCGGTATCTGCGTGCGACGAAGTCATGCGGTGTTCCTCGAAGGGCGGGGCCGTTTGCATCGGGATGCCAGTATAGGAAGCACGCCGTGCGCATTCCAATAACGGATTCGCAGATCGTTATCGTCGCTGCGCATTACGCGGATCAACGATGGGAGGCGTCGACGCTCGGGCATCGATTGCGATGCCGAAGCGCGGAGGCGGGCGCCGTTCTGTGCAATGCAGTTTGTTATCCGAAGGAATATCGATACGAGAATCGCTCGGTTTGCCGGCTTGCGGGACGCTGCTAGATTGAGTGCTTTCGTCATTCGACAGGAGAGCTCGATGTCAGATACGAGTGCGACGATTCAGGCGCGCCCGGCCGACGCAGGACCGCAGGTTGCCCGCGTAATCGCCGACGACGCGCAGGCGATCGCGGTCGCGCATGCACTTGCGCAGCGGCTGGCCGAAGGGGCAGCCGAACGCGATCGCGAGCGCCGGTTGCCGCGCGACGAGATCGAATGGTTCTCGCAGTCGGGGCTGTGGGCGATCACGGTGCCGAAGGCGTACGGCGGCGCGGGTGTATCGCACGTGACGCTCACCGAGGTGATCAAGATCGTTTCTGCGGCCGATGCGTCGCTCGGGCAGTTGCCGCAGAACCACTTCGGGCTGGTCGACGTGATCGCGCTGACCGGCACCGACGCGCAGAAGCGCCATTTCTTCGCCGAAATCCTCAGCGGCAAGCGTTTCGGCAACGGTTTCTCGGAGAAGGGCACGAAGCATGTGCTCGACCTGAAGACGCGCGTGCGGCGCGACGGCGACGACTATCTCGTCGACGGCACGAAGTTCTACTCGACCGGCGCACTGTTCGCGCACTACGTGCCGGTGCTCGGCCTCGACGATGCGCGGCAGGCGTGGCTCGCGTACGTCCCGCAGCCGACGCCCGGGCTGACCGTGATCGACGACTGGTCGGGCTTCGGGCAGCGCACGACCGCAAGCGGCACGGTGGTGCTCGACGGCGTGCGCGTGCCGGCTTCGCATGTGCTGAACGCGCAGCGCGTATCGGACGAACCGACGCTCAACGGCCCGCTGTCGCAGATCATCCAGGCGGCGATCGATGCCGGCATCGCGAGGGCCGCGATCGCCGATACCGAGACGTTCGTGCGCACGCGCACGCGGCCCTGGGTCGACAGCGGCGTCGAGCGCGCGGTCGACGATCCGTTGATCGTCCGCGAGATCGGCCGTCTGCATATCCAGCTGCATGCTGCGGAAGCGCTGCTCGAACGCGCGGCGCGCACGCTCGACGAGATCGGCGCGCGCGGCACCGTGACCGACGACGATGTCGCGCGTGCGTCGGTCGCGGTCGGCGAGGCGAAGGTGCTCACGACCGAGATCGCGCTGCTCGCGGGCGAGAAGCTGTTCGAGCTGGCCGGCACGCAGTCGACGCTCGCCGAGCACAATCTCGACCGGCACTGGCGCAATGCGCGCACGCACACGCTGCACGATCCGGTGCGGTGGAAGTATCACCTCGTCGGCAACTACTACCTGAACGGGGTGCGGCCGGCGCGTCACGCGTGGAATTGATCCGACGCTTTCGCGAGCCGAAATGTCGCGCGCGCCAGCCATGCTGCGCAGCATGTGCCGTCTCCCGGGCGAACTTTCCGTCGCATCGCTGAGCCGCATGCCGCCCGGACTTTGTCCTGCGCGGCATGCGAGCCGTTCTTTCGTCCCGCTGCGCTGAAATCGGTGCCGGCCCACCCGGCACGTCGATCGGCGCGGCCGCGCCCACGCGGCATTCGACCGTCTTCCGGAATCCCGCGACGCTGATCCGGCATCCGCCGATTATTACGCGAATGTTGATTCTGTATCGATTTAGTGTATCGATACAGAAGATGATATAGTGCGGCCAAACCACGCGAGCGATTTCTCCGGAAGATAGAGGGCCGTATCGCGAGGCTCCCCGAAACCGCTTTGCTCACCGGATTTCTCACGGACGATTTCCATGCGTTTACCCGGCTTTTCCGCGCTTGTCGCGCTTTTCCTCATTGCGACGGACCCCGCATCGGCGGCCGTGCAGGCCGCGGATCGCGTCGCCGCGGGCAAGGCGCTGGCCGTCGCGGCCGACTGCGTCGCGTGCCATACGGTGCAGGGAGGGCAGCCGTTCGCGGGCGGCCTCGCGATGCCGTTGCCGATGGGCGACATCTACTCGACCAACATCACGCCGGACAAGCAAACGGGGATCGGCAACTACTCGGAGCAGGAATTCGCGAACGTGCTGCGCAAGGGGCTTCGGCGCGACGGCGGCAACCTGTATCCGGCAATGCCGTATCCGTCGTACACGAAGTTCAGCGACGACGACATCGCGAACCTGTACGCGTATTTCATGCACGGCGTCGCGCCGGTGCACCAGCCGAACCGCCAGCCGGATTTCCCGTGGCCGCTGACCATGCGCTGGCCGCTGAAGATCTGGAACGCGCTGTATCTGCGCGAAGGCGCGTATGTGCCGAAGCACGGGCGGGACGCCGAGTGGAATCGCGGCGCCTACCTGGTGCAGGGCGCCGCGCACTGCGGCACCTGTCATACGCCGCGCGGCATCGGGATGCAGGAGCTGGCCTACGACGAAACCGGCGCCGGCTATCTCGGCGGCGCGCCGCTCGCGGGCTGGCAGGCGTTCAACATCACGCGCGACCGCGACGCGGGCATCGGCACGTGGACGACCGCGCAGATCGTCCAGTACCTGCGCACCGGCAACGTGCCGGGCAAGGCACAGGCGGCCGGCCCGATGGCGGAAGCGGTCGAACACAGCTTCAGCCGCATGAGCGACCGCGATCTGAATGCGATCGCCGCCTATTTGTCGACCGTGCCGGCGGCGAAGGGCGCCGATATCGCACCGCGTTCCGCGCAGGGGCGCAAGACCGACGATTACGTCGCGGTACGCGCCGCGGCCGTGATGGGCAGCCCGGCGCCGGCCGGCGCGTCGCTCTACCTCGATCATTGCGCGAGCTGTCACGGGATGACGGGCGCCGGCACGGCGGACGGATTCTTCCCGTCGCTGTTCGCCAACAGCGCGGTCGGCACCGCCACCGCGTCGAACCTGCTGCAGGTGGTCATGCATGGCGCGAGCGTGAACAACGGCGCCGCGCACTATTTCATGCCGGCGTTCCAGACCGAACTCAAGGATGACGAAGTGGCGACCTTGGTGAACTACTTGAGCGACCGGTTCGGCAATGGCAAGACTCGCGTGAGCGCGGCGGATGTCGCGAAGATTCGCACGGCCCCCGCCCACTGACAGGAGATGCACGCGATGAAGGATTTCGACGTGACCGACGACGCGAACGCGCAGCGTCGCCGCTTCGTGAAGCTGGCGGCCGGCGCGGCGCTTGCCGCCGCACTGCCTGCCGGCATGCTGATCGCACGTGCAGCGGCTGCGCCAGAGGCCGTGCCGCTGCGGGATTTTGCCGGCGTGGCCGTCTACCTGACGCGCCGCTCGACGCTTCCGTCTCGCTATGTGCAATCCGTCTACGACGGTCTCGTCGCGCAGGACCGCGAATTTCCCGCGCGGCTGCGCGCGCTCGCCGTCGCGATCGACATGGGCACGCAGCCGCTCGACGCTCTCGTGCGCACGCTCGGCGTCGCGGCCCCCGAGTTGCGCACCGCCGCGCTGGCCATCATCGAGGCCTTCTACACGGGCAGCGTCGGCCATGGCGGGCAGGCGCGCATGGTCGGCTACGAAACCGCGCTGATGTTCGAGCCGACCGCCGACGTCACGGTCATTCCGACCTACATCCGCGCGCGCCCCGAGTACTGGACGGCGCGCCCGACCGCCGACGCCGGCTGACCGGCCTATCGAACGAGGATCGAAATCATGAGCAGTACCTATGACGCGGACGTCATCGTAATCGGCGCGGGCATCCTGGGCGGCGCCGTTGCGCAGTCGCTGACGCAGGAACGCAAGTCCGTCATCGTGCTCGAGGCGGGGCCGGAGGTGAAGCGTGCCGAGCTCGTGCGCGCGTTCCGCGACTACGGCAACAAGTCGGACTACAACGGCCCGTATCCGGACCTGCCGTGGGCGCCGAAATCGTCCACGGGGCGCTATTCCGATCGCTACATCGACAGCGTCGGCCCGGTGCTGCAGAAGCCGTCGTTCCTGCGCCTCGTCGGCGGCACCACGTGGCACTGGGGAGGGGCGACGTGGCGCATGCTGCCGAACGATTTCCGGCTGCGCAGCCTCTACGGCCAGGGGCGCGACTGGCCGATCGGTTATGACGAACTCGAGCCGTGGTACCAGCTCGCCGAAGAGCAGATCGGCGTATCGGGCTCGGATACCGACGACCAGAGCGGCCAGGGCGGCGGGCCGTTCCCGCCGCGCTCGAAGCCGTATCCGATGCGGCAGCAACCGTGGTCGTACCTGACGCAGCAGGTCGCGGACAAGGTCGCGACGATCGGTCATCGTTTCGTCGACGAACCCAACGCGCGCGCGACGCGGCCCTACGAGGGCCGACCGACCTGCGCCGGCAACAACAACTGCGCGCCGATCTGCCCGATCGGTGCGCAATTTTCAGGCGATCGCCCGGTGCTGCGCGCCGTCGCGCAGGGCGCGCGGCTGCTGACGAACGCGGTCGTCTACAAGATCGAGCGCGGCGAGAATCGCAAGATCGCCGCGATCCATTACATGACGCCGGACGGCAAGAGCACGCGCCTGACCGCGCGGACCTTCGTGCTCGCGGCGCATGGCGTCGAGATTCCGAAGCTGCTGCTGATGTCGGGTGTCGCGAATTCGTCGGACCAGGTCGGCCGCAACATGATGGGACACACCGGCCGCGCGATCGCGATGCTCGCGCGCGAGCCGGTGTGGGCCGGGCGCGGCCCGACGCAGCAGGGCAGCATCAACACGCGGCGCGACGGCGCGTTTCGCCGCGAACACGGCGCGATCCGGCATTTCCTCGACAACACGGTGCCCAACGAGGTCGTCACGCGGCGGCTGATCGCGCAAGGTGTCGTCGGCGACGCGCTCGATACGCGGATCCGTCACGACGCGGCGCGCTATCTGAAGATCGCCAGCTACGTCGAGATCCTGCCCGACCCGCGCAACCGCGTGACGCTGAGCGATCGCAAGGATGCGCTCGGGCTGCCGACGCCGCGCACCGACTACGACGTGTACGACTACGCGTTGCGCGCGGCATCGCAAGTGCTCGACGACTACCGCGATTTCCAGCGGGTGTTCGGTGCGACCGAGATCGTGAACGACATCCATGCGTGGGTGCCGAGTTCGCACATCATGGGCACGACGATCATGGGCAGCGATCCGGCCGATTCGGTCGTCGACCGCGATTGCCGTACGCACGATCACCCGAACCTGTTCATCGCGAGCACGGCCGTGCATCCGAGTTCGTCAGTGGTCAATCCGACGCTGACCGGGTATGCGCTGGCGCTGCGGATGGCAAGGACGATCGCTGCGGAAGTCTGACGCAAGCAAGGCGGCCGGCGGCGCACGCATACCGCCCGCCACGGCGGGGCCGCGCTCGGGCCCGCATCATTTCACGCATTCCAGTGCGTACTTCAACCCCTGTCCGAGCAGCCCGCGCCACACTTCCCACGTGTGCCCGCCGTCGACGATGCGCAGTTCCGCCGGGTTTTGCGCGCGGCGCAGGTGCGTGTACAGCACGCTCGATTCGGCCTGGATCGTCAGGTCGTCGTCGCCCGCCGCGATGAACATCGGCACGCGCCAGTTGCGCGCGAAATAACCGCGCATCAGCGCCGGGTAGTTCAGCTCGTGCCACACGCGCGGGTCGAACTGCCGGTCGCCGAACACGCCGACATAACGTGCGGCGGAATTGAGCGGCGGCTCGTTCGCGTAGATCGCGGGGCTCAGCAGCATCGCGCCGCAGAACAGGCCCGGCTCGAGCAGCGAGAAGCGCAGCGCGCCGAAGCCGCCCATCGACACGCCGCCGATCGCGCGGCCCGCGCGCTGGTTCGACACCGCGAAGTGCGCTTCGACTTCCGGCAGCAGGTCGTTGAGGAACGCGCTCTGCATCTTCTCCTTGCGGTCGACGTACCAGTCGGTGCCGCCTTGCGGCATCACGATCACGACGGGCGGGATCTCGCGGCGCTCGATCAGCGTGTCGGCGGTGGCCTGCAGCCGGCCCTGCGTGATCCAGTCGTTTGCGTTGCCGGCGTTGCCGTGCAGCAGGTACAGCACCGGATAGCGCGCGCCTTCCGGGTTGTAGCCGGGCGGCAGGTAGACCGTGTAAGACCAGTCGCGCTTCAGCGACGCCGACCGGAACGCGCGCAGCACGACGCTGCTGCCCGGATTGACCGAGGGTTCCTGGGCGGTCGGCGCGATCGTTGCGGGCGGGACGGTCGCGGCCGCGGGCGCGGACGACGCCGGCGAAACCGCGGGCCCGCCCGGCGTGGCGTGGGCGGTGGCGATGGCACCGGCGATCAGGGCGGCGGCGAACGGAAGGGCGAGTCGGCGCATGGTGAACCGTTTCAGGAGAGGCGCCCGCTATCGTAGCAGCGGCGCGTGACGGCGCGGCGCATCATCACCGCGGACGGAACGGGAACGGCAGCCGCGACACGAGCGGCGCATAGAGCTTCGCGACGAGATACAGCAGGCCCATCGCGACGACGTCGGCGGTCAGGCCGAGCGGCACGTTCAGATAGCCTTCGGTCGCCTGGTACAGCAGCGAGTCGACCGCGAGCGAGATGCCGGTGCCGGCGACGAAGCACAGCAGCCCCTGGCGGCCGATCGTGCCGATCCACGGCATTGCATGCGCGACCTTCTTCATCCACCCGAGGTGCACGAGCTTGGCCGCGAGCCACGCGATCGCGAGGAAGTTCGCGAGCCGCAGCGCGCCGAGATTCTGCTTGATCGACGGGTCGGTCGGGAACGGCTCGATGCGCAGCCGGTAGTACGCGCCGGCCGCGACGATCGCGAGCGACACGGCCGTCAGCAGCCAGCCCTGCGGTTTCGGTGCGAGCGTCTGGTAGACGGGCTGGCAGCGTGCGATCACGCCGAGCACGAACAGGAACTGCCACGCGAACGGATTGAAGTCCCACGGCGCGCCTTCGACGGTCGGCAAGAAGCGCGCGATGTGCGGCGCCGCGTACCAGAGCGAGCCGCTGAACGCGAGCATCAACCACGGCTGCGTGCGCGCGAGCGGCAGCGCGAGCGGGACGAGCAGCGCGAAGAACGCATACATCGGCAGCACCGACGCGAGATACGGCTGGCGGCGGAACAGCAGGATGTCGCGCAGCGCGGCGAGCGGCTTGTGGAGCAGGCCGTCGAGATCGTTGGTCGGCATGTTGGGGCCGTCGATCGAGAATGCGTTCAGCACGGCGGTGATGAGCAGCATCAGGCCGGCCGTCACGAGGAAAGCACGGTAGATCTCGAAGGCACGGCGGATGAAACGCTGGCGCGCGGCAGCCTCGTCGTGGCGCTCGGCGAGCGAGTTGTACGCGATGGCGGTCGCGAAACCGCCGAGGAACACGAACACCTCGGCCGCATCGCACAGCGCGTACGCATGCAGCGTCACGCGCGACAGGATGCTGCCGCCGATGTGGTCGACGACGATCACCAGCAGCACGAGGCCGCGGAAGAAGTCGAGCTCGGCGTAGCGGCCGGCCCGGGCGGCGGCGGTCATCGGGCCGCCTCCCGGCGCGCGCCGCGTGCGCGGCCGGCACCCGCCGCGCATGAATCGGGGTGAAGCATGACTTCGTGAAGAAATGACGAACGGATGCGCATTGTGCCACCGATGTGACGCCGTCCGGGTTTACGCGGATGGTGGGCCGGCCAGCCGCTACCGACAAGCCTGGTCAGGCCATGACGAGGACAGGGCAGTTGGACGAGCGCAACGCTTTGCGTGCCGGCCCCACGCCCATATGGACGGGCGGTTTGCGACGTGACACCATTTTGTCCTCGCGGCCGCACACCGCGCAGTCCGCCCTGCGGGCCACCTCTATAAAACAGACCAAACAATCGCCGGGCGCATGGCCTGCCCGGCACCCGGCTCCGGAGATTCGTCATGAAGAAGCACGTCATTTTTGCCGCCGCGCTGGCCGCTTTTGCCGCGCCGGCCTTCGCGCAGGACAGCGTGACGCTGTACGGCCTGATCGACGAGGGCTTCAACTATACGAACAACGTGAACGTAGGCGGGGTCGGAAAAACGAATTACCAGCTCGCGAGCGGCTACGCGCAGGGCAGCCGCTGGGGCCTGAAGGGCAGCGAGGACCTGGGCGGCGGGCTGAAGGCGATCTTCACGCTGGAAAACGGCTTCGACGTGAACAACGGCCGGTTCAATCAGGGCGGCCGGATGTTCGGCCGCCAGGCGTTCGTCGGGCTGAGCGCGTCGCGCTTCGGCACGCTGACCTTCGGCCGCCAGTACGATTCAGTCGTCGACTATCTCGCGCCGCTGACCGCGAACGGCAACTGGGGCGGCACGCTGTTCTCGCACCCCTTCGACAACGACAACACGGACAACTCGTTCCGCGTCAACAACACGGTCAAGTATGCGAGCCCCGACTGGAACGGGCTGTCGTTCGGCGGCACCTACAGCTTCAGCAACAGCACGGGCTTCTCGACCAACCGCCAGTACAGCATCGGCGCGCAGTATTCGCTGGCCGGGCTGCAGGTCGCGGCTGCCTACCTGCAGGCGAACAGCCCGGGCGTCGGCAACGCGGGCGCGATCGCGGCCGACGATGCGAACTTCGTCGCCGACCGCCTGCGCATCTTCGGCGGCGGCATCAACTACACGTTCGGCCAGGCGACGGTCGGCTTCGTCTATACGAAGACCGACGTGAAGAACCCGGTGTCGACCGTCTACCTGCCGGCGTCGACGTTCTCGGGCCTCGGGCTGACCGCGACCAAGTTCCAGAACTTCGAGATCAACGGCAAGTATCAGCTCACGTCCGATTTCTATCTCGGTGCGCAGTACGTGTACACGGACGGCAAGTTCGACGCCGCGGCCGGTTCGTTCAAACCGAAGTACCACACCGTCGGGCTGATGGCCGACTACAGCCTGTCCAAGCGCACCGACGTCTACCTGCAGGGCGCATGGCAGAAGGTCGCCGGTGACAAGACCGGCACCGCCGCCGATGGCGGCTACGTGGTCGGGACGGACGGCCCGTCGTCGTCGGCGAACCAGTTCGCGGTGCGCGCCGCGATCCGCCACAAGTTCTGACGCTGACCTGCCGGCGCCCGGGGGCGGATTGCCCCGGTGCCGGCTTTCGTCATGCTGGCCGGTGGGCGTCGTCGAGCGTTTGCGCGAGCCAGTCGACGAAGATCCGCACGCGCGGCGCCAGATGCCGGCCGTTCGGAAACATGACCGACACCGGCAGCGGCGCGGCATGCCATTCCGGCAGCACCTCGACCAGCGAGCCGTCCTCGAGCAGCGGCGCGAGCCCGTCGCGCGGCACCTGGATCAGACCCAGGCCTGCGATGCAGCACGCGAGATACGCCTGCGAGCTGTTTACCGCGACCACGCTGCGCATCTTCACCGTCTGCAGCGCGCCCGAATCCATGTCCGCATATTCCCAGTCCAGCTCACGGCCCGTGCGGCTCGAGAAATAGCCGACCGCGACATGGTCGGGCAAATCGTCCGGCGAGCGCGGCGTGCCGTATCGCGCGAGATACGCGGGCGACGCGCAGTTGATCTGCGCCATCTCGCCGACGCGTCGCGCGACCAGCGACGTGTCGGACAGCACGCCGACCCGCACCGCGCAGTCGATGCCGTCTGAGATGAGATCGACGAAGCGGTCGGTCGTGCTCAGCACGACGCGCAGGTCGGGATAGCGCGCGTGGAAATCCGGCAGCGCCGGAATCACCTTGTTCAGGGCGAAGCGTTCGGGCAGGTCGACGCGGATCACGCCGCGCGGCGCGGCGCCGGCGTCGTCGAACAGCGTCTCGGCATCGTCCAGATCGGCCAGCAGCCGCGTGCAGCGCTCGTAATAGGTGGCGCCCTCGGCGGTCAGCGCGACGCGCCGGGTGGTTCGCTGCAGCAGGCGCACCCGCAGGTGTTTTTCCAGATACTGGACGGCATTGCTGACCGTCGGGCGCGGCAATTGCAACTGCTCGGCCGCTTTCGTGAAGCTGCCGAGGTGGGCGACGCGCGCAAAGATGCGCATTGCATGCAGATGGTCCATGCGGAGCGAAAGCCTGGGCGAATTGGGACAGGCTCCATTGTTAATCAGCGTCGAATGATTTGGTTGGACGTTTCGCGTTTATCGCGCGCCGCGATGCGTCCAGAATCCGGTTCATTCACTCACCACCGCAAGGAAACGGACATGGACAAGCGTCAACTGGGCCGCACGGGCCCGCAGGTGTCGGCGATCGGGCTCGGCTGCATGGGGATGTCGGATCTCTACGGGCCGGCGGATCGCGACGAAAGCATCGCGACGCTGCATGCGGCGCTCGACAACGGGATCACGCTGCTCGATACGGGCGACTTCTACGGGATGGGCGACAACGAGATGCTGATCCGCGACGCGCTGCGCGGCCGCACGCGCGACCAGGTGCTGATCAGCGTGAAATTCGGCGCGTTGCGCGATCCGGCCGGCGCGTTCGTCGGCTACGACGCGCGGCCGCAGGCGATCCGCAATTTCGTCGCGTATTCGCTGAAGCGGCTCGGCACCGACCACATCGATATCTACCGGCCGGCGCGCGTCGATCCGGCGGTGCCGATCGAGGAGACGGTCGGCGCGATCGCCGATCTCGTGAAGGCCGGTCATGTGCGCCATATCGGCCTGTCGGAGGTGGGTGCCGACACGATCCGCCGTGCGGCGGCCGTCGCGCCGATCGCCGACCTGCAAATCGAGTACTCGCTGCTGTCGCGCGGGATCGAGGCGGACATCCTGCCGGTGTGTCGCGAACTCGGGATCGGCGTGACGGCCTACGGCGTGCTGTCGCGCGGGCTGCTCGGCGGCGGCTGGAGCGCGGCGCGGCAGGGTGAGCGCGACTTCCGCGCGGCCAGCCCGCGCTTTCAGGGCGAGAACCTCGCGCACAATCTCGCGCTGGTCGACGCACTGCGCGCGATTGCCGACGAAAAGGGCAGCAACCCGGCGCAGATCGCGATCGCGTGGGCGCTGTCGCGCGGCGACGACATCGTGCCGCTGGTCGGCGCGCGCAAGCGCACGCAACTCCAGGACGCGTTGCAAGCATCCAAGTTGCAACTAACGGTCGATGATCTGGCTCGCATCGAAACGGCGGTTCCCGCCGGGGCGGCTGCCGGCGAGCGTTATCCGGCCCCCCAGATGGCGCACCTCGACAGCGAGCATGGCCGGGGGCCGACGCACGCAGCCTGAACGGCGGGCATGGCGGGATGATGAGGCGACGAGGCCCGCCGGGTGGGCCCGAGCCAGCCTCAGGCAAAGCCAGATGGCCGGCGGCGTGACGGTGGTTCATCATCGGCGCCGTCTTCAACCGGACGGAACGCCCTCCATGCAAACCCATACGCTGACGATCATCGTGCTGGTCTTTCTGCTGGCCGGTGCGGTCAAGGGCATGATCGGCCTCGGGCTGCCGACGATCGCGATGGGCCTGCTGACGCTCGCGATGCCGCCGTCGGCCGCCGCGAGCCTGCTGCTCGTGCCGTCGTTCATCACCAATGTGTGGCAGCTGTGGCTCGGCCCGTCGTTCGGGCCGTTGCTGCGGCGTCTGTGGCCGCTGCTCGCCGGGCTGACGATCGGCACGCTGACGGGCGGGCTGCCCGCGCTCGCGGGCGGCAGTGCGTGGACCCACGCGGCGCTCGGCGTCGTGCTGGTCGCTTACGGCGGCTGGGGGCTCGCCGCCGCGCGATTGCCCGCGCCGGGCCGACACGAAAAGTGGCTGTCGGCCGCGATCGGCTATCTGACGGGCGTCGTGACGGCCGCCACCGGCGTGTTCGTCGTGCCGGCTGTGCCGTACCTGCAGGCGCTGCGGCTGTCGAAGGATGACCTGATCCAGGCGCTCGGGCTCTCGTTTACCGCGTCGACGATCGCGCTCGGGCTGCAGTTGCGCGTGACGGGCGCGCTGCAGACGGTCGATCTCGGCGTATCGGCGCTGGCGCTCGTGCCGGCACTCGCGGGGATGATCGGCGGGCAATATGCGCGGCGCGTGATGAGCGAGAAGACTTTCAAGCGCTGCTTCTTCGTCGGGATGACCGCGCTCGGCGCCTGCATGGCCGCTTCGGCGTGGCAGTGAGCGGGCATCGCCGACACGCGCCATGCGCGCCGCGCGTGAATGCCCCGAAGCCGGTTTCGAGCGCCGGCTTCGAGGACGCTCACGGAGCGGCGGCCAGGCCGCTCAGGCCGGGTCGGCGTACTTCAGCGTCCACCCGAACGTGCGGGTGACGCCCGCACCGAGCGCGAACGGCGCGGTCTTGCACGCGAAGTTCGAATGCAGCTGGCCGATCGGCGTCGTCGACAGCGGGTTCGTCGCGCCGTTGACCGTGTCGAAGGCGGACAGCGCGCAGGCGTCGAACCCGGACGCCGCATAGCCGGTCGCGGCGCTGTTCGCGTACGTCACCGATGTGCCGTCGCCGTTTGCTTGCGTGGACGCGAAGTCCGCGAACGACGCGAAGTCCGTCTCGACCGACAGGTTGCCGGCGAGCGAGCCCGAAGCAAGCGTGTCGCTGCGCGAGATCGTGCCGTGCGCGAACGTCAGCACGGTATGCACCTGGAGGTCGAGATCCGTCGTGTACGCCGCGTTCTTCGACGCGAGACGAAACTTCGCCGTGTCGAACGACACGACGACCTGGCCGTTGGCCTGCTGCACGTTGAGGTTCTTGTAGTACGTGACGGGCACGTAGGTCTTCCCGTTGTACGACACCTGCGGCACCAGCAGTGCATAGCCCAGATCGGTCGTCCCGTAGATCAGCTTGTCGGAGAACGGCACCGGGTAGTACGGCGTGAACGAGTTGTAGTCGGGCGCCTGGCTGAGATTCAGGTTGATCACGCGGCGGCCGTCGCGCACGGTGAGCAGCGCCGCGTCGTACGGATGCGCGGTATCGCCGGGCTGGTTGTACCGGGTGAGCGTGTAGCGCGGCAGCGCGTCGAGCCACGCATCGTAGGCCGCATCGTCCATCGGCGCCTTGCCGCCGAAGCCGAGCTTGTTCCACCACGCGTTCACGTAAAGGTACTGGTGCAGCAGGCTGAAATTCTCGCCCATCACGCGCGGCTTGCCGCGATAGGCGTCCGTGCCGCGACCCTTGACCCACATGTTCACCGACGGCGTCGGCAGCGACGGGTCGTACCAGTACGTGTCGAAGCGACGCGCGGCCCGGTAGATGAACGCGTACGCAATCTGCTTTTCCTGATCGGTCAACACGCCCGCATTGGCCGCTGCCGTCAGGATCTCCATGAACGCGGAATCGCCGTACGGGCCGATCGAACGGCCGTAGTCGAAGCCCTGGCCGTCGGCGTTCAGCTGCGGCAGGATCAGGTCGACCGACTTGCGCAGATAGCCCTTCAGTTCCGGCGTGAGGTTCGCCTCGTTGCCCATCTCGAACGTGCGCTCGGTCACTTCGCCGATCAGCAGCGTGCTGTAGCGGTCGTAGCGCGCCTGGTCGTAATAGGTCGTGTGCGTGTTCGACGCTTCGTCGGAGAACCCGCCCGACGAATCCTTGCGGATGTGGTTCGTCAACGTATAGAGCAGCGCATCGCGCGCGCCCATCGTCGCGACGGCCGGATCGGTCGCCGACGAGAACGACGGATTGCTCCAGCCGAGTTTTTGCCGCAGACCGGCAATTCCGTAGGACACCGCATAGTAATTCTGCGCGGTGTTGAGCGACGCAATGTCGATCGGCGTGCCGGCGGCCGGGCAGGTGCTGGTCTTGCCGCTTGCATCGGGGCCGAACATGTCGCAGAAGGTGAGCCGTTGCTGCAGCGTCGCGAGCATCGCGTCGCTGAAGACCTCGTTGAGCATGCCGTGCGCCTTCAGGTTGTTCAGCGCGACGAGGTAGTAGTACTCGCCCCATGACGTATTTGCATACGCATAGTCGCTGCCCGACTGCGCCATCATCGCGGTCGTGATCGTCTGGTACGTCGCCAGATAGCTTGCGTATTGCGGGTCGCCCTTCGACTTCATGTCGATCAGGATGTACGACAGGCCGAGCGCGAGCTTGCCGGGAAGGAATTTGTCGCCGGTGTTCGTGTCGAGCACGTGAACCGGCGAACCGTCGCCGAGATCCATCACGACCTGCGTGAAGTCGGGCGACTTCCGGATCAGGTCGAACAGCGCGCGCATCTGGCCCATCATCGTGACCGGAATGCTCGTGCCCGCCGGCACGCTGGTGTCGGGTGCGCCGTAGACGAGCGCCTGCAACGAGTTCGGCGCGAGCGCCGGTGTCGACGGCGGGGGCGACGAGGGTGGCGGGGCGGTCACGTCGTTGCCGCCGCATGCGCTGACGAACAGGACGGAAAGGGCGCTGAGCGCGGCGCCGAGCGCGAATCTGCTGCGCATATGCATTGTGTCTCCGGGTTTTCGAATAGTGATGAAGGCTTGAATCGCAACTCGGGCAGGCAAGCGTTCTCCCTGCGCGGGCCACGAAGGCGTCGCGCTGAAGGCGAAGGAAAACGTTTTCCAAATTTAGGCATCGATTGCTTCGATGTCAATGCGCTTTCACGCCGGAGACGCCGGTGAAAACCCGGATGGCTGAAATGGCAGCTGTCGTGAAGATGGGGTGTTGATGCCGGAATTACCGCGATTTATTATTATTTTCGCTGCGATGCAGCGTGACATCTCGGCAGCGACGGAAGCGTTGGAAAGGTGCTCGGGCGGCGCGCTTCCAGCGAGATGCAAGAGAAAACGTTACCCCTGAAAATCGAATCAAGCCGGATCTCGGCTGTCGATTCCGTCCGGCGGCGGCCCCGCGGCGATGCTAGAGCTGCGCTTCGATCGCCGCCTTGTCGATCACCGACCAGACCTGCCGGATCTTGCCGTCGTGAAATTCGTAGATGACGTTCTCGGCGAACGTGACGCGCGTGCCGTCGACGGCGAGCCCCATGAACGTCCCTTTCGGCGCACACGCGAAGCGAAGCCGGCACGCGATGCGCGGCGGTTCGCACACCAGCAGCCGGATCGCGAAATGGAGATCCGGAATGTCGCGGAAATCCTGCTCGAGCATCGCGCGGTAGCCGGCCAGGCCGAGCGGCCGGTCGTTGTGGATCACGTTGTCGGCGACGTACTGGCCGAGCGCCGGCCAGTCCTGGCGGTTCAGGCAGTCGATGTAGGCGCGGTAGTGCGTGGCGAGATCGGGTTTCGTCATGACGGGGTGCCTCCTCCTGTATCGCCCGGCTGTTGCGGGTGGCGCGGGCGTTCAGCGCGATGACGTTTCGCCCGACAGATACGACACGAACGCCTGCGTATATTTGGGCAGCGCATCGAACGATCGTGCGCAGAGCGTCAGCTTGCGGTGGCTCCACGCGTCGGACAGCTCGACGAGCCGCACGTCCATCGTCTGCATCGCGCGCTCGGCCGCGTGGCGCGACACGATGCCGATCCCCACGCCGCTTTCGATCACGCGGCAGATCGCATCGAAACTCTTCAACTGCACACGGTAGCGGATCCGCTTGCCGAGCGCACGCGCCTGGTCCGCGAGATGGACCTGCAGCGCGCTGCCGTCGGTCAGCCCGATGAAATCCGCGTCGGCGATCTCGTCGAACGCGACCTTGTCGCGCGCGGCGAGCGGATGCCCGGCCGGCACGACCGCGATCAGCCAATCCTCGCGGAATGGCTTCTGCTCGAGCCCGCCGAGCCCGACCGAATCGGCGACGATGCCGACCTCGGCCGTCTTGTTGCGGATCGCGTGCACGATTTCCTGGCTCGAGCGCTCCTCGACGCTGATCGACAGTTTCGGATGATGCGGCAGGTACGCGGCGAGCGCGTCGGGCAGGTATTCGCTCAGCGAGGCCGTGTTGCAGAGCAGGCGGATATGCCCGCGCAGCCCCTGGCCGTATTGCTGCAGTTCGCCGCGCATGTGGTCGATCTGCTGCAGCACCGTGCGCGCGTGATGCTCGAGCGCGCGGCCGGCGTCGGTCACCTGCGCGCCGGACTTGCTCCGGTGCAGCAGCGGCACGCCGAGTTCGTCCTCCATCCCGCGAATGCGCTCGCTTGCTGCCTGCAGCGTGATGTGCGTGCGCTCGGCGCCGCCCGTGATCGTGCCGGCCTCGCAGATGTTCAGGAAGAGCCGCAGGTCGGTCAGGTCGAATCGCATGGCGGGGTGGGGACGCGTAAGGATTGGTATGGCCGATAAGTTAGCAGGAACCGCCGCACCGGTCTCAGGCTGGGCCTGAGACCCCGTTCGCCGGTTCCGCATTTTCGGGGCGGGATCGATGCCGGATCATGGCCGCATATCAACCGGGGGAGACTGTCATGCGGGTCGATTCGTCGTGGGGTGTGTCGTTCAAGATCGCGTTGCACCTGCTGTTCCTGTGCATCGGGCTCGGGTGGGCCTGCGCGGAACTGGTCGACTGGCTGCGCTGAGCGGGCGCCCATCGCAGCCGCATCGGCTGTCCGATGCGGCTATATCGAAATTGAAAGCCATTCGAAATTTCGGACCATCGCGAAATTTCTTCCGCATCGCGCGGCAGAAACCGTCAAGTTTTCCCGAAATTGACCGTATTACCGGTAACGAGTGTCCGCCGGCGCCCGGTTCGTGATCGTTTGTCATGATTGTTTGCATCCGGTTACACGTCGGCCGTTCCGTTTTTGAGATGCTTGAAAGATTGTCAAATCGGAGTCGATCGTCCATGAAACAGCGCGAGATTTGCCGCAAGTCGGCGTGGCTGTCCGGCCTCGCCGCGGTGCTCGTCATGGCCGGTTGTGCCAGCACGCAGTCCGTCCCGCCGAGCGACACGCTGGCGGGATCGCCGTCGGGGCAGCCCGCCGCCGCACCGGCGGCCACGCCCGCGACGCCGCCGCCCGCACCCATTCTCGTCGCGCAGAAGTACGTGGTGAAACGCGGCGACACGCTGTCGGGCATCGCGTCCGCGAACGACTGCAGCGTCGCCGACCTGCGCACCTGGAACAAGCTCGATGGGCGCGGCAGGCTGCGCATGGGGCAGGTGCTCCGCATCGTTCGCCAGCAGCCGTTGCAGGCATCGGGCGCGAGTGGCAGCGCGCCGGCCGCGGCGCCGGCCGCCGCGCAGGCGAGCGCGTCGACGGCGAGCGACCGGCAGGTCGTGAAGGAAACCAGGCGGCACACGGGTGCGGTGGCGCTCACGTGGCCCGCGCGCGGCAAGATCGTCGACGCGTTCCGGCCGGGGCAGAACCGCGGCATCCAGATCGCCGGTCGGCCGGGCGACCCGGTTCGCGCGGCGGCCGACGGCCGCGTGATGTACGCGGGTAGCGGCCTGAACGATTACGGCACCCTGATCATTGTCCAGCACAACGCGGATTTCCTCACGGCCTATGCGCACAATCGCAAGCTGCTCGTGAAGACCGGCGACATCGTGCGCCGGGGCGACGAGATCGCCGAGATGGGCGACCTCGACAACTCGCGTGTCGCGCTGCTGTTCGAAGTGCGGCGCGACGGCAAGCCCGTCAATCCGATGCCGTACCTGCCTTCGTCGCAAGGGTGATGCAGGCCGCGCCGCTGGAACGCAGCGGCGCTCGCTGCTACGCTAGGGCCTGTTCATGTGCGTCCCGCCGCATGCGGGGCCGACGGACGTCTTCGGGGATGCGCGGCGTATGCCGTCGCGAGCCGGCCGTCGGCGTGAATGCGTGTGCATCGTCGATGCGCACGTATGTTGCTTCGTGCCACCGTTTCCGACAGAACACCCTTCATCCATGGAACACTCTCCGACACGCCGCTCGCTGTTGCTCGCCGCCGTCGCCGCGCCGTTCGTCGCCGCGTGCTCGTCGGCACCCGTCGCCGACCAGGGCCGCGCACATGCCGCCCAGGCCGAACTCGCCGCGCTCGAAAAAGCGTCGAACGGCCGGCTCGGCGTCGCCGCACTCGATACGTCGAGCGGCACGCGCATCGCGCATCACGCGCGCGAGCGCTTCCCGCTGTGCGGCACCTATGCGGTCGTCGCCGCCGCCGCGATACTCGCGCGCGGCTCGCTCGACGCGTCGCTGCTGCCGCGCCGCATCCTGTATCGCCGCTATGAAGTCGTGGCCGGCTCGCCGGTGACGGAAAGCCACGTCGACACGGGGATGACGATCGCGCAGCTCTGCACGGCGATGCTGCAGTCGGGCGACAAGGGCGCGGGGAACCTGCTGATGGGCGTGCTCGGCGGTCCGCAGGCCGTCACATCGTTCGCGCACGAAAGCGGCGACACCGCATTCCGGCTGGACCGCTGGGAACCCGAACTGAACCAGGCGGCGCCGCGCGACGAGCGCGATACGTCGACACCGGTCGAGATGGTCGACACGCTGCAGCGGCTGCTGCTGGGCGATACGCTGCGCGAACCGCAGCGTGCGCAGCTCACGGAATGGATGTCCGGCGGCGCGCGCGGCGCGACCGGAATCGCGGCCGGCGTGCCGCCGGGCTGGCGCATCGCGGACAAGACCGGCACCGGCGGTTACGGCACGACGACCGACGTCGCGGTGCTGTGGCCGCCGTCGCGCGCGCCGATCGTGCTGGCCGTGTCGTTCACGCAGCCGCGTGCCGACGCGGCGGCACGTGCGGACGTCGTCGCGTCGGCGGCGCGCATCGCGACGGGCGCGCTCGCCGCCACGGCCTGAGCGTCCGGTGCACCTCGCGTAAAGCCCGCGTTTGGCTTATCGTGTCGATCAGCGCGCGCCGGTGTCGGCGCGCGGTCTTGCCGCGCCTTCGTTGGGTGCGATCGATCCGTCTACCCCTTCGTCATGCGCCGACTTCCACCCCTGCACGCGCTGCAGATCTTCTCGACGGTGGCCCGCCACCGCAGCTTCACGCGCGCGGCCGAGCAGCTGTGCCTCACGCAGGGCGCGGTAAGCCGGCAGATCCAGACACTCGAGGCGCATTACGGCTTTCCGCTGTTCAAGCGGCACGCGAAGGGCCTCACGCTGACGGCGGAGGGCGAGCAATTGCTGCCGGTGGTCAACGAGAGCTTCGCGCGGATCGAGGACATCTCGATGAAGCTCACGCGGCAGCGCACCGATCTCGCGCTGAAGGTGCCGACTTGCGTGATGCGCTGGATGCTGCCGCGCATCATGCGCTTCCAGGGCGAGCATCCCGAGCTCCACGTGCAGATCACGACCGCGTGGCAGCACATCGTCGATTTCTCGACCGAGCCGTTCGATGCGGCGGTCGTCTACGGTACGTCGCCGGGCGCCGGCGTGTTCGCGCTGCCGCTGTTCGACGAGCGCTTGACGCCGGTGTGCGCGCCCGAGCTGCGGCAGGCCGTGCCGCTCGATGCGGTCGGCGATCTCGCGCACCATACGCTGCTGCATCCGACGCGCGACCACCGCGACTGGCGCGCGTGGCTCGATCACGCGGGCGAACGCGCCGTCGACGCGGAGCGCGGGCCGACCTTCGACACGCTCGATCTCGCGACGAATGCGGCGATGCAGGGCTTCGGCGTCGCGATCGGCGATGTGACGCTCGTCGACGACGACGTCGCCGCGCGCCGGCTCGAACGGCCGTTCGACATCGTGCTCGAGACCGGCGCCCGCTATTTCTTCGTCTATCCGGAGAGCATCGGCAGCCAGCAGAAGATCCGCGCGTTCAGCGACTGGATCGCCTGCCATCGCGACTGACGCGCGACGTCTCCTGCAGCAGGCGCTACTGGTACGTCACGACGGCGATCATCGGCGCATGCGCGTTGCCCGCACGGTCAGGTAAAACGATTGCGCGCGAGGCCTGCGTAAAGGTCGTGGTCTTGATCGTGCGCAGGCTGGCCGCGTCGATGAACGCGACTTGCCCGCTCGCCGGGCGCGGGCAGTCGGGGCGCACGTGCGCGTGCGCGGCGTCGGCCGTGTCGAGTGCGAACGAACACGGCGGCTCGACGATCATGCCGGTGAAGTGGACGACGCCGGACGCGCCGGCGGCAAAAGACGAGGACGACGCCAGAAGCGAGGCAGCCAGGGCAAACGAGGCGGCAAACAGGCGATGCTTCATGACAGGCTCCAGAGAGGAAGCGCGTCGCAGCGGGGCCGCTCGAATGGCAGTCCGTCAACGCTGCGATGCTGTATGCGTAAACGGCAATTCCATTGGACCTCTTGAATGAAAGAACGGGAAATGACGGCAACGAGCAAATGACGCCGTATTCCTCCAATCAATTTATCTCAAATTTGTGCGGCCGCAAGTCAGGGTATTGCCGATGGCGTAAGCTCGCGGCAATCCGGCCAACGGACAGGGGTTTTGCAGGTGAATCGTTGAGAACTCAACGATTCGACGAGGGTGCGAATTGCGGGGTGCAGAAAGAAAAACGGCCGCTCGTGTGACGAGCGGCCGTTTCCGTATCGACGCGGGCGATGCGGCGGTCAGCCCGCGCGCTTGCGCACCGCGCCGACGATCACGAGCAGCACGATCGCACCGATGATCGACGCGATCCAGCCGGCGCCCTGGCCCGGCGCATACCAGCCGGCAGCGCGGCCGACGTAGCCCGCGACGAGCGAGCCGACGACGCCGAGCACGACGGTCATCAGGATGCCCATTTTGTCGTCGCCGGGCTTGAGCGCACGGGCGAGGAGGCCGACGATGAGCCCGACCACCAGGGTTTCGATGAATTGCAGCATGAACGTCTCCCTATAGCTGTTGAGCTGTTGACGAAAGGAAATGGACCCGCGCGGCGCGCGAGGGTTCCATTCGGCGTGCGTGCCGGTGCACTGGCGCACCGACGCACGGGGTGCCGAGTATCGCACGCCCGCGCGTCGCACTCATGTCAGGCGACCGGATCGAGGCGGCGGTAGCCTTCGGTCGCGCGCAGCAGCGTGCGCGTATAGTCGCGTGCGACCTGTCCGGCGCGCACGTCCTCGATCCGCAGCTGTTCGACGATCTCGCCATGCTGCATCACCGCGACGCGCTGGCACAGGAAGCCGATCACCGCGAGGTTGTGGCTCACGAGGATCATCGTCAGTTTGCGTTCGCGATGCAGGCGGCGCAGCAGGTTCAGGATTTCGGCCTGCACCGACACGTCGAGCGCGGACGTCGGCTCGTCGAGCAGCAACACGCGCGGCTCGACAATCAGCGCGCGCGCGATCGCGACACGCTGGCGCTGACCGCCCGACAGCTGGTGCGGATAGCGGAAGCGGAACGACGGGCCGAGCCCGACTTCGGACAGTGCGCGGGCGATGCGCGCGTCGGCGTCGTCGATCGCGTGGATCGACAGCGGCTCGCGCAGCGTCTGGTCCACCGTGAAGCGCGGATGCAGCGACCCGTACGGATCCTGGAACACCATCTGCACGTGGCGGCGAAATGCGCGATCGGGCGTGCCGCCGACGGGCCGCCCGTCGATCGACAGGCTGCCGCCCGCGAGCGGCACGAGGCCGGTCAGCGCGCGCAGCAGCGTCGACTTGCCGGAGCCCGATTCGCCGACGAGCCCGAACACCTCGCCGTCGCGTACCGCGAAGCTGGCATCGCGCACGGCGTCGACGTGACCCGTGCGGGTCGGGAAACGGATCGATGCGTGATCGACGTCGATCATCGTGCGGCCTCCTGCGGTATGTGAGCGGTCGGCGCGGGCGCAGCGGCGTCGAGCCACGCCGGATCGCGCCGCAGCACGGGCAGTTCGTCGGGCGGGTTGACGAGCGGCGGGTTCGCCGCGAGCAGCCCGCGCGTGTAGGGATGCGTCGCATCGCGCAGGTCGCGCGCGGCGCAGGTTTCGACCACGCGCCCCGCATACATCACCGCGACGCGATCGCAGAACGACATCACGAGCGGCAGGTCGTGGCTGACGAACATCAGGCCCGTGTTGTGCCGCGCGATCATCGCGTCGAGCACCGCGAGCACCTGCATCGACACCGCGACGTCGAGCGCGGAGGTCGGCTCGTCGGCGATCAGCAGGCGCGGGCCCGTCGACACCATCATCGCGATCATCACGCGCTGGCCCATGCCGCCCGACAGCTCGTGCGGATACGCATCGGCGACGCGCGCCGGGTCGCGGATCTGCACGGCCGCGAGCGCGTCGACGATCCGCTCGCGCAGTGCGTGGCCGCGCAAGCGCGGCTCGTGCCGCCGGAACGCTTCGCCCATCTGCTTCGCGACGGTCATCACCGGGTTCAGCGAATACTTCGGATCCTGCAGGATCATCCCCATCTGGCTGCCGCACAGGCGCCGGCGTTCGCTCGCGGACATCGCGAGCAGGTCCTGGCCCGCGAAGCGCATCGTGCGGGCCGACCAGCGCGCGGCTTCGGGCAGCAGGCCGAGCAGCGCGCGGCCCGTCAGCGACTTGCCGGAGCCCGATTCGCCGACGATGCCGAGCCGTTCGCCGGGCGCGAGCGTCAGCGACAGGTCGCGCACCGCGTCGGTGACGACGCCGTCGTGTCCGCGAAAGCCGATTTTCAGGCCGTCGATCTCGCAGAGCGACGCGGGCGCGGTGGTGGAATTCATCGGCATGTCATGCTCCATGGCGGGGATCGAAGACGTCGCGCAGCCCGTCGCCGAGCAGGTTGAATGCGAGGCTCACGAGCAGGATGGCGATGCCGGGCAGCGTCGCGACCCACCACGCGTCGAGCAGCACGTTGCGGCCCGACGCGACCATGAAGCCCCACTCGGGGCTCGGCGGCTGCGCGCCGAGGCCGAGAAAGCCGAGGCCCGCGACGGTGAGGATGATGCCGGCCATGTCGAGCGTCGCGCGCACGATCACCGACGACATGCACAGCGGCATGATGTAGCGCAGCAGGATCCGCGGGCCCGACGCGCCTTGCAGCCGCGCGGCGTGGATGTAGTCGGCCTGCGCGATGCGGATCGTCTCCGCGCGCGCGAGCCGCGCATACGCGGGCCACGCGGTGATCGAGATCGCAACGACCGCGTTGATCACGCCGGGCCCGAGCGCGGCCGCGAATGCGAGCGCGAGCACGATCTTCGGGAACGCGAGCGCGATGTCGGTGATGCGCATCAGCACGCTGTCGACGAAGCCGCCGCAATAGCCGGCCGTCGTGCCGATCGCGAGGCCGATCGGCACGACGATCACGACGACGAGCATCGCAATGCCGAGCGTGAGGCGAGAGCCCGCGATCATCCGTGAAAGGATGTCGCGGCCGAGCTGGTCGGTGCCGAGCCAGTGCGATGCGGAGCCGGGCGGCAGCAGCCGGTCCGACAGCACTTGGCGCAGCGGATCGTGCGGCATGATCAGCGGGCCGACGATTGCGACCACGATCAGCGTCACCAGGATCGCGAGCCCGAACAGGTTGAGCGGATTGCCCGCGAAACGGCGCCAGCGGCGGTAGGCGAGGCCGAACGCGGCCTGCGAGCGCGACGCGGGCGCATCGGAAAGCAGCCACGCGCGCAGCGTGAGAGGTTCGGCATTCATGGACGGGTGGCCTTCGGCATGGTCGGTGAAGGAAGCGGGATGGAAACGGTCATGTCGAAGCGGCCCTCAGCGCGCACGCGGATCGAACACACGGTACAGCGCGTCGGTCAGCAGGTTGACGGTGATGAACATCACGCCGATCACGAGCGTCGCGCCGAGCACGGCATTCATGTCGGCGTTCAGGAGCGCGCCGGTCAGGTACGAGCCGAGCCCCGGCCACGCGAACACGATCTCGGTCAGCACCGAGCCTTCGAGCAGGTTGCTGTACGTGAGCGCGATCACGGTGAGCAGCGGCACCGCGATGTTGCCGAACGCATGCCGCCAGATGACGCGCCGCTCGGACAAGCCCTTCGCGCGCGCGGTGACGATGTATTCCTGGCTCAGCTGGTCGAGCATGAACGAGCGCGTCATCCGGCTCAGGTACGCGACCGAGTAGTAGCCGAGGATCGCGGCCGGCAGCGCGATGTGCGACACCGCGTTGCGGAACACGTCCCACTCGCCCGCGAGCGCCGAGTCGATCAGCAGGCTGCCCGTGCGCGGGTCGACCATCCCGTCGTACACCGGATCGAGCCGGCCGGGGCCGCCGACCCAGTGCAGCCGCGCATAGAACAGCAGCAGCCCCATCAGCCCGAGCCAGAATACCGGCACCGAATTGCCGATCAGGCCGACGAAGCGTGCGATGTGGTCGATCGGCCGGTTGTGCTTCACCGCGGCCGCGACGCCGAGCGGCACGCCGATCGCGATGCCGATCACCGTCGCGATCGTCGCGAGTTCGAGCGTGGCGGGGAACACGCGCCTGATGTCGTCGAGCACCGGGTTCGACGTCAGCAGCGACATGCCGAGATTGCCGTGCAGCACGTCGCGCGCGTAGATCAGGAACTGCGTGACGAGCGGCTTGTCGAGGCCGAGCGCGATGCGCTCGGCCGCGTAGGCCTCGGCCGACGCGCGATCGCCGAGGATCGCGAGCACGGGATCGATCGGCACCTTGCGGCCGATCACGAACGTCAGCGCGAGCAGCCCTGTGAACGTGACGGCGAGCGTGAGCGCCCAGCGCAGCACGCGTAGCACCCAGCGCACGGCCGGGCGCCGCGCGGGCAGCGTGCGCAGTGCTTCGAGGGAGGAGGCGGGAGTCGACATGCGGCGAACCTTATTGCTTCTTCAGGTTACGGTACGACACGAGGTCGTTGATCGGCCCGACTTCGAGCCCGCTCACGCCGGGTCGCGTCGCGACCTGCGCGACCTTCTCGAACATGATCACGAACGGCGAGCGCGCGAGCATTTCCTTCTGCATCGCCTGGTACCGCTGCGCGCGTTGCGCGGCGGTCGGCTCGGCGAGCGCGGCGTCGGTTTCCTTCGTCAGTTGCGGAATGTCCCAGCTGTTGCGCCAGGCCAGCATCTTGTAGCTCGACTTGTCGGAGTTGTCGGGGTTCCATGCGAAACCCTGCGCGTTGCTGTGCGGGTCGATGTAGTCGGCCGACCATTCGCCGATGTAGATGTCGTGCTGGCGCGCGCGGTATTTCGCGAGCGTCTGCTTGTTGTCGCCGGGGATCAGCTGCACCTTGACGCCCGCCTGCGCGAAGTTCGCCTGCACGGCCTGCGCGATCTCCGTGTACGGATAGTCGTTGCGCACGTCCATCGTCACCGAGAAGCCGTTCGGCACGCCGGCCTTCGCGAGCAGCGCCTTCGCCTTCGCGACGTCGAGCTTGTACGGGTTCGCATTCAGCGTGCCGAGGAAGCCTTCGGGCAGGAAGGTCTGGTGCACCTTGTAGGTCGTCTTCACGACATTGGCCTGGAGGCCCGCATAGTCGACCAGCCACTTCAGCGCTTCCTGCACGTCGGGCTTCGCGAGCGTCGGGTTCTTCGTGTTCAGGCCGAGATACAGCAGCGTCGCCTGCGGCGAGGCCGTGACTTTCGCCTTGCCCGATTTCACGACCGACGCGAGATCGTCCGGGCTCAGGTCGCGCGCCGCGTCGACGTCGCCGTTTTCCAGCAGCAGTCGCTGGCTCGCCGCTTCGGGCACGTGGCGCAGCACGATGCGCTTCATCGCGAGCGGCAGACGGTAGCCGTCGAAGCGTTGCAGCACGATGCTGTCGCTGGGCGACCACTTGACGAGCTTGTACGCGCCGGAGCCGGCCTCGTTGGTCTTCAACCACGCGTTGCCGAAGTCGTTGCCCTGCTGGTGCGACAGCAGCAATTTCTTGTCGAGCACCGACGCGGGCCACGAGCCGAGCACGTTGAGCACGAAGGTCGGCGCGTATTTGTGATCGGTCGTGATCGACACCGTCTGGTCGTCCAGCTTCTTCACGTTCGCCACGACGTTGGCCTTCGTGAGCCCGATGCCGGTCAGCACCGCAGCCGGTCCCTTGTCGAGCAGCACCGCGCGCTGGATCGACCATGCGACGTCGTCGGCCGTCAGCGGGTTGCCCGAGTGGAACTTGAGGCCCGAGCGCAGCTTGAACGTATAGGTCAGGCCGTCGGCGCTCACCGTCCACGACTGCGCGACGTCGCCGTTGAATTTCGACGGATCGCGCAGGTCCACGCGCACGAGCCGGTCGTATGTGTTCGCGACGTACTCCTCGGGCACCAGCTCGTAGATTTCGCCCGGATCGAGCGTCGTGAATTCGTCGAGCAGCGTGGCCATCACGAACATGTCCTTCGGCGTTTCCGCATGGGCGGTGGAAAGCGGAACGGCGGCGAACAGGGACGCGGCGGCCAGCGCCGCGACGAGCCGGGAGGTCGGGAATTTCATGGGCGCTTCTCCATCTGTCGTTTGAGTCGTTGAACGTGAACCTGCATGAAAAAGGGGGCGTGCAGCATCGTTACATCAGGCGCCACGGGCCGCTCGCCGCGTTGTCGATCTGCGGCAGCGCATGCGAACCGGGCAGCTCGTAGTGCCACCACTCGCTGTCGATATGCGCGAAGCCGGCCGCATGCATGACGCCGAGCAGCAGCAGCCGGTTGCGTTGCACGTGCTCGGGCAACCCCGCGTGAAAGTGGCCCGACGCGGCCACCATCTCGTCGAAGCCGGTGCCCATGTCGAGCGGCTCGCCGTTCGCGCCGACGAGCGTCAGGTCCAGCGCGGTGCCGCGGCTGTGGTTCGACCCGCGGCCGAGATCGGCGACGAAGTTCGGATCCGGCAGGAAATCCCACAGCACCTGCTGCGCCTCCGGCGGCCGGTACGCGTCGTAGATGCGCAGCGTGAAGCCGGCCTGCGCGGCGACGTCGACCGCGCGGCGCAGCGCGGCTTCGGCCGGCTCGAGCAGCAGACAGTGCGCGTTGCGGTAGATCGGCTTGCCGGTCAGGTTGTGCTCGGTCGCGTAGACGAGATCGATCTCGATGCGATGCGTGGCGGGCGTGATTTCGACGAGACGGTGATGGTTCATCGGCGGTCCGGTTGACTCAGGATTCGAATTGGTCGAACGTGCGCTGCAGTTCGCGATTGCGCGCGACGCGCCGGTCGACCGCGGGACCGAGGCGGTCGACCACGGCGGTGATCAGCAGGTTGAACAGGCAGGTGAGCGGCGCGAGCGAATCCCAGAACTGGCCGACGTCGGTCTTCACCTGCAGCAGGTCGGCCGGCCATTCGCGCGCCCACGGGCAATACAGATCGGTGACGAGCGCGAACGGCTGGCCGCGTTCGGCGGCGGCCTGGCAATAGCGGCGCGCGCTGCGCGAATACGCGCGCGTGTCGGTGACGATGCAGTACGGCCGTTCGAACTCGGAATTCAGCGAATCGACGTACGAGCCCGACTGGCCGTCGGAATAGAACACGCGTGGGCGCAGGTATTCGAGATAGCTGCTGAACGCATTGCTGATGCCGCGAGTCGACTGGATGCCGAGGATGAATACGGCATCGGCATGCGCGATCCGGTCCGCGACCTGCGCGAACACCGGTTCTTCGGCGAGCCGGTACACGTGGCGGATCGCGTCGAGCTCGCGGTCGAGCGACGACGCGAGCGTGCCGCTGCTGCGATCGCTGTCGCCTTCGCCGGCGGTCGTTTGCGTGGCGGCGGCGCGGCGGTACTCGTCGAGGCGGTCGGTGATCATCCATGGGCGATCGCCGTCGCCACGCAGTTCGCGTTTCAGGTCGTCGAGATTCCGGTAACCGACGCTGCGCAGGAACCGCCCGACCGAAATGCCGCTGGTGCCGGTCTGCTGCGCGATCTGGTCGGCGGTTTCGAGGCCGAGCCGATCGAGGTTCGCGAGCATGTAGCTCGCGATACGCTTCGCGGTCGGCGTCAGATCGGCAAAGCGGGATTCGACGGTATGGGCGAATGCACAGGTCATCGGTCTGTTAGATCGTTGTCATTGGATGATTCTTTGACATCTATCTAACAAAGCCAAAATCATTGGCGCCAGCGAATAAAAACTATCGTTTGACAGGAGGTGATAGGGGTGGACGTGCGTGTCCAACGACAGGATCGCGATGGGCAACGGAGAAATTGTTCCAGTCACGCATATTTCGCGTTCATGCCTGACAGAGATAATTTGCCGGGGCGCTTCGCCGCGCGGCGCCTCGACGACATGCCGCGCGCTCGAAGCCGGGCACGCGAGCGTTCGACGCGTTGCCCATCGATTACTGCTGCATGTCCGACGTCTCGCGCAGCCGCCAGATCGCATTGCACTGCTGGCCGCCGAGGCTCGTCGAGCGCAGCGTGATGACGGTGCCGGCCGCGATCTGATACCAGAAATGCGTCATCAGTTCGGTGCCCTTGCGCTGCGCCTGTCCATCGATCAGCACCTCGCATCGCAGCGGCGACGGCGTGCCGGACGGATGCGTGACGTACACGTTCAGTCGCGCGATGTCGCGGGTCGCGGTCAACACGATCTCGTGGTTCGCGCTGCCGACGAGCATCGTGCCGCCCGGTTCGTCGATCGCCTGCAGGTACGCGCCCGCGCTGCGCTCGACCGCGGCGGAAGTGACGGTCAGCCCGGCAGAACGCACGAATCCGGTCGCGGCGATGCTGGCGGCGGCCGTGTCGGATGGCGACGGCGTGCCGTCCGACAGCGCGAACGGCACGCCGTCGCGCAATGCGGCGTCGACGTGGTTCGCGTAGTAGCGCCAGCGGTCGAGGAAGCGGATGTCGCCGGTCATGTGCAGCGCGCGGATCGGTTCGCCCTGATAGCGCAGCGTCGTGGTGCCGTTGCGCGCGTCGAACGATTCGTGAATGCCGTTCTTGCTGACGAAGTTCTGGACCGGGTCGAGCAACGCGGTTTCGCCGCGTGCGCCCCACAGGTGCAGGAACGTCGTGTCGATCCCGAAGCATTCCTGGAAGTCGGTGCCGATGCGGGCGACGCAGTCGCGCAGGTGCGCCGCGAAGCGCGCCCACGCGGTGGCCGTGCCGGCGACGAGCCCGGCCTGCAGCGCACCGCCGTGACGCGTCCGCACCTCGTCGACGACGAGGCGCCAATGCTCGTCGCGCCGCTCACCGATCAGCGGCGTGACCACGAACGTGCAGAACAGCGGGTCGGGGCACGCATACAGGCGATCGTCGGCGATCCGGGAGAACAGGTCGAAGGAGGGCGCGCAGAACCAGATGTCCGCGTCGTACAGCGCGAGTTTCGTGATGTGCGGATTGCGCGCGCAATAGCCGGCGGCCTTGATGAAGCGGCCGACCGGGAGCGCATGCGCGCTCGACGCTTCGATCACGTCGACCGACTGGCTTTCCAGGATGCGCCGCTTGTGCTCGGACAGCCCGTAGCCGATGACGGCCACCAGTCCGTCGTAACCCGTGTGCCGCAGCGACAGCAGGAACGGCACGAGCATCTCGTACCTCGCGCGGTTGTTGTCGTTGATCGCCACGCAGACCGCGTGCCCGTTCGAATGCATGGTGCCTCCCGTCGCGCGTGCGCGGCTCAATAGCCGACGTGACGCTCGCAGACGACCGCGCCGCAGCCGCGGCTGTCGTGATACGTGATGTGAAACTGCTTGTTGTCCCACAGCCATTGGAATACGGCCTGGTAGACGCCCGACGTGTTCATGTCGTGCAGCACGATCTTCTTGCGCGCGAGCGGGCCGAACCGGTTCAGTTCGGCGAGCGTCTGCTCGTACGTGTGCGTGGTGTCGATGAACAGCAGGTCGGATGCAAGCGGCTCCATCGCGAGATCGTCGGCGATCCTGAATTCGAAGTCGATCGCCAGTTCATTCGCCGCGTGCTTCAGCTCATCCTGGATGTGGAAATACTGATCGGTGATGTCGACCGACACCAGCCGCTTCGGCTGCGCGAGCATGAAGGCCGTCGTGGTCAGGCCGGTGAATACGCCCAGCTCGACGACGCTGTCGCATCCTTCCGCAGTGCGGGTGTAGAAGTCGAAGCGCGACGGGCTGTCGCCGAGCCAGCCGATCGGTTCGATCTTGTACTGGAGAAATTCCAGGCGCAGTTCTTGTAATGAGCGCATTGCGTGGTCCCCGAGCGAAGCATATTGGATGATGGATGCACCCGCGCGCCGGCGTCGCCGGCCGCGCGGGCAGCCGGCCTTATTTTGCCAGCGTCCGGTACGACACGAGGTCGTTGATCGGCCCGATCTCCGGCCCGGTCGTGCCGGGGCGCGTCGCGACCTGCACGACCTTCTCGAACATGATGACGAACGGCGAGTTCGCGAGCACGGCCTTCTGCAGCGCCTCGTAACGCTGCGCGCGCTTCGCGGGCGACGGCTCGACGAGCGCGGCCTCGGTGTCCTTCGTCAGTTGCGGGATGTCCCAGCTGTTGCGCCATGCGAGCATCTTCGTCTTCGACTGGTCGGAATTGTCAGGATTCCAGGCGAAGCCGCGCGCGTTGCTGTTCGGGTCCATGTAGTCCGGCGACCATTCGCCGATGAAGATGTCGTGCTGGCGCGCGCGGTACTTGCCGATCGCCTGCTTCGCATCGCCCGGAATCAGCTTCACGCGGATGCCGCCCTGCGCGAAGTTCGCCTGCAGTGCCTGTGCGATCTCGAGGTACGGATAATCGTTCGGCATGTCCATCGTCACGTCGAATCCGTTCGGCAAGCCGGCTTTCGCGAGCAGCGCCTTCGCCTTTGCGACGTTGAGCTTGTAGGGGTTCGAATTCAGCGTGCCGAGGAAGCCTTCGGGCAGGAAGGTCTCGTGCACTTTGTATGTCGTGCTGACGATGTTGCGCTGGATGCCGTCGTAGTCGACCAGCCACTTCATCGCCTGTTGCACGTCGGGTTTCGCGAGATTCGGGTTCTTCGTATTCAGGCTCAGGTACAGCAGCGCGGACACCGGCCACGACGCGACCTTGATCTTGCCGGCCTTGGTCAGCGAGGCGAGGCTGTCGGGGCTCAGGTTGCGCGCGGCGTCGACGTCGCCGTTTTCCAGCAGCAACCGCTGCGCGGATGCCTCGGGCACGTGGCGCAGCACGACGCGTTTCATCGGGTACGGCGCGCGGTACTTGTCGAAACGCTGCAGCACGATGCTTTCGTTCGGCGTCCACTTGACGAGCTGGTACGGGCCCGAGCCCGCGTCGTTGGTCTTCAGCCAGGCGCTGCCGAAATCGCTGCCCTGCTGGTGCGACATCAGCAGCTTCTTGTCGAGCACCGACGCCGGACACGCGCTCAGCACGTTGAGCACGAAGCTCGGCGCGTACTTGTGGTCCGTTTCGAGCACGAAGGTCTGCGGGTCGACCGCGCGCACCTTCTGCATCACGTTCGCCTTCGTGAGGCCGAGATCGGCGAGCACGCCGGCCGGGCCCTTGTCGAGCAGGATGGTGCGCTGCAGCGACCACGCGACGTCGTCGGCGGTGACCGGGTTGCCGGAGTGGAACGTGAGACCGGGGCGCAGCTTGAACGTGTAAGTGACGCCGTCGGCGCCGACCGACCAGGATTGCGCGATCTGTCCGTCGAAGCGCGTCGGGTCCTTCAGGTCGACCCGCACGAGCCGTTCGTAGGTGTTCGCGACGTACTCGGACGGCACGAGCTCGTAGATTTCGCTCGGATCGAGGGTCGTGAATTCGCCGAGCTGGGTGGCGACGACGAAGATGCCGGGCGGCGTAGCGGCCTGCGCCGGCAGCGCCGGAACAAGCGCGGCGAGCGCGGCGCTGACGAACAGCCGGGACAGCAGGTGCTTCATGCGGGCTCCGTGGAAAGGGAATCGTGGTGCGATTCTCTCATCGACGGCGGCCCGGATGAAAAAATTCGACGGACGCGCATGACGGCGCCCGGGTGACGTGGCTTGCGGGCCGGGCGGAGCGCCCGGCGCCGGTGGCGGTCAGATCACGCAGCGCGCGATCGCGAAGCGCATCGCTTCCTCGGCCGGCTCGCTGCCCGAGCCGCGCACGACCTTGACGACGGACCCGTTGCCCGACGGCGTGAGCGTGACGAAATACGAGCGCGACCCGACGGTGATGTCGGTCACGCCGTTGTGCTGCGATTGCGCAGTGTCGGACAGGCGGCTGTCGAGGCAGTTGGCGATCGCGTGGGCCGGGCGCGCGGACGACACGTAGATCATCGGTGCCGAGCCGGACGCGGCCGAATCGGACGAGGGCGCCGAGCCGCAGGCGGCGAGCAGGGCGGCGGGAAGGAGCAGCAGGAATCGTTTCATGATCGGGATCGTCGTGTGTCTCGTGTCGAGGCTGGGGCGCGGGGTACGCGAAACGCGGAGCTTCGCGACGAAACCGCCGGAATCGTGCCGTTGTTGACGGTCGATGCGGGTGGCGGCTGACGTCGAAGTATACCTGCGGCACTTGACGCGAACGGCCTGCTGAAACGATTCGATACAACAACAAGCACCCGCTGCCGCACGGCGGCAGCGGGCGTTTCAAGCGATGGCGAATCGACGCTTGCCGGCGTTACTGGCCGATCTTGTGGCTGACCGCGTTTTCCTGCTGGTTCAGCACGTGCTTTTCGCTCTGCGTAATGTGACCGCGATCCTGCGCGGCCATGTCCCGCTCTTCCTGGCGGATTTTTCGGTCGTCACGGTGCAGGCGCGCGGCCTGGGCGTGCGACATCTCGCCTTCCTTCACTTCGTGACGGATCCGGCGATTCTGGTTGGCGAGGCGCTGGTTGACCTCCTCGCGGCGCGGATGCGCTTGCTGCCACGGCGTTTCGGCGAACGCGGTGCCGGTCAGTACCGACATCAGGGTGGCGGCGATCGTGAGATGGCGGGTAAGGGCTCGCATGACGTTTTCTCCTGTCGTTGCGCGTCACGAAACGTGCGCGCTTGTGGAAAAAACGCTGTGCGCCCCCCGGCTGTTGACGTTTCCGGCTGTATCGATTGCAAGTCTTCATTACAGCGGCCAGGCCGGCCGAGCGTGCGTCGCGCGTCGGCAGCGTCGGCCCGTCAGGTGAGCCGATACGCGGGGCTCGGCGTCACTTCGGCCGGCAGCGGTTCGCGGTTCAGTTCGAGCAGCGTTCGCTCGATCGTTCGCGTCATTGCATCGAGCGCGAGCTGGTTCGGTCCGTCGCCGAACGGCTCGGCGATCGCATGCGCGATCGCGTCGAGCGCGATCAGCGTATAGGCGACGAACACGGTGACGAACGGTGTCGCCGCGCCGATCGAATCGACGAGACCGAACGGCAGCAGCACGCAGTACGCGTAGATGGTCCGGTGCAGCAGCACGTCGTACGAGAACGGGATCGGCGTCGAGGCGATGCGCTCGCAGCCGCTCACCATCGACACGAGATCGTCGAGGCGCACGTCGAGCATCCACAGCCGGGTATCGGCGAGATGGCCCGCGTCGGCGCGCGCGGCGAATGCTTCGCGCAGTTCATGGACGATCGCGATCGGTGCAAACCGGGCGGCGACGATGCGCGTATAGGTCGCGCCGTCGAGCAGCGTGCGCAGGTCCGCCGCCGGATCGGTGCCGCGCAGCTGATGCTTCAACGCATGGACGAACGCGACGACCTTGCGCACGAACGCCTGCCGCGCAGCGTCGTCGCCGTCGATCGCGCCGTAGCAGAGCGCCTGCGACACCAGCGTGCGCGTGGCGGTCAGCACGCCGCCCCACAGCTGCCGCCCCTCGCGATAGCGTTCGTAGCTCGCGTTGTTGCGAAACCCCGCGAAGATCGCGAGCGTGAGGCCGATCAGCGTGAACGGCGTCGGATTCAGCGGCACCTTCTCGCCGAGCAGGCGGCCGCCGCCCCATACCGCGACCAAGCTGATCGCGAGCGTCAGCGCGAGCTGCGGCAGGATGGTCGGCAGTACCGATCCGTTCCAGACGAGCAGCATCCGCAGCCAGTGCTCGCGCGGCCGAACGATCATCGCGGCGCTCCGTCAGGCAGCGGCCGACGCCGGCGCGGCCGCGCGATGCAGCAGCACGGGCACCGACTTCGACGTCGGCGTGTTGCACACGTCGCCGACGCTGTCGAGCGGCACCAGCGGGTTCGTTTCGGGGTAATACGCACCGATGCAGCCGCGCGGGATGTCGTATTCGACGAGCAGGAAACCGTCCGCGCGCCGCTCGATGCCGTCGTGCCACACGGTTTCCATGTCGACCCATTCGCCGGCCTTCAGGCCGAGCATCGCGAGGTCGTCGCGGTTGACGAACACCACGCGGCGCTGGCCGAATACGCCGCGATAGCGGTCGTCGAGCCCGTAGACGGTCGTGTTGTACTGGTCGTGCGAACGCGTCGTCATCAGCGTCATCAGGCGCTCGCCGTGCAGTGCGCGGGCGCGCTGGATCGGCGTGTCGGTCGGCAGCGCATGTGCGATGAAGTTCGCCTTGCCCGTGGGCGTCAGCCATTCGCGGTCGCGCGACGCGACGCGCAGGTGGAAGCCACCCGGCCGCGCGATGCGCGCGTTGTAGTCGTAAAAGCCGTCGACGGTCGCCTCGATCGCGTCGCGGATCTTCGCGTAGTCGTCCTTGTACGCGAGCCAGTCGATCTTGCCGCTGCCGAACAGCGCATGGCCGATGTGCGCGACGATCGCGGGCTCCGACATCAGGTTCGGCGACGCCGGCTTGTTCATCCCGTACGACACGTGGACCATGCTCATCGAATCCTCGACCGTCACGCCCTGCGCGACGTTGTCCTGCAGGTCGATCTCGGTACGGCCGAGCGTCGGCAGGATCAGCGCGTCGCGGCCATGAATCAGGTGGCTGCGGTTCAGCTTCGTCGTGATGTGGACGGAGAGGTCGCAGCGGCGCATGCCTTCCCACGTGCGCGGCGTGTCGGGCGTCGCCATCGCGAAGTTGCCGCCGAGACCGATCAGCACCTTCACGTGGCCTTCGAGCATGCCTTCGATGGTTTCGACGACGTCGTAGCCGTGATGGCGCGGCGGCTCGAAGTCGAACACGTGGCCGAGCCGGTCGAGAAACGCCTGCGACGGTTTTTCCTCGATGCCGACCGTGCGGTTGCCCTGCACGTTCGAGTGGCCGCGCACCGGGCACAGGCCCGCACCGGGGCGGCCGACGTTGCCGCGCATCAGCATCAGGTTCGTCAGCATCTGCACGGTCGCGACCGAATGCTTGTGCTGGGTGATGCCCATGCCCCAGGTCGCGATCACGCGCTCGCTGCGTGCATAGCGTTGCGCGAGGCCGTCGATCTGCTCGTACGGCACGCCGCTTTCGGCCGTCAGCGCGGACCAGCTTTCGTTGCGCAGATCTTCGGCGAACGCATCGAAGCCGGCCGTGTGCTCGCCGATGAACGCGGTGTCGAGCACACGCGGCGCACCGGCAGCGCGCGCGGCGTCGTCGAGTTCGAGCACGCGCTTCGCCATCCCCTTGATCAACGCGAAATCGCCGCCGATCGTCGGCTGGATGAACGTCGACGCGATCTTCGTGCCCGACATCGTCAGCATCTCGAGCGGGCTTTGCGGATCGGCGAAGCGTTCGAGTCCGCGTTCCTTCAGCGGGTTGATCGACACGATCGTCGCGCCGCGCTTCGCGCATTCGCGCAGCTCGCCCATCATCCGCGGATGGTTGGTTGCCGGATTCTGGCCGAATATGAGCAGCATATCCGCGTGCTCGAAATCGTCGAGCGTGACGGTGCCCTTGCCGACGCCGACCGACGCCGGCAGCCCGCGGCTCGTCGCCTCGTGGCACATGTTCGAGCAGTCGGGGAAGTTGTTGGTGCCGTACAGCCGCACCAGCAGCTGATACAGGAACGCCGCCTCGTTGCTCGCGCGGCCGGACGTGTAGAACGCCGCCTGGTTCGGGTCCGGCAGCGCGCGCAGGTGGCGTGCGATCAGCGCGAACGCGTTGTCCCACGCGATCGGCACGTAGCGGTCGGTCCGCGCGTCGTACACCATCGGGTCGGTCAGGCGGCCGTGCTGTTCGAGTTCGAAATCCGACTGTTCGAGCAGCTCGGCGACGGTGTGCGCGGCGAAGAATTCGGGCGTCACGCGCTTGCTCGTCGCTTCGGCGGCCACGGCCTTCACGCCGTTCTCGCAGAATTCGAACGTCGAGGCATGCTGGCGGTCGGGCCACGCGCAGCCCGGGCAGTCGAAGCCGTCCGGCTGGTTCTGGCGCAGCAGCGTGCGGTAGTTGCCGCCGGCGACCTTTTCCTTGATCAGGTTGATCGTGACGGCTTTCAGCGCGCCCCAGCCGGCGGCCGGGTGGGTGTACGGTTCGATGCGCGCGGCGGCGGATTTCTTTTTCATGATGCGTGTGTCGGGGTCGATGCACGGAGAGTACGCGCAGTGTTCCGGCCGCTGTGTGTACACCTTTCGTCTTCGAAAAAGAGTACAGTTGCGGCCAATCAGGCAGTGCGGACCGCAACTGTGTTGTTGAAGGGACGTTGAAAGGGAGGCGCGTGAAGCGTTACGAACAACTGGCCGATGATCTGCAGGCGCAGATCGAGCGCGGCGTGTACCGGCCCGGCGAGCGGATTCCGTCGGTGCGCCAGGCGAGCCGGCAGCAGCAGCTCAGCGTCACGACCGTGCTGCGCGCGTATCTCGTGCTCGAGAGCCGCGGGCTGATCGAGAGCCGGCCGCAGTCGGGCTATTTCGTGCGGGCGCGGGCCACGGCGCCGGCGGAGGCCGAGCTGCACGTGTCGGCGCCGGCCGACGAGCCGTCGGCGGTGGACGTGAGCCGGCTCGTGCTGTCGACGCTGCGCTCGATCGCGCGCGACGACGCGGTGCCGCTCGGTTCGCCGTATCCCGACGCGTCGCAGTTCCCGGTGCAGCGTCTTGCGCGCTACGCACAGGCGATCGGCCGGCGCCGCACGCGCTGGGGCGTGATCGACGACCTGCCGCCAGGCAACCAGGAGCTGATCCGCCAGATCGCGCGGCGCTACGCGGAGCGCGGGATCCCGGTCGAGCCGGGCGAGATCGTGATGACGATCGGTGCGACGGAGGCGATCAACCTGTGCCTGCAGGCCGTCGCAAAGCCCGGCGACACGATCGCGGTGGAGTCCCCGACGTTCTACGCGATGCTGCACGCGATCGAGCGCATGGGCATGCGTGCACTCGAGGTGGCGACCCATCCGGGCGACGGCATCGATCTGGACGCGCTCGAACGGATCCTCGCGCGCGAGCGCATCGCCGCGTGCATGGTGATGCCGAATTTCCACAATCCGCTCGGCTTCCAGATGCCCGATGCGCGCAAGCGCGCGCTCGTCGAGCTGCTCGCGAAGCATGACGTGCCCGCGATCGAGAGCGACGTCTATCACGAGCTGCATTACGGCGACACGACGCCGAGTGCGCTGAAGTCGTACGACCGCGACGGGCTCGTGCTGCATTGCGCGTCGTTCACGAAGAGCCTGTCGCCGCGCTACCGGATCGGCTGGGCGATGCCCGGCCGCTACCGCGACCAGGTCGAGAAGCTGAAATTCCTGAACACGCTCGCGACGCCCGCGATCGAGCAGCTCGCGATCGCCGAATACCTGAAGCACGACGGCTACGATTTTCATCTGCGGCGGATGCGCAAGCAGTATGCGCAGCAGGCGAGCCTGATGAGCGCGATGGTGCGGCGCTTCTTTCCGGAAGGCACGCGATTGTCGCAGCCGCAGGGCGGGTATGTGCTGTGGGTCGAGCTGCCGCCGCAGGTCGACGCGATGAAGCTGTATGCGCTCGCGCTCGCGCAGGGGATCACGATCGGGCCCGGCCACATGTTCTCGGCGACCGCCGATTACCGGCACTTCATCCGGCTCAACTACAGCTATCCGTGGTCGCGGCAGATCGAGGATGCGCTGAAGGTAGTGGGGCGGCTCGCATCCGAGTGCGCGGGGCGGTGAGCGGCGCCACGCGCGCTCGGATGCCGGCAGCGACCCGTTGCAGGCCGCCGCGGCAAGCACTATCGCGCGTGCAGCGCCGGCATGTCGGCTTGCGCCGCGCCGGCCATCCGGCGCATGTCGAAGCCCGACGGATGCTGGTACACGCGCAGCCCGAATTCCGGCAGCACCGCGATCAGGTGATCGAACAGGTCGGACTGGATCGCCTCGTAGTCGACCCAGGTCGTCGTGTCGGTGAAGCAGTACAGTTCGAGCGGAATGCCCTCGGCCGTCAGCGGCAACTGGCGCGCCATGCACGTCATGTCGCGGCGGATCCGCGGATGGCCCTTCAGGTAGTTCGCGACGTACGCGCGGAACGTGCCGAGATTCGTGAGCTGACGGCGGTTCGCCTGGCATTCGCCGGCGGCACCGAGCGTGCCGTTCCATTGCGCGATCGCGTCGACTTTGTCTTCCAGGTAGTCCTTCAGGAGCGTCAGGCGTTCGAGCCGTTCGATCTCGTCGTTGCCGAGAAAGCGCACGCTCGTCGCGTCGACGAACAGCGCGCGCTTGATGCGGCGCCCGCCGGCCTCGGTCATCCCGCGCCAGTTCTGGTAGCTTTCGGTGATCAGCTTCCAGGTCGGCACCGTGATGATCGTGTGATCGAAGTTCGCGACCTTGACCGTGTTCAACGTGATGTCGATCACGGTGCCGTCCGCGCCGGCCGACGGCATCGTGATCCAGTCGCCGATCCGCAGCATGTCGTTCGACGACAGCTGCACGCCGGCGACGAGGCCGAGCAGCGTGTCCTTGAAGATCAGCATCAGCACCGCCGACATCGCGCCGATGCCCGACAGCAGCAGACCGATCTGCTTGCCGGTCGCGTCGCCGATCACGACGAGCGCGGCCGTGATGAACATCACGAGCTTGACGAGCTGCATCGCGCCTTTCAGCGACAGGCGCGGCTGGTCGCGCCGGCTCGTGCGATGCGTGTGCTCGAGCGCGGACAGCGTCGCGCTGATCGTCATCGACACCAGGAACACGATCAGCGCGAACAGCGCCTTGTCGGCGGTTTGAGCGGCCACGGCGGGGATGCCGGGCACCGCGCCGAGCCCGAGCTTGATCACGACGAACGGCACGATGCGGTTCAGCCACTTGAATGCGCCGAACTCGAACAGCGCGTCGTCGATGCGGGTGGCCGACAGCCGCGCAAGACGCGCGACCACGCGGAACAGCAGGAAATGGGCGGTGGCCGTGATCGCGCCGGCGGCGGCGAGCAGGATGAGGATGCCGACGAGCGGCGCAAACCAGGATTCGTTCAGGGTCATAAGGGCAGACAGGGTCCTTCTCGTGCGTTGAATCTGCGCCGCGATGCGGCGCGCGCCCGCTGAAGGGCACATGAAAGGGACCGTGATTGTGCCATCGGGTTCCGCCCGGATGCCGCGAATGCATGACGTAGGGCTCCGGAACATTTTCACCGTTACGTCGCACTGCCTTGTTTTCATGCCGGGCAACACACTGCGCGCATTGCCATGCAATGCCCGCTCGGGGCACGTGTCGCGCAGCGGCAAGCGGGGAAGAAGGCTAGGCGGCCGTGCGCATGCGCGCGAAGCCGTTGCGCAGGTGGCGGCCCAGTTCCGCCGCAGCCGGCGTGGGCTCGCCGCGCGGCAGATGGAGGTTGATCGCGAAATTCGGTAGCGCGGGCAGGCCGCTGTTGGCGGGCAGGATGTCGAGATCGACCGGTACGGTGGACGCGAGCCAGACGGTCACCGCCAGATCGGAGCGCACGGTCGCGGCCGTTGCGTCGATGCTGCCGTTCTCGAACACCGTGCGCCATGCGCGGTCGCAGGCACGCAGTGCGTCGAGCACGGTCGGGCGGAACGCGCAGGTCCGGTCGACCATCGACACGGGCAGCGGTGTCTGCAGATGGGCGCTGCCACCTTTTGCGCCGACCCAGACCAGACGGTCGACGGCGACGCATTCGCCGCGCGACGGGCCGACCGGCGCCTCGATCAACGCGACATCGATCTCGCCCTGCCTGAGCGCCTTGCGCAGTTCGGGCGACGCCGCGCACACGAGCGACAGCGCGACTTGCGGATGCGCGTGCGCATAGCCTTTCAGGATCGGCGCGAGACAGCTGCCGACGAGATCCTGCGGCGCGCCGATGCGCACGGCGCCTTCCATCGCGCCGGCCGTCATGTCGGTCAGCAGCGCGTCGTGCGCGGCGAGCAGCCGGCGCGCCTGCGCGAGCAGGCGCTCGCCGTCGGCGGTGAGCAGCAGGTTGCGATGCTCGCGCACGAACAGCGGGCCGGACAGCGTTTCGAGCCGCGCGACCTGCTGGCTGACCGCACCTTGCGTCAGATGCAGCGCGCGGCTCGCCGCCGTCATGCTGCCGTGATCGGCGACCGTGACGAAGGCGCGAAGCAGGGCGATGTCGAGGTTGCGTACCATAGGTCGCATTATGAATGCTAATGGAAGGCATAAAAAGCTTTCGCTTTCGTAATGCGTGGATCGCGGGTAAAACGGGGCTTCGACGACCATGACCGGGGGCCCGCGTGCCGCTTCAAGACTACTTTCCGCTGATGCTGTTCGTGATCGTGTCCACGGTGACGCCGGGTGGCGCGACAACGCTGGCGACAGCATCGGGCGCGCATTTCGGCTATCGGCGTTCGTTGCCGATGATGGCGGGCATCGCGGCCGGCCTGGCATCGATGGCCGCCGCCGCCGCGGCCGGGCTCGGCAGCGTGTTGCTGGCGCTGCCTGCGCTGCAACTCGGGATGAAGGTGCTCGGCTCGCTGTACCTGCTGTGGCTGGCCACGCGGATCGCGCGCGGCGGCAAGCCCGGCGTCGACGCGGCCGTGCATCGGCCGCAAGGGTTCGTCAGCGGCGTCTGGATGCTGTGGCACAACCCGAAGGGCTGGGCGATGACGCTCGGCGCGGCCGCGTCGTTCGCCGCGCTGGCGTCCGGCCCCGTCAGGCTCGGGGTATTGATCGGGCTGGCATTCGGCGTGGCGGCGATGGCGTCGCTGTCGCTCTGGTGTTGTGCCGGGCTGCTGTTCGCGCGCGTGCTGCGCACGGAGCGGCAGTGGCGTTGCGTGAATGCCGGGTTGGGCATCCTGCTCGCGGCGTCGATCGTGCCGATGTGGCTGAAGTAGCGGCGCCACGCGCGGCGCGGCCCCGGCATTCAGCGCGAACCGGCCCGTGCGGCCCCCGCCGGCCGTCCGCCCGCGCCGCTCGACCATCGCGGCAGCCGCAGCGTCGTCACGAAGCTCGCCGCATGCAGTGCGCAAAGCAGGCCGAACGCCCACGCGTAGGCGGTCCCGTGCGTGCCGCCGGTCGACACGGATTCGGCCTGCAGCCGCCATGCGAGAAGCAGCGTGCAGATCGTCGTGAACGTCGGGCCGCCGAGGCGCTGGACGATATTGAGCGACGTCGTCGCCATCGGCAGGTTGCGCCGTTCGACCGACGCATACGCGGCGGAAATCGACGGTGCGCCGATCGCGCTCTGGCCCATCCCGCGCAGAAACAGCGCAGGCACCAGCACGTAGGGATCGTAGCCGGCCAGCGCGAGATACACGAACGGCAGCGTCGCGGCGAGCGCGAGCAGCGCGCCGGCGGCGGCCAGCCGGCGCACGCCGAACCGGCCGGTCAGCGCGCCCATCGACGGATAGGTAACGAGCATGCCGAGCCCGAGCGGCGCCAGCAGCCAGCCCATTTCGCCGGGGGAGCGGCCGCACGCTTCGATCAGGAACACCGGAATCAGCATCTGGCCCGCGTAGATCGCGCCGTTGGACAGGAACTGCGTGGCAGCGGCCGCGCCGAATACGCGCGAGCGAAACAGCGCGAGGTCGATCAGCGCATGCTCGCCCTTGCGCCGCGCGACGCGCAGGAACGCGGCGAGCAGCAGCACCGAACCCGCGATCGCAGCGATGCCGGGCACCGCGTCGATGCGCTCGGCGCCATACAGGAACAGCACGAGCGCCGGCGACAGCAGCGCGAGGCCGACCCAGTCGAGTTCGCGCCGCTGCGTCTGCTCGCGGTCGCCGGGCAGGAACCACACGGCCAGCGCAAGCGCCAGTGCACCGACCGGCAGATTCACGAGAAACAGCCAGCGCCATGATGCGTGCTGCAGGATTGCACCGGCGACGACGGGCCCGAGGATCGGCGCGATCAGCACCGGCACCGCCGCATAACCGATCACGCGCGCCATCTGCTGGCCGGCCACGCGCGCGATCATCATCTGCGCCATCGGCGCGAGCAGCCCGCCGCTGACGCCCTGGAGCACGCGGAATGCGATCAGCGACGGCGCGGACCACGCGAGCCCGCACAGCGCGGACGTCAGCGTGAACGCGGCGAAACACCACAGGTACAGCGCCTTCGCGCCGATGCGGTCGACCAGCCAGCCGTTCAGCGGCAACACCAGCGTGAGGGCGAGCAGGTAGGCGCTCGTCACCCACTGGATCGTCGACAGGCTCGCGTGCAGGTCGGTCGCGAGGCTTGCCAGCGATACGTTGACGATCGTCGCGTCGAGTTGCGACAGCAGCGAGCCGAGCGTTGCGACCGCGCTGACTTTCCAGATCGATGGATCGAGCCGGCCGGCCGCTTGGCCCGGCACCCGCTGAGCGCGTTTGTCGCTCACGCGCCGCGCCGGTCGAGCAGCGCGAGGATTTCTTGCGTCGGGTCTGTCTCGCCTAGACGCGGGAACAGCCGTTCGACGCTGTTCGTGTGCGCGTCGGCGTTGAGGTCGGTCATCGCGTCCACCGCGAGCGTCACGTTGTAGCCGAGCTCGTGCGCCTGGCGGGCCGTCGATTCGACGCCGATGCTCGTCGCGATGCCGGCCAGCACGATCTGTGTGACGCCGGCCGCTTTCAGGTGTGCGTCGAGACCGGTGCCGGTAAACGCGCCCCAGGTCTTCTTCGTCACGACATGGTCGCTCGGCTGGCGGTTCAGTTCGGGCAGAAGATCGGTCCAGTCGGCGGGAAGGGCATCCACTCGCACCTGCTGCTGCGTGCGGCCCGGCGCGCTGCCGGCGACGTTGACGAGCACGACGGGCAGGCCGCGGCTACGGAAGGCGTCGAGCAGTTCGCGCGCACGCTCGATCACCGGTGCGACCGGATGGGCGGTGGGCAGCGCGACGATGCCCTTCTGCAGGTCGATGACGACGAGCGCCGTTTGCGTGTCGAGACGGGTTGTGCTCATGGCGTGATGCTCCGTGAATTGGGCGAAGAAAAGCGTGCGCGCGGATGCCGCGCATCACGCAGGCGAGGTCATTGCTCGCCGATGCGCCGGATCAGCGGAATCGCGGCGGCGAGCGTGCGGATGTCTTCCGGGCCGAGCTTCTCGATCGCGGCGCCGAGCCACTTGTGCTTCGCGGTGTCGCGCTTGCGACGTGCCGCGAGGCCGGCTGCGGTCAGCAGGAACAGGATCTGGCGGCCGTCGGTCGGATGAGGCTCGCGTTCGACGAGCCCGTCTTCTTCGAGGCTTGCGAGAATGGCCTTCATCGACTGCGGCTTCATCGCCTCGGCGCGGGCGAGATCGGCGGTGGTCATCGGGCCCTGTCGTTCGAGCCGCGCGAGCGCGCTCGTCTGCGACATGCCGAGCCCTTCGGATTCGATCTCGGAACGCAGCCGGCGGATCAACTGGCCGACCGCGAGGGTCAGTTCGGCGGCGACGGTATCGGCGGAAACGCCGGGTGTGCGTGGCGGTGTCATGCGGCGGATCATAGAACACGACAGTTTAACTTGCAAGTTAAACTGTCGAATTTGACATTGATGCGGCCGGAGTGGCGGGTAGTGGCGCGGCAACCACCGGTGGGCGGGACGTCGGCGGCGGGCGGCGGCGCGTTACGCGCGGCGCGGGGACGGAATCGGCACGACGTCGTTGTACTTCGGCGACGCATCCTCGTGCAGCAGGTCGCCGAGATATTGCGCAAGTTCGTCCGCGGCGAGCGCGGACGGAATCTGCAGGTTGGCCGGCCGTCGCTTGCCTTCGGTGCCGAGATCGAACACGGCCCAGCGATCGTTCGAACGCACGACGGCGAGCAGGCGTCCGAACGCGTTGAAACGGTATTCGTCCTGCATGGCATCGCTCCTTCGTGGATGAGCGCGCCGGCCGCGCGCGTCGTGTTTACTGGATCGAGCAGGCCAGCCAGCGATGGATCATCAGTGCATCGCTCGACACGCCGGCGCGCGTCGGCGCGCCAAGCAGCACGACAGTTTCGCGGCGGCCCTTCACGTGCATGCGCATGACGACGCCGTGCCCCGATTCGTTGATGAAGCCGGTTTTCTGCATCCGGATCGGCAGTCGGCCGTAGCGGACGAGCGGATCGGAGTTCACGTACAGCAGATCGCCATCGCCGGCCTGCACGGTGGTCGACGTGTCCGTCGAGAAATAGCGGATCAGCGGATCCTGCGCGGCTGCGTCGACGAGCCGCGCGAGATCCTCGGCGGTCGACACGTTGTGCGGCGACAGGCCGGTCGGTTCGCGGAAATGCGTATGGCGCATCCCGAGCCGGCGCGCCTCGCGGTTCATCGCCTTCACGAACGCGGCGCGGCCACCCGGATAGTCGCGGCTCAGCGCGGCGGCGGCGCGATTTTCCGACGACATCAGCGCGATATGGAACATCTGGCGGCGCGACAGTTCGGCGCCGATCGGCAGCCGTGAACCGGTGAACTTGATCGTGTCGCGATCGCGCGAGGTGACGCGCAGTACGCCGTTCAGCGGCCGGTCCGCGTCGCGCGCGACGACGGCGGTCATCAGCTTCGAGATCGATGCGATCGGCCGCACCGTGCGTGCGTTGCGGGCCAGCAGCGGCGTGCCGGAGTCGACGTCGAGCACGTAGGCCGCGCGCGAGTGCAGCGAGCGTACCGCGCGCGGGCTGTAGCCGCAGCTCGCGAGCAGGCGCGGCTTCGCGGCGGGGCGTGGGTGGACCGCGTTCGTGCGTTTCGCGCGCCGGTGCGGTGCGGGCGCCGCGTGACGCTTGACCGCATGATACTTCACGCGCGGGCGGCGATGCTTGACGGCCTTGTGTTTGCGGGGCGCGGGTTTCTTCTTGACGACTTTCGCATGCGCATGCGGCGACGCGGTGCGATGCGGCTGCGCGGACGCGTTCGTCGCGAACGCGAGTGTCAGCAATGAGAGGGCGATGATCAGGGTGGTCCGGGCACGAGGCAGGCGCGCGATGAGGCCGGTCAAGCGAAAGTCTCCTTTTCACGCGCGTTGCGGCGGCGCGAAATGCGTGGGCGGTCGGTGGCTGCGGGAAATTATAAGGTCGATCGCGTGACGATGACGATGGATGTGTGCGCATTGATGCGTGATGCGCGCGGATTTCTGCTGTTTTTTTGCGGAGGGTCGAACGCGTGCGTTCGTCGGCGGGCGCCTGGCGTATCGACTCAACGCGGCCAGTTCCGCCGCGATACGACCGCGAAGCTGATCGCGATCGAACCGGTGACGGCACGCGGCTGCGCGTCGTCCAGCGCATCGCCGAAGCGGAAGCGGCGGCTGCGACCGTCGGCGCGTGCGGTGCGACGCTCGGGCGCCGGCGCGTCGGGCTCGGCATCGCTTGCGTCGGTGACGACCGTGTCGTGGGACGCGTCGGTCAGGCACTCGGCCGCATGATCGAGAGGCATGATGGTGAATTCCGAAAGGGGCGTGCCCGTATTGAACGTCACGCCATTCGATCAGTAAAATGAATGTTTTGATCGATACGATTCCTTTGAAGAATGGAATTGAAACTGCTGCGCACTTTCCTGAAGGTCACCGAGCTCAGCCATTTCAGCCGCGCGGCCGATACGCTGCACATGAGCCAGCCGGCGCTGAGCAAGCAGATCGGCGCGCTCGAGGCGAGCCTCGGCGGCAAGCTGTTCGAGCGCGGGCGGCATGGCGCGGAGCTGACGCCGTTCGGTGAACGCTTCCTGCCCGACGCGCAGGCGCTCGTGCGCGATGCCGACGAGATGCTCGCGCGCGCACGGGAGGCGACCAGCGGGCAACGCGGGCATTTGCGGCTCGGCATCTGCCTGTCCGTGCTGACGCTCGTGCCGAAACTTGTCGCGGAATTCCGGCGCCGCAATCCGGGCATCGCGGTCACGCTGAGCGACCTGTCGTCGTCCGAGCAAACGCGTCGGCTCCGCGCGGGCAAGCTCGACGCGGGGTTCCTGCGATTGCCCTCGGATGAAGGATTGTCGTCGTTCAAGGTGATCGACGAAGGGCTTGCGCTCGCGGTGCCGCCGCACCTCGGCTTCAAGCGCGTGCCGGCCGATCTCGACGTGCTCAACGAGATCGGCTTCATCGCGCTGCAGCGCGCACGCGGCCCCGGGCTCGCCGCGCAGATCGACCGGTGGTGCGTCGAGCGGCGCTTCGTGCCGCAGGTCACGCAGCAGGCGGAGGACGTTCAATCGGTGCTCACGTCGGTCGCCGCCGGGGTCGGCGTTGCGTTCATTCCGTCGCGTGCGCAGTACCTGCTGCGCGACGCGACCGTGTTGCCGCTCGCCGGCAGGGACGCGAAATGGCGCGTCGGGCTGGCGTGGCTGTCCGGCCGCGACGATCCCGTGACGACGCGTTTCGTGTCGTTCATGCGCGCCGCGATCAAGGGCGCGTGACCGGGCGTATAGTGTCCGCGATTGCATCCGTCCTGAATGCCGGTCCCGCGCCGGCTCGCGAACCCGAACCGATGACTTCAGAATCCGACGACGCCCCGCTCGATCCCGCACTCGTTGCGACGCTCGCGACGCTGCACGAAGCCGCGACCGATCCGTCCGGCAGAACGTGGTCGCTGCCGAAGATCGCGAAGCGCGCGCAATTGCCGATGAGCACGCTGCGTCGCGTGCTGACGCAACTCGACGCCGCCGGCCTGAGCGCGACGACGCTGAACGACGACGGCACCGGCAGCGCCGCATTGACCGAAGAGGGGCGCGCCGTGTGCGCGCAACTGTTCGGCGCGAACGACGGCCAATGAGAAAACGGGCCACCCGAACGCGGCCCGTCGTGGTGCGCTCAGACATGCGGCGTCGGCCGCATCACCGCGGCATCACCACCGCGCCGTTACGCCACCCATGATGGAATGACGGTAGGTCTGGTCGTTCAGCCCGTGCCGGTAGCCGATGTCGAGATCGAACCAGCGCTTCGGCGAGTAGATCGCGCCGGCGATCACGAACGCAGGATTCGCGCCGGACGTGCTTTCGGTGTTGCGCGACAGGCCGATGTCCGCCACGAACTGCAGCGTGTCGGTTGCCTTGTAGAGCGCCGCGGCCGACACGGCCCAGACCGAGCGCAGATCGCCCTGGCGATTCGGCTGGTAGGCGAGACCCGCATTCGCGAGCAGCAAGAAGCGTGCGACGTCGGCTTGCGCGAGCAGCGTCGCGCCAGTGCCGACGCGGCCCGTGCCGAGCCCGCGACCGTCGTTGCCGGTCGGCATCGTCACCTTCGGTTTCAGCGCAAGCGATAGCGGCCCGTGTTCGACGAAGCGCCATTTCATGCCGATCTCGACATCGCCGATGCCCGCGCCGTTGTCGTCGGTCCGCGTTTGCAGATGCGTGTAAGGCGCGTTCACGTAGAGATCGACGTGCTCGCCGAACCCGCGCGTGAGCGTCGCGTTCCACAACTGATGGCGGCCGTTCTCGTCCTGTTTCGAGGTTTCCTCGCCGTTGAACTCGAACTGCCAGTTCGCATTGCCCTGCGTGCCCGTGTCGTCGCTGACGAGCGGATGCGCCGCGTAGGCATCCAGCGGCGCGAGGAGGGCGCTCGCGGCCGCGAGCGGAAGCATTCTTCTTTTCATCATGTCACCTGTAGTGCGTCGTGGGCGGCCGGCCCATGTGGGCCGGCACGCCGTCGCCTGGAGGAAATCAGAACCACTGCTTGTAGCGGCGCACATAGATCGTCTTGACGATCTGCGCGAGCAGGATGTAGCCGACCATCGTTGCGGCGAGCCACAGCCAGTAGGTGCCCGGCAGGTGCATGAAGCCGAGCGAAGCCGCGAACGGCGAGAACGGCAGCCAGCAGCCGATCGCGATCGCGGTGAATGTCGACAGCAGCACAGGCAGTGCGGCCGTGCTCTGCAGGAACGGAATCTTCTGCGTGCGCAGCAGGTGCACGACGAGCGTCTGCGACACGAGGCTCTCGATGAACCAGCCCGAGTTCATCACGATCTGGCCGCCCGAGCCGCCTTGCAGGTGATACATCGCGCCCGCACCGAACACGGTCCACATCAGCACGTAGGTCGTGATGTCGAACACCGACGACGTCGGCCCGACCCACAGCATGAAACGGCCGATGTTGCCGGCTTCCCATTTGCGCGGCTTCTTCAGGAACTCCGGATCCATCTTGTCCCACGGCAGCAGCATCTGCGACGTGTCGTAGATCAGGTTCAGCACGAGCAACTGCGTCGCGAGCATCGGCTCCCACGGCAGGAACGCGCTGGCGACGAGCACCGAGAATACGTTGCCGAAGTTCGAGCTGGCCGTCATGTTCAGGTACTTCAGGATGTTGCCGAACGTCTCGCGGCCCTTGATCACGCCTTCCTCGAGCACCATCAGGCTCTTTTCGAGCAAGATGATGTCGGCGGTTTCCTTCGCGATGTCGGCGCCGCTGTCGACCGAAATGCCGACGTCGGCGTCGCGCAGCGCGGGTGCGTCGTTGATACCGTCGCCGAGGAAGCCGACCGTGTGGCCGTTCGCCTGCAGCGCCTTCACGATGCGCGCCTTCTGCAGCGGCGTGAGTTTCGCGAACACCGTCGTGCGTTCGACGACTTGCGCGAGCGTCGCATCGTCGAGCGCCTCGATTTCGGCGCCGAGCACCGGCTTGCCCGGTTCGAGGCCGACCTGGCGGCACACTTTCATCGTGACGGTCGGGTTGTCGCCCGTCAGCACCTTCACCGACACGCCGTTATCGCGCAGCGCGGCGAGCGCCGGTGCGGCCGATTCCTTTGGCGGATCGAGGAAGGTCAGGAAACCGCGCACGACGAGGTCGCGCTCGTCGGCGGTGCGGTATTGTTCGCGTTCGACGCCGCGCGGGATCGCGCGCGTCGCGAGCACCAGCACGCGGAAGCCGTCCTCGTTGTATGCGTTTGCCTGTTCGAGCAGTCGCTTGCGCGCGACGAAGTCGAGCGGACGCACGCCGTGCTCGTCCTGCACGTGGGTCGATACCGCGAGCATTTCCTCGACCGCGCCCTTGCAGATCAGCAGGTGCGCGCCGTGCGTGTCCTCGACGACGACCGACAGGCGGCGGCGCACGAAGTCGAACGGCAGCTCGTCGATCTTCCCGTAGCCCTGCGGCTTCACGCGCTCGCCGATCTCGTCGGCGCGCGCGACCACCGCGATGTCGATCAGGTTCTTCTGGCCGCTCTGATGGAAACTGTTCAGCCAGCCGAGCCGAAGGATGTCCTCGTTACGGTGGCCGGACAGGTCGAGATGGTGTTCGAGGATGATCTTGTCCTGCGTGAGCGTGCCGGTCTTGTCGGTGCACAGCACGTCCATCGCGCCGAAGTTCTGCACGGAGTTCAGCCGCTTCACGACGACCTTGCGGCGCGCCATCGCGATCGCGCCGCGCGCGAGGTTCGCGCTGACGATCATCGGCAGCATCTCGGGCGTGAGGCCGACGGCCACCGCAAGCGCGAACGTGAGCGCGCTCAGCCAGTCGCCCTTGGTCAGGCCGTTGATCATGAACACGATCGGCACCATCACGAACATGAACCTGATCAGCAGCCAGCTCACGCTCGCGACGCCGCGGTCAAAGCTCGTCTCGATGCGCTTGTGGCTCACCACGTTGCGCGCGAGCGATCCGAAATACGTGTCCTCGCCGGTCGCGACGACCACGGCCGTCGCGGTGCCGCTGACCACGTTGGTGCCCATGAAGCACACGTTCTCGAGATCGAGCAGCGACGTCGACGCGTCGTTCGCCGCGCCCGGCGTGCCCGCCATGCCCGCGTGGGCCGACTTGCCGGCAACCGCGCCGAGCGTGTCGTACTTCTCGACCGGCAGCGCTTCGCCGGTCAGCACCGCCTGGCTGATGAACAGGTCGCGGGACGTGAGCAGACGCACGTCGGCGGGAATCATGTCGCCGGCCGACAGGTGCACGATGTCGCCGACCACCACTTCGCGCATCGGCACCTCGCGTCGCGCCGGCTCGGACGTGTCGGTCACCGCGCGCTGCACGGTCGCCGTCGTGCGAACCATCGCCTTGAGCTTTTCGGCCGCGCGCAGCGACCGGAATTCCTGCACGAAGCGCAGCAGCGCGCTGATCGTGACCATCGCCAGCAGGATCGTCATGCCGACGTAGTCGCGATCGTCAGGTGCCGCGAAATAGACGTCGGTGAAGAAGCTGATCGCGGCCAGCACCAGCAGCACGTAGACGAACGGATTGTGGAACGCATGCAGCAGCTGGCGCGTCCAGTGCGGCGGCTTGTCGTGCGCGATTTCGTTCGGGCCGTCGTGCTGCAGGCGGTCGGCGGCCTGCGCGCAGGTGAGGCCGCGCAGGCTGGTATGCAGCGACTTGAAGGTTTCTTCGAGCGGGCGAGCCGCTTCCTGCGCGGCGCGCATGACGCGCGGTTCGTTCTGCTGACCGGGGCCGGCGTTGATGAAGCCGCGCTGTTTCTTTTGCGAGGTGTTTCGTTGTGTCATGAGTCGCTCCTTGCGCACGCGGCGGCGGACGGGAAGCGACCGTGACGTTATCGACGCACGAACGCTTCCCGCCGCGTCGCGCCGGGCGCGATCGGCTGTGGATCGGTGAAGGGAGGAGGGCTCGCCGGCGCGCGGAGTGCGGTCCGCAGGACGAAGCGCGGCGTCGCACCGGCGAGCGGTAATCGACTACTGTCGTCTGAGTTCATCTGCACTCCTGTCGGTTGCGGGTCGGCGGCACGGGCGATCGGCAGCCGCGCACGCTCGAGGGCGCGCGGCCGGACGGCACGCGAACGGAACACGCACGCGGCGTGCGCTGCGTGCGGCGCGAACGTATGCGCGCGGCAACGCACGGTTGCGCAGCGCGGACGTTCGGCGATATCGAAAAAATCGGCGGGGGATTCTGGCCGGTCAGGCCGGAAGGGCGCCGCATCCTGCTTCCCGGGATGCGGCAGAAGACGAGGCTCTGCGCGGTTTCCTCAGGCAGCAGTCAAGTCGGTCGAGGACCAACTACAACTCGCATCGGTGTTCACAGAACACTCCATGTAATCAGACGGGGGCGATGGTAATGGGTCGTCGTGCGAAGCGTCAACCCTTTTTCCGCCCTTTTTTCAGGCAATTCCTGGAATACGTCGGCGCAATGGCGCCGGCTCCGCGGACGAAAAAATGCGCGCACGCCAGGCAGGCATGCGCGCGCTTGCGTCGAGGCGACGTACCGGTTACTGCGTGGCCGCGGTGACGGCAGCGCCTGCATCGGCGATACCGGAACCGGCCGGCAGCGCGGTGCACGACGTGCTGGCCGGCAGCATCGCCGCACGCGCGCCGCCTTGCAGCTTCTGCTGGATCTGAGCGGGCGTGAGGTTGCCGTTCACCGACAGCATCAGCCCGACGATGCCCGTCACCTGCGGCGTCGCGAGGCTCGTGCCGCTCGCGGTGCCATACGTGTCCGTGCCCGGTGTCGTCGTACCGCTGTTGGCCGTCGACAGGATGTTGACACCCGGCGCGCTCAGCGCGACGTCGGAGCCGAAGTTGCTGAACGATGCGCGGCGCCCGGTCGCGTCGGTCGCGCCGACGCTGATCACGCCGCGGCAGTTGGCCGGCTGGTCGAGCGCGGTCGCCAGGCCATCGTTGCCGGCGGCGACGACGACGGTCACGCCCTTCGCGTTCACATCGTCGATCGCCTGCTGGAACGTCGCGCTGCACGCGCCGACGCCGCCCAGGCTCAGGTTGATGATCTTCGCGGGATTCGGGTTCGTCGGCACGCCGGCGACCGGGATGCCGGCTGCCCAGCGCATCGCGTCCGCGATGTCGCTCGTCGTGCCGCCGCACTTGCCGAGCACGCGCACCGGCAGGATCCGGCCGAGCCACGACACGCCGGCGACGCCGATGCCGTTGTTGGCGGCGGCGCCGATCACGCCCATCACGCGCGTGCCGTGCCAGCTGCTGGTGCTCGGTTCGCTCGCGCAGTGATAGTACGGGCCGCTGGTGTCGTCCAGTTCCTGCTGCGTGACCCAGTCGCCCGGATCGGATGCATCGGTGCCGCGCGTCTGACCGTTGTTGCTGGTGTTGGCGTTCGAGATGAAGTTGTAGCCGGACAGCAGGTTGCCGACGAGGTCGGGGTGTGGCCGGTAGCCGGTGTCGAGCACCGCCGTGACGACGGTCGGCGCACCCTTGGTTCGCGTCCATGCGGGCGGCGCGTTGATGCCGACGCTGGCGTCGGACAGATACCACTGCTGGCCATATGCGGGGTCGCTCGGCGTGTCGCGGATTCGCATCGGGTGATCGGGTTCCGCGTAGTCGACGTCGCCGTCAGCCGCGAATGCCTGCGCGAGCGCCGCCGCGTCGCCGGACGCGATGCGCTGGCCGATCGACAGCACGGCCGCGCCGTCCGACAGGGTTCGCTCCACCTGCACGTTCAGCGGCGCCTGCGACGTCGTCACGGCGGCATACGTCCGTGCGGCGCCGGTCGTCGTCGGCGCTGTCCAGCGCGTCATCGAGCGCTGGATCACCGCGTCGAGCCGCGTGCCGGTGTCGATGGCCGCCATCGCGCGCGCGGCTGTCGGCGTCTTCAGCCTGACGATCAGGTGATCGACCGGCGGCTCGGCCGGCGCGGTCGGCTGGGCGGCCATCTGCACGGCGGCCTGCTGCGTCGCGCATGCATTGTTGCCGTTGGTCGCGGGCGGGGTCGTCGGGGAAGGCGAGGGCGAGGGGGCCGGCGCTGCATTGGAAGGTGACGGACTGCTGCCGTCGCCGCCACCGCCCCCGCAGCCGGCGATCGGAAGCAGGGTTGCGGCAGACAGCACGCCGGCGAGCATGCGCGCATGAGCGGAGCGGGCCAGCGCGAGATTGAATCGTTTGGCTCTCATGGTGAAACTCGATCCTCGTAGATAACCGTCGTGCTGGCGGTTGTGCCTGGCCGGCGTAAACCGGACCTGTTTTTTATCGGGCGTGCACGGGACTGCTGCGACGCGCCATGCATTGGGTAACGGCTGATGAGGCGGTTTCTTGAATATGTTTTCGGGTGAAAAAGTGCGAGACGCAAACGATTGCCTTGCTGTATCGCAGCATGAACGCGCGTTTGGAACGGATGATCTGTTCACGTGGTGCAAGATCGCAGGCGGTTGATCGGGCGAAACGTGCGGCGCGGGCGCTTTTGCGCGCCACGGAAACGATTGTTCGCGGCGTGGCCTCGACGATGGTGTTTGGCGCTTTCCCCGATGAGGTGCGAATTTTGTCAGGCGTACGATCGCGATTCGATCAACGTTTCGTCAGGAGAAAAGCATGGATCGTCGCTTCCGTTGGCTGGCCGTCGCGCTGACCTGCGCGCTGGCGGGCACCGCGCATGCGCAGGCGCTCACCGGCACGCTGAAGAAGATCAAGGACACGGGCATCGTGTCGCTGGGTATCCGCGAATCGTCGGTGCCGTTCTCGTATTCGGACAACCAGCAGAAGAACATCGGTTACTCGCGCGACATCGCGGCGCGCATCATCGATGCGCTCAAGGCCGAGCTGAAGACGCCGAACCTGACGGTGAAGGAAATTCCGATCACGTCGCAGAACCGGATTCCGCTGCTGCAGAACGGCACGATCGACTTCGAGTGCGGGTCGACGACCAACACGCTGGAGCGGCAGAAGCAGGCCGCGTTCTCGAACAGTATTTTCCTGTACGGGATCCGCTTCAGCACGCGCAAGGATTCGGGTGTGAAGGACTTCACGGACCTGGCCGGCAAGACGGTCGCGACGACGGCCGGCACGTCCGACGAGCGCCTGCTGCGCAAGCTCAACGAGGAGAAGGGGATGAACATGACGATCATCAGCGCGAAGGACCACGCTGAAGCGTTCATGAACGTCACGACGGGGCGCGCGGTCGCGTTCGTGATGGACGAGCCCCTGCTGTATGGCGAGATCGCGAAGGACCGCAATCCGGGTGCGTACACGGTGACGGGCACGCCGCTCGTTCACGAAAACTACGCGTGCATGATGCGCAAGGACGATCCGGCGTTCAAGCGCGTGGTCGATGGCGTGATCGCGAAGATGCAGACCTCCGGCGCGGCCGAGAAGCTCTATGACCAGTGGTTCATGCAGCCGATTCCGCCGAAGGGCGTGAGCCTCAATTATCCGCTGTCGCCGGAGATGAAGCAGCTGTTCAGGAATCCGACGGATCAGGCGCAATACTGATCGAAGCGTCGTCGTGGTATTGCATCGCACATGAAAAGCCGCCGGCAGATGCCGGCGGTTTCCGTTTCTGGTGCGCTCGCTGGCGCGGCGAAAGTGTGCGTCAGACCTGATTTCCGGCCCGGGCGCTGCCGGCCTGTCAGGCGGAGACTGTGCCGAAATCGGCATTCAACCGTGCCCGCGCCATGGGATTCCTGTCGCGCTGCGCAACAACAGGCACAATACGCACTTCGCCGCGCACCGTTGTTCGTTGTTCGAACAGCACGGCGCGTGTCGCCGCCGTCCGAATCTTTCCCGGTTGTCATGAACGCCTCGCTCACACCCGCGCGCGAATCGAACTCGCCGCGCTTCCTGTTGTTCCTGATCTGCCTGTTCGCCTCCGCCGGCCAGCTCGCGATCGACATCTACGTGCCCGCGCTGCCCGACATGGCGCGCTCGTTCGCGACCACGCCGCAGGCGATCCAGTCGAGCGTCTCCGGCTACATGGCCGCCTACGCGCTCGGCCAGCTGATCTTCGGCCCAGTCGCCGATGCGTACGGGCGCAAGCGCGTGCTTGCGTTCGGGCTCGTCATCTACACGATCGGCTGCCTGCTGTCGCTCGGCGCGCCGAACCTGGAGACGTTCGTGCTGGCGCGCTGCCTGCAGGGCTTCGGGATCGCGACCACGAACCTGCTCGCGAAGGCGATCATCACCGACTCGTTCTCGGGCCAGGCGCTGATGCATGCGTTTACGTACATGTCGATCGCATGGGGGCTCGCGCCGATCATTGCGCCGGTGATCGGCGCGCACCTTCAGGAATGGTTCGGCTGGCGCGCGTGCCTCGTGTTCCTGCTGGTGTACTCGCTGGTGATGTGGGCGCTGCTGTGGCGCTATCGCGAAACCTTGCCGAAACCGGTCCATCTCGAGCCGCGCACGCTGATGGCGAACGCGGGCAAGGTGCTCGCGAGCCCGGTGTTCCAGAGCTGCTTCCTCGCGCAGGGGCTGTGCTACAGCATCCTGCTGGTGTTCAACATCGTCGGGCCGTTCATGGTGCAGACCACGCTGCACAAGCCGCCGACCTTCTTCGGCTATCTCGCGCTCGGGATCGGACTGATGTATTTCCTCGGCGGGCTGTCGAACCGGATTCACGGGCGCGGGCTGCCGAGTGCCGAGCAGCGGCTGCGCATCGGCGCACGCGTGATGGCGGTCGCGGCGGTCGCGATGCTCGTGCTGGCGCTGACCGTCGGCCTGCGCGTGTGGACGCTCGCGACGCCGGTGCTCGTGATGGGCTTTTGCGCGGGCGCGATGTATCCGACGCTGATGGCCAAGGGCAATTCGCTGTTTCCGCATATCGCGGGGCTGACGAGTGCGATCCTCGGGTGTGCGCTGCTGCTCGTGTCGTCCGCGATGATGGGCCTCGCCGGTTTCGTGTCGGTGCAGGTGCTGACGCCGCTCGCGGTGTTCTTCGTCGTGCTGTCGCTTATCGTCGTATGGATGGTGACGAAGCTGCTGCGCTACCTGACGCAGCAGCAGGCCGCGAGCGTGGCGTGCGGGCGCGGGGAAGCCGCGTAAGCCATATAGGCCGCGTGAACGCGTGCCGCAACGGCACGCCGGCCGCTCACAGCGGCTGCGCCGCGCCCGCCTGCGCCAGCAGCGAAATCGCGGCCGGATCCGGCATTCCGTTCGAATCGATCGCGCCGGCCTTGGCCAGTGCGTCTAGATCGCTGTCGACGCCCGGCTGGCCGACCACGAACGGCGTCGTCAGGAAGGCCGGTGTCGACAGTGTGACCGAATAGCGCTGCTGCAGATTCGTCACGACCGCCGATTGCGCGGCCTGCACCGCACCCGGGCTGCCCATTACGCTCTGGAAGTGCGCATTCCCCTGGAAATTGCCGATCAGCCCGGCCGTGTTGGTGCCGAGTTGCGCGGCGAGATAGACGAGCATCAGCTCGGTCTCGGGCGTCGTGTTGAAGGTGCCGCCCGCGTAGGCGAGCGAATGCAGGCTCGTGCCGCTAGATGCGACGGTGATCACGCACGGCAGCACGGCGTTGACCGTCACGCGGTAGTTACCGCCGCCGTCGGTCAGCGTCGTCGCCGAGCCTTGTGCGCAACTGACCGTCACCGACGCGCTCGCGAGCGCGACGCCCGTGGCGGCCGTGCCCGACAGCGCGATGGTCTGCGTGTTGGTGTTGTTGAAGCAGACATCGACGCCGAAGCAGGCGTCGCCGTTGCAGCCTGCAAGTGCCGCGACGGCGGCGACGCAGGCGGTGCCCAGCGCGGGGCGGATGAAGCGCGGGTGGCGAAGGTTCATGGTCGCGGGCCTTTGGGCGAGTGAAGCAACCGGTGGGCGCCGGCGGGGCGGTGCCGCTCCTATTTTATGTCTCGAATCCGGGCGGTGCTTGCCCGTTTTCCTGACGGGACGCGGCCGAACGTGCCGGATCCTGAACCTTTCGATTCCCTTCGCAATTGGTTATGCTGCGGGACGATTAAAAAATGACGAGAGAACGCGCCGTTCCCGACGGAGCTGGTGCGCCGTTTCCGACATGAACCTGAAACGACTGATGGGGCGGTCAAGCCTCCCGGATTGCGAGGGCGATCCGGCATCGATGGCATGCACGCCCCGCGACGCGGTGCGACCCGCGTGTATCCGCGGCAAGGCCCGCATCGGCAACGCGGCGGTGGCCGCCGCGCTGCTGGCCGGCGCGGCGTTCCTTTGCGTCCCGGCCTTCGCCGCCCCGGCCGACGCCGGCGATGGCGCGATTCCGTCGGTAGCCAATGCACCGTCGGCCTGCACGAACGTGGCTGCCGCAGCCTCCTATCCCGTGGCCCACGACCCCGAAGCGGCGCCGCCGCTGACAGGCCGCGTGACCGACATGACGGGCGTGCTCAGTGTCGCATGTGCGTCCGAATTGACCGACCGTCTCGCCGATCTCGAGCGCCGGCTCGGCGTGCAGATGGCGATCCTGCTGGTCGGGTCGACCGGCCACGCGACCATCGAGCAGTTCGCGACCACGGTGTTCGAGAAATGGCGTCTCGGCGAGAGCAAGATCGACAACGGTTTGCTGCTGGTCGCCGCACTGAACGATCGCACCGTACGGATCGAGGTCGGATACGGCCTCGAAGGCGCGATTCCGGACATCGTCGCAGGGCGAATCATCCGCGAGCGCATCGTGCCGGCGTTTCGCGAGAAGCGTATCGAAGCCGGCGTGAGCGATACGGTCGATGCACTGGTGCGGGAGATGACGCCGCCGCAAATGGCGGCGTCGGATAGCGCACTGCCCGACGAGGACGCTCGGCGCGCGGCGTCCGGCGATGCGAAGCGGCTGTCGAACGGCTTGCCGGAGACTCCCCCCGACGACGTCGGGAGCTTCCTGTTCTGGTTGCTGCTCGGGCTGACCGGCGTCACGCTGGGTGTCGTCACCGAATGGCGCAAGCTGCGTTGGCAGGTGATGTTGCCGGCCAGCTTCCTCGTCGCGACGATCGTGCCGGTTGCGATGTTGCCGGTAGGCGCGATTTTCAGAGGCGATCTGGAAGCGATCCTGGGTGCGCTGGCGATCGTCCCGACGAGCATCGGTGTCGGTGCGTGGCTGCTCGGTATCGGCGTCGTTCGCTCGGCACGCGTGCGCAAGAATACGGCGATCATCGGCGGGACGTTGCTGGCGTTGATCGGGATCGGGCATCTGATGGGATATTCGCCCGGCGAGGTTCTGGTGGCGGTCTTCTGCGTGGTGGTGGCGATCCTGTGGATCGTCGAAAAACTGACGGGCAGCGATGGGTCGTCATCCAGCTCCACGTCCTCGTCTTCGTCTTCGTCCTTCAAATGGCCATCGTCCGGCTCGGGCTCGTCCAGTTCCAGTTCCAGTTCGTCCGACTCATTCACCGGCGGTGGTGGCTCGAGCGGCGGCGGCGGGGCATCGGGCCGCTGGTAACCGCCATGCGCGGCGCGTGCGCGAACGTTTCTTTTCAACTTACCGCTCCAGCCGGAGCGTTCAACCGGAAGTCACAAACAATGAAATGGTTTCGAATCCTGCTCGTGTGCTGCGTGCTCGCGCCGCTCGCCGGTTGCGGCTACAACGCGATCCAGTCGTCGGATGAGGACGTTAACGCGGCGTGGTCGGAGGTGCTGAACCAGTATCAGCGTCGTGCCGACCTCGTGCCGAACCTTGCCGCGTCGGTGAAGGGGTACGCGTCGCACGAGGAACGCGTGCTGACCGAGGTGGCGTCGGCCCGCGCGCGCGTGGGCAGCGTGCAGATGACGCCGGAGATGGCAAAGGATCCCGCCGCGTTGGCGGCGTTCGATCAGCGGCAGGGTGAACTATCGGGCGCGCTGAGCCGGCTGATGGTGGTGTCGGAGCGATATCCGGAGCTGAAGGCGAACGAGGCGTTTCGCGATCTGCAGACGCAGCTCGAAGGCACCGAAAACCGCATCGCGGTCGCGCGCGGCCGCTACATCAAGACGGTGCAGCAGTACAACGTGCAGATCCGCCAGTTCCCGGGTGTCGTGATCGCGCGGATCTTCGGCTATCAGCCGCGCCCGAACTTCAGCGTCGCGAACGAATCCGCGATTTCGACCGCGCCCGTCATCGACTTCTCCAATCAGCCGCCGAAGACGAACGCAGCCGGCCAGTAAGCGGCCTGCCCGCGCACTCAGGGCTTGCGCGCGGCCGGCTTCGCGAACGCGCCGCGCACCTCGAAGCCGATCGCATCCGCCACGTTGCCGCGCGCGTCGACGAGTTCCAGCCGGTGCCTTCCCGGCCACGGCATCCACGCGAGGCGGTCGGCGTGCCCGATCACCTTGTCGTCGAGCCGCCACGCGAACCGCGCCGCATGCCCGGAAGACCGCTCGAACCAGATCCGCTGGTTCTTCGGCGGAATGTCCGGATCGATCGCGAAGATCGTGCCGTCGGTCGGCGCGCCGATCGTCAGCGGTGCGCGCGCGCCGTCCTTGCCCGGCGTGACGGGTGCCGCGAGCCGGATCGTGTCGAGCGCCGTGCCCGCGATGAACCACTCGTCGCGCGACGGCTCGACGTCGCGCTCGAACGTGATGCGGCGCATTTCGACACCGGCCGGCGGACGTGGCGCGCGGCTCGGCAAGTCGCGGTGCAGGTAGCCGACGACGGCCGACCACACGGGCGACGCGCCCGTCACCCCTGACACGTCCCACATTGGCGAGCCGTCCGCATTGCCGACCCACACGCCGACCGTATAGCGCGACGTGAAGCCGACCGTCCAGTTGTCGCGCATGTCCTTGCTCGTGCCGGTCTTCACCGCCGAGAAGAAGCGCGTCGCGAGCGGATTGTCGAAGCCGAACGTGCGCACGCGCGCGTTGTTGTCGGAGAGGATGTCGGTGACGACGAAGCTGGCTGCTTCGCTGAATACGCGCGTGCCGTTGTCCGTGCGCCCCGATGCCGATATGCCGGAAGCGGGCGACGGCGCGGGCAGGTCGACGATCTTGCGCGCGACACCGCCGTTCGCGAGCGCGCGATACGCATTGGTCAGCGACAGCAGCGTGACGTCCGCGCTGCCGAGCGCAAGGCTGAAGCCGTAGTAATCGCCTTCCTGCGCCAGCGGCAGGCCGAGCGCGGTCAGCGTGCGCGCGAAGCGGTGCGGCGTGACGAGCACGAGCGTGCGCACGGCCGGCACGTTCAGCGAGCCGCCGAGCGCGCTGCGCACGCTCACCCAGCCCTTGAAATCCTTGTCGTAATTCTGCGGAATGTAGAGTCCGCCACCGGCCGCGAGGTTGATCGGTGCGTCGTCGAGCAGCGATGCGGCGGTCAGCCGTTTCTCGTCGATCGCCTGCGCATAGAGGAACGGCTTGAGCGTCGAGCCGGCCTGGCGCGGCGCGAGCACGGCGTCGACGTCGCGCGCGCTCGACAGCGCCCCCGACGAACCGACCCATGCGCGAATCTCGCCGGTCGCGTTGTCGATCACGACGACCGCGCCGTCCTGCACGTTGCGCCGGTGCGCGGGCGCGTTGAGCTCGGTCAGCGCGCGCGTCAGCGTGTCGCGCGCGAAGCGCTGCAGCGGCGCATCGAGCGTCGTGCGCACCTGCGCGCCGGCCGCCGGTCTGACTTCGGCCGCGATGCGGCGCGCGAAGTGCGGGGCGAGGGCGGCGCCGTCGTCGCGCACGGCGTTGGCCGGGCGTGCGATCACGAGCTGCACGTAGCCGTCGAGCGATGCGCACGCTTGTTCCGCGTGCATGTCGCGCAGGATCCGGCACGCACGCTCGGCGACCTTCGCGCTTGCCGCGTTGGGAGCACGCACCAGCGCGGCCGCGATCGCGGCTTCACGCGCGTCGAGGCCGGACGGCGCCTTGCCGAACAGCACCTGCGACAGCGCGGCGAGCCCGACCGTCTCGCCGCGGAACGGCACGAGATTCAGGTAGGCCTCGAGGATCTGGTCCTTGCGCCAGCCGCGCTCGAGCAGCAGCGCGTTCATCGCCTGCGTGGCCTTCTGCGGCAGCGAGCGCTGGCCCGAGCGGCGCGGCGAATCGCTGAGCAGCCCGGCGAGCTGCATCGTCACGGTCGACGCGCCGCGCGTGCGCTCGTTCCACAGATTGCCCCACGCCGCGCCGGCGATCCCGCGCCAGTCGACGCCGCTGTGTTCGTAGAAACGCTTGTCCTCGGACACGACGATCGCCTCGCGGAACGCGGGCGACACGTCGGCGAGCGATACCCAGTCGCCGCGCCGTTCGGTGAGGTCGACGCGCGTGCGCTGCAGCGGCGTGCCGTCGCGCGCGAGCAGCACCCAGTCGGAACTGCGCCAGTTGCGGCGCACGTCGTCGTAGCCGGGCAGCGCGTGCGCGACCAGCGGCGCGCCGAGCACGACGGCGACGAATACGCGGCCGGCGAAACGCACCGGCCGCGGCGATACACGATCGATCATCACGTACTCGTTACTTGCCCGCGTCGGCCGGCTTCACGGTCATCGGCGGGTTCGGCCACAGGCCGTATACGGACGGCGCGTACAGCGCCTCGACGCGCGTCGGCGGCAGCCCGAAGGTGCCGACGTTGTTCAGCCGCACCGTGTATTCGACCGAGAGTTTGCCCTTCGGCAGATAGTCGTAATACGCGCGGTAGCCGTCGAAGTCGCGTTCGATGAACGCCGGCCACGCGCCGTCCGGGGATTTTTCGCCCTGCGTCGCGGATTCGGAGTCGCGGCCGAGGCCGGAGCCGAGGATCGTCGCGCCGGACGGGATCGGATCGTTGACGACGACCCACGTCATGTCGCTCTGCGCATCGATGTCGAGATGCACGCGCACGACGTCGCCGCGCGTCAGCACACCCTTGACGGCGGGCGACACGGGCGTGACCGTCTTCGTGATCCGGTAGCCGGCCGCGAACGGCGCGCGCAGCGCAACGGCCGCGAGGCTTTCGACGGTCGCCCACGGGCGGCCCGTTCCGTCCTGGATGACGGACAGCGTGGCCGGCGCCTGCGCCGCACGCGGCCACGGCATCAGCACGCTGCGCGCGGCGGCGGCGCGGGTCGCGGCGGTGGCCGACGCGGGGGCGTCGGCGGGCGCCGGCGGCTGCGACCAGGAAATCGCGCGCTCGTTGCCGCCGAGCGCGACCTTGGTCGTGCCCGCCACCGGCGTGCTCTCGTAGGTGCGCGAGAAGCGTTCGATCGCGAGCTGGCCGAGCGCGTTCGACGTCGTCGTCTGCCATGCGCCCTGGCGTTGCAGCGCGAGGAGGCCGGTCGCGATGCGCGGCATCTCGTCCTTCCACGCCGGGTCGCCCGCGAATTCCAGCGCGAGACGCGCGGCGTTGGTCTCGTTGCTCGTCATCAGCCACCACAGATCGTCGTCGCGCGCGGTCGAGAACACGAGCTGCGTGCCCTGGTACGTGAGGCGCGCACGCAGGATCTGCTCGACCTGCGCGCGTTTCTCGTCACGCTGCGGGATGTCCTTCACACGCGTGAGGATCGCGTGATAGTCGATCACCGCCGAGGTCGGCCACTGGTTCGGTGCGATCTCGATCGAACCGAGCATGCGGCCCTGCGCTGCACCGTAACGCGACAGCGCCTCGATCGCGGCGAGCTTGCGCAGATCGCGATCCTGGCGCGGCGCCCACGCGTTGCGCTCGATGCGGCCGTCGACGAAGCGTGCGAGCCCGGCCTCGAGCTGCGTGCGCAGGTCTTCCGGCAGCGCGAAGCGCGCGTCGAGGCGTGCGGCCTCGTCGGCGACCACGAGCAGGTAAGACGACAGCGTCGGGCTGCCGTAGTGTGCATCGTCGGACGACGGCGGGAAGTAGCTCGCGAGGCCATCGCTGTCGAGGTACACCGGCATGCGCGCAACCAGCGCCTGCCATTGCGCGGCGTCATGAAGGCCGATCGCGCGCGACGTCTGCTGTTCGAGGCAGCGATACGGATAGCGCTCGAACCAGCGCCGCACGCCGGGCAGGCCGTCGGCGAGCTTCGACTGCAGCGACACGGCGATGCCGCCGCGCGGCGCGCCCTGTGCGTTGTTGACGGCGCCGGCCGGAGCCGACACGGGCACAGTCAGCGTGCCGTCGACCTGCGTGAGCGTGGCCTGCTGCACGGTGACCGGCAGCGCGGGCACGACCTTCTGCGCGACGGCCAGCGCATCGGACGCGCGCTTGCCACCTTGCTCGGCCGCCTCGATGCGCCAGTTCAATGCGCCGGCCGCGTCGAGCGCCTGCTCGGGCACGGTGATCGTCCATGCAATCTCCGTCGCCGCATTGGCCGCGAGCGACACGGTTTGCGGCGCGACGTCGAGGCCCGTCACGCGCGGCGTCACGACGACCTGCATCGCGCGGTCGGTCGTGTTGCGCAGCGTGACCTGCGCGCGGAACGCATCGCCTTCACGCACGAGGGGCGGCAGCCCGGAGATCAGCTGCAGATCCTGGGTGCTGCGAATCGACGTGCTGCCGGTGCCGAAGCGATCGGGGCCGACCGCCGCGATCGCGACGATCCGGAAGCGCGTGAGCGCGTCGTTCAGCGGCACCTCGACGGTCGCGCTGCCGTTCGCGTCGAGCGTCACGCGCGGATTCCACAGCAGCAGCGTGTCGAACAGCTCGCGTGTCGGCGAGCTGCCGCCGCCGCCGCCCGCCGGCACGGCCTTGCGGCCGAAGTGGCGGCGGCCGACGATTTCCATCTGCGCGGTGGCCGTCTCGACACCGTACGCGCGTCGCTGCAGCATCGCGTCGAGCAGGTCCCAGCTGTTGTTCGGCATCAGCTCGAGCAGCGCCTCGTCGACGGCCGCGACCGCGATCTGCGTGCCGGCTGGCGCCGGCTGGCCGTTCGGCAGCGTGACCTTCACGTGCGCCTGCGCCTTGCTGCGCACCGTGTACCGCGTCGCGTCGGTCGTCACGGACACGCCGAGACGATGCACGCCCGTGCCGACCTTGATCTCGCCGAGGCCATAGCGGAACGCGGGCTTCGACAAATCGACGAACGCGGTCGGCGCTTCATAGTGACGGCCTTCGCGCCAGAACGCGCGGGCCCATTCGACCGGCGCCTTCCAGCCCCAGGTGAAGAACGAGTACCACGGCACTTCGCGAATTCGGCCGCGCAACGCGAGCACCGACACGTACACGTTCGGCCCCCACGATTCGCCGACCTTCAGGTCGACGGTCGGGTTCTTGCCGTTGAGTTCGACGATGTGCGTTTCCATCACGCCGCCGCGTTCGACCGCGACGAGCGCGGTTGCGTAGCGGAACGGCATGCGAACCTGGAAGCGGGCCGTTTCGCCCGCCTCGTAGGACGTCTTTTCCGGGATCACGTCGATCCGGTCGGTGTTGTCGCCGCCGAACCAGAGTTCGTCCTCGCGCGTGACCCAGACGGACGTCGACGCATTCGACGTGCGGCCGTCGCCGTCCTTCGCGACCGCGATCAACTGGATGTTGCCGGCCTGTTCGAGCGTCGCGTCGCAGGCCATGCGGCCCTTGTCGTCGGTCTTGCCCGAGCACAGCACGCCGAGGTCGCGCGTGTCGCTCTTGTTGTCGTATGCGTAGAAGCCGCCGACCATCCGCTTGCGCGACGACGTCGTGATGTGCGCGACGCCCTTGATCTCGACCGCCACCGATGCGCGCGGCTTGCCCTGCAGGTCGACCGCGAGCGCCTGCACCGGCACGCGCTGGCCGACCGACACCCAGCGGCCGGCCTTGATGCCGGCCACGACCGCGGCCGGCCACAGGATCGTGTCGCCGCGGATCGTCTGCACTTCGCCGTTCGGGTCCGCGAACGTTGCCTCGAGCGCGATGCGCTTCGGCGCGTCGACGTCGGGCAGGCCCTTGAGCGTGACGGTGCCGGCGCCGTTGCGGTCGAGCGTCAGCGGCAGCTTGTCCGCGATCAACCGGGTCGCGTCGGGATCGTTGTTCGCGGCCGATGCGCTGTCGCCGTCCTGCGCATCGTCGTCGGCATTGCCGTCGCTGCGCTCCGGACGATACGGCGTGAAGCTGAAGTCCTCGAAGCGATCCGCGAACGGCGGCGACGCCCACTTCATCAGCGCCGACACCTGCACGGGCAGGTTCGATGCGCCGCCGCCCGACACGTAGTCGATCTGCACCGCGAGCGGCGCTTCCTTGACCGCGACGAGCGGGCTCTTCTGCGCGTCGCGCGCGCCGATCGACCCCTTGAGCACCGGCAGGCGGAATGCCTCGACACGGAAGCTGCCGCTGTAGTAGCTGGCGGTCGGTGCATCGTCGGGGCCGCCTTCGAGCGAGACGCTGTATTCGCCGAGCTTCGCCGCGGGCGGCAGCGTGAATCGCGTGTCGGCGCTGTGGTCGGCGGACCACGTGAGCGGCAGCTTGTAGGTCTGGTCGGAGCCGAGATGGCGGATCGTCACGCGCGTCGGGTATTGCGCCGGGAACGCGAGGCTCTGCAGCGTCTCGGTGCGCAGGAAGTGTTTCATCGACACGGTTTCGCCGGCACGCAGCAGCGTGCGGTCGAATACGGTATGCGCGCGCACGGTCGGCGCGCTGTCGGTGTCGGTCGGCACGTTGAAGCGCCACGATTCGATCCCGCGGTTCCAGTTCGAGCTGACGAATGCCATGTCCGGGCCCGTCCTGGGATCGTCGACGCGCGCCGACACGAAGTAGTCGTCGAAGCGTTCCGACTGGCTGCATTCGTGCTTCGGCTCGAATGCACCGTCGATCTTCAGCAGGCCGTGCACATCGGTCTTGCCGGACGCGATTTCGTCTCCGTTGCAATCCGACACGCGGATTCGCGCGTTCGGCACGGGCTTGCCCTTGTCGAGCGTCGTGACCCACACGAGGTTATTCTCGCGGCCCTGTTTCAGATGCACGCCGAGGTTCGTGACGAGCACGGTGGTACGTACGTACATGCTCGACGGCTTCGCGAGCAGCGAGCGGCCGAGCGCGGGCGACGCGAGTTCGAGCACGTAGAAGCCGGGTTTTTCGATCGGCACGCCGACGACCTCGAACGGACGCAGCGCCTTCGGATCAGCCTTCGGCAACGTCAGTGCCTGCGCACCCGGCTCTCCGGCGAGCAGCGACAGCGAGCGCACGTCGATGCGACGGTTCTGCGGCGCGGGCATCTTTTCGCCGGCCTGGAGCGGCACGTAGACGGGGTGCTGGCCCTTGCGCCGGAGCAGGCCCGGGATGCGCTCGTCGATCGTGCCGGCCGTCATCGACCAGTTGTCGAAGCGCTCGATGGTGCGCATCCATTGACGAATCGCGGTGTCGTCGTCGACTTTCAGGTTCGAGAATTGCGCGCCGCTCGTGTTGAGGCCCGCGACATGCAGGTCGGCCTCGACGTTGCGCAGCGTGACGGGCACGAGCGCAGGCGTATCCGGTTCGGCGAAACGCTCGACGATCCCGAAGGTGCCCGACGAGAATTTCGCGAGCGGCGGCATCGGCGCGGTGCGCGTCGCGAGCGGGAACAGGTCTGGGTTCGCGAGCGAGCGCTCGGTCACGTCGTGCAGGCCGGACGGCAGCTCGATCGTCAGGTTCGCCTGCGCGGGCAGCGGCGGGTTGAAGGTGACGGTCGTCACTTCGTCGCTGTGATCGTCGGCCGCGAAGGTCGGTGAAAGCGAACCGTCAGGGCCGCGCAACTTGATCGCCTCGGCGTTCTTGCGCGAGATCGGCGCATTGAACGACAGCGTGAGCGGACGCAGCGGCGTGCAGGGCGCCTTCGCATTTTCGCGCTCGCACGAGAAGCTCGCGGCGAACGGCGCGCGCACGGTGAAGTCGAAGCGGCGCTCGGTGTCGTTCGCGATGCCGCTCGGGCTCGCGACGCCCTTGCCGTAGACGAGTTGCATCTTCGCGCTCGCGGGCAGCGCCTGCGCGCACGACAGCGTCAGCACGCGCGCGGCGTCCTTCTTCAGTCCGAAGTGGTCGAGCAGCGCGTTGCGGGTATCGTCGTCGGCGGCCGTGACGGGGATGCGGTTGCCGATGCCGGCCGCTTCGCACCAGATGTTCGCGAGCGCGGAGCGCGGCTCGGCCGGGCCGTTCAGCTTCAGCACGAAAACCTGGCGCTCCTCGATCTCGCGCGAGCCGGGGCGCACTGTCACAGGGAACGGGCCGCCGGTCTGAAACGTGAAGCGGCGCGGGCCGCTGACCGCATTGCCGGCGACCGAGCGCAGCGTGTCGTTGAGCGCGACGGAGCAGCGCACGCCGGGCGGCAGGTCGTTCTCGAAATCGTAGACCCACGTCTTGTCGTCGAGCCAGTGTCCCTGGCCGCGTGCGGCGGTGGAGTCGTTGCAGGTCATGCGCGCGGGACTCGGCGCGGAGGCGGAACCGAACGCGACCATCGGTTCGTCGAACTTGACGACGCTTTGCCGCACTTCGGTGACGGTGCCTTGCGGCGACACGCTCACCGTGCGTGCGGCGCCCGCATGCAGCGACAGTGCCGCGGCAGCGCCGAGCGCCGTGACCGCGCCGATGCGCCAGAGCAGCCGTGTGGTGTGACGGGTTGAATTCGTATTGTTGTGCTTGTCGTGCTGCTTCATCGCTCGATGCCCTCGGAGGGAAGCTTTCTGTTTGATTGCACGCGATTCTAACCGACGCGCATGTGAGCGGATGAATGGAGACGGCGTGTCGCCGGCTTGCAATACGCCGGCATTCCGAAGCAGAATTGTCGCGTCGACGACACAAAAATGCAGCGAAATGTCGATTGTCTCGGATTGCGGAACATTTATTGGACTATAAAAGCATTGTCCAATTCGAATTGTGCGCGTACATTTCAGGGCCGCGCGAAAGTTTGAGAAATATCAAGCGTGGTTTTCCCGAATCCGGTGTTCGAGAGAAGGAAACATGCACAACGACAACACCCCCCACTCGCGTCGCGATCGCGACGCAGCCGCATCCGGCATCACGCGGCGTCAATGGCTGCAGGGCGCACTGGCGCTGACGGCGGCAGGCCTCACCGGCTCGCTGGCGTTGCGAGCCTTGGCCGATAATCCCGGCGCCGCGCCGCTCGATACGTTCATGACGCTCTCCGAAGCACTGACAGGCAAGAAAGGGCTGAGCCGCGTGCTCGGCGACCGCTTCCTGCAGGCCTTGCAGAAGGGCTCGTTCAAGACCGCCGACGGTCTGTCGCAACTCGCCGGCGCGCTCGCGTCCGGTTCATTGAGTCCCGATCAGCAGGCCTCCGCGCTGTCGATTCTCGAAGCGTGGTATCTCGGCATCGTCGACAACGTCGTGATTACGTACGAGGAAGCATTAATGTTCAGCGTCGTATCCGATACGCTCGTGATTCCTTCGTATTGCCCCAACAAACCCGGCTTCTGGGCCGAAAAACCGATCGAGAGGCAAGCCTGATGGCCGATACCGATACGCAAAAAGCCGACGTCGTGGTCGTCGGATCCGGTGTCGCAGGCGCGATCGTCGCGCACCAGCTTGCCATGGCCGGCAAGTCGGTGATCCTGCTCGAGGCAGGCCCGCGCATGCCGCGCTGGGAAATCGTCGAACGCTTCCGCAACCAGCCCGACAAGACGGATTTCATGGCGCCGTACCCGTCGAGCCCGTGGGCGCCGCATCCGGAATACGGCCCGCCGAACGACTACCTGGTCCTGAAGGGCGAGCACAAGTTCAACTCGCAGTACATCCGCGCGGTGGGCGGCACGACGTGGCACTGGGCCGCGTCGGCGTGGCGCTTCATCCCGAACGACTTCAAGATGAAGACCGTGTACGGCGTCGGTCGCGACTGGCCGATCCAGTACGACGACCTCGAGCATTACTACCAGCGCGCGGAGGAAGAACTCGGCGTGTGGGGCCCCGGCCCCGAGGAGGACCTGTACTCGCCGCGCAAGCAGCCGTATCCGATGCCGCCGCTGCCGTTGTCGTTCAACGAGCAGACGATCAAGAGCGCGCTCAACGGCCATGACCCGAAGTTCCACGTGGTGACCGAACCGGTCGCGCGCAACAGCCGTCCGTACGACGGCCGGCCAACCTGTTGCGGGAACAACAACTGCATGCCGATCTGCCCGATCGGTGCGATGTACAACGGCATCGTGCACGTCGAGAAGGCCGAGCAGGCCGGCGCGAAGCTGATCGACAGCGCGGTCGTCTACAAGCTCGAGACGGGTCCGGACAAGCGCATCGTCGCCGCGATCTACAAGGACAAGACGGGCGCCGACCATCGCGTCGAGGGCAAGTATTTCGTGGTCGCCGCGAACGGCATCGAGACGCCGAAGATCCTGCTGATGTCGGCGAACCGCGACTTCCCGAACGGCGTCGCGAACAGCTCCGACATGGTCGGGCGCAACCTGATGGACCACCCGGGCACGGGCGTGTCGTTCTATGCGAGCGAGAAGCTGTGGCCGGGTCGCGGCCCGCAGGAAATGACGTCGCTGATCGGTTTCCGCGACGGTCCGTTCCGCGCGACCGAAGCCGCGAAGAAGATCCATCTGTCGAACATGTCGCGCATCAACCAGGAGACGCAGAAGATCTTCAAGGCCGGCAAGCTGATGAAGTCCGGCGAGCTCGACGCGCAGATCCGCGATCGTTCGGCCCGCTACGTGCAGTTCGACTGCTTCCACGAAATCCTGCCGCAGCCCGAGAACCGCATCGTGCCGAGCAAGACCGCCACCGACGCGATCGGCATTCCGCGCCCGGAAATCACTTATGCGATCGACGACTACGTGAAGCGCGGCGCCGTGCACACGCGCGAAGTCTATGCGACCGCGGCGCAGGTGCTGGGCGGCACGGACGTCGTGTTCAACGACGAGTTCGCGCCGAACAACCACATCACGGGCGCGACGATCATGGGCGCGGATGCACGCGACTCGGTCGTCGACAAGGACTGCCGGACGTTCGACCATCCGAACCTGTTCATCTCGAGCAGCTCGACGATGCCGACCGTCGGTACGGTGAACGTGACGCTGACGATCGCGGCGCTGGCGCTGCGGATGTCGGACACGCTGAAGAAGGAAGTCTGACCGTGCGGAAATCTACTCTCACCTTCCTCCTCGCTGGCTGCCTCGCGCTGCCGGGCCTCGTGCGCGCGGCCGACTCGGCCGATCCCGCGCAGATCAAGCGCGGCGAATATCTCGCGGTCGCGGGCGACTGCATGGCCTGCCACACCGCGAAGGGCGGCAAGCCGTTCGCCGGCGGCCTCGGCATGCCGGTGCCGATGCTCGGCAAGATCTATACGAGCAACATCACGCCGGACCCGGACACCGGCATCGGCAACTGGACGTTCGACGACTTCGAGCGCGCGGTGCGTCACGGCGTGTCGAAGAACGGCAACAACCTGTACCCGGCGATGCCTTACGTGTCGTACGCGAAGATCAACGACGACGACGTGCAGGCGCTGTATGCGTACTTCATGCACGGTGTCGAACCGGTCAAGCAGACGCCGCCGAAGAACGAGATTCCCGCGCTGCTGAGCATGCGCTGGCCGCTGAAGATCTGGAACTGGCTATTCCTGAAGGACGGCGCGTACGCGCCGAAGCCGACGCAGAGCGCCGAGTGGAACCGCGGCGCGTACCTGGTGCAGGGCCTCGCGCACTGCAGCACGTGCCACACGCCGCGGGGCATCGCGATGCAGGAGAAGTCGCTCGACGAGACGGGCGGCAGCTTCCTGTCGGGTTCGGTGCTCGCGGGCTGGGACGGCTACAACATCACGTCCGACCCGAACGCGGGGATCGGCGGCTGGACGCAGCAGCAACTCGTCCAGTACCTGCGTACCGGCAGCGTGCCGGGCCTCGCGCAGGCTGCCGGCCCGATGGCCGAGGCGGTCGAGCACAGCTTCTCGAAGATGACCGACGCCGACATCGGCGCGATCGCGACGTATATCCGCACGGTGCCGGCCGTCGCCAGCGGCGACGCGAAGCAGTCGCGCTCGTCGTGGGGCAAGCCGGCCGAAGACGGCCTGAAGCTGCGCGGCGTGGCGCTCGCATCGTCGGGCATCGATCCGGCGCGGCTGTATCTCGGCAACTGCGCGACGTGCCACCAGATGCAGGGCAAGGGCACGCCGGACGGCTATTACCCGTCGCTGTTCCACAACTCGACGGTGGGTGCGTCGAATCCGGCGAACCTGGTGCAGGTGATCCTGAATGGCGTGCAGCGCAAGGCCGGCAGCGAGGACGTCGGCATGCCCGCGTTCCGCAACGAGCTGTCGGATGCGCAGATCGCCGCGCTGGCGAACTACCTGACCGGCCAGTTCGGCAATCCGGCCGCGAAGGTGACCGAGCAGGACGTCGCGAAGGCGCGTTGACGCCGGACGCGACGCGGCACGAAGCAGGGCAACACTGACAAGAGGAGGCGCACAGCACATCGGGCGGGCCCCGATGCCGGTTGTTGCAGAGCGGGGCGGGCGGCCGGCAGCCGCCCGTTCCGGTTCACAGGCAATCCGGTGCGCGCGGTTCGCGCACTGCTTTCGTTGATCACACCATGACACCGAATCAACCGTTTCTCGCTTCCCAGCGCGATGTGCTGCTGCTGCTGTCCCGAATCCTGCTCGTGATCCTGTTCGTGATGTTCGGCTGGAAGAAGATCGTCGACTTCTCCGGTACGATCGCGTTCATGGGAAGCGAGGGTGCGCCTGCACCGATCGTTTCGGCGGCAATCTCCGTCGTGATGGAGCTGTTCGCCGGCATCGCGATCCTCGTCGGTTTCCAGACGCGGCCGCTCGCGCTGCTGCTTGCGCTGTATACGATCGGCACCGGCTTGATCGGCCACCACTACTGGACGATGACGGGCGGCGAGCAGATGAACAACATGATTCATTTCTACAAGAACATCGCGATCTCGGGCGGCCTGCTCGCGCTCTGCGCGGCGGGCCCCGGACGTTTTTCGATCGATCGCGGGTAAACGGATCGCCGGCGCGCGCATGGGGCGCGTGTCGGACGGTCGGGACTCCGAGGGGGCATCATTTTGCGACTCAAACATTTCGCATGGCTGATCGTGGCCGCCACGCCGGCGGCCGCGTTCGCACAGACAAGCGTGACGCTGTACGGCCGGATCGACGGCGGCGTCGAATACCTGAACCACATCGCGACGCCCAACGGCAGCTCGACGCGCTGGAGCGCGGAAGGCGGCGACTGGGGCACCAGCATGTTCGGCCTGAAAGGCGTCGAGGATCTCGGCGGCGGGATGTCGACGGTCTTCAACCTGGAAACCGCGTTTCAGGTGATGAACGGCACGACGGGCGGTGGACGCATGTGGTCGCGCCGCGCGTATGTCGGGCTGAAGAGCGACACGTGGGGACAGCTGCAGGCCGGCCGCAACCTGTTCATCGACAGTGATGGCGTGTGGGAATTCGATCCGTTCGTGCAGCAGGCGTTTTCGTCCGCATCGCTCGTGCGCGGGCGCAACTGGCAGCAGAGCAGCAACAACATCGAATATCACAGCCCGGTGATCGGCGGCTTCGACGTGCAGGCGCAATATGCGTTCGGCAACCAGTCGCGCGGCTTCAACTACGGCGCGGCCGACGACTTCGGCCGCTCGGACGGGATCATGATCTCGTACCACTCGCCGGTGCTCGACGTGCGCGGCATCTACGACGAGCTGCGCGACAACAACGGCAAGTTCAGCAATATCTTCACCGCTTCGCGCGAGTATTTCGTCGGCGCGAACGTGAAGGTGTCGAAGTTCAAGATCCAGGGCGCGTATACGCACTACCAGGCGCCGGATAGCCCGGCGGGCGTCGCCGATCGCGCCGATCACTACTGGCTCGGCGCGACCTACACGGCAACGCCGCAGTGGGCCGTGACGGGCGGCGGGTATTACGTGAAGGTCGGTGACGGCGGCGGCGATGCGTCGCACGATCCGTCGGGGCACGCGATCATGTACGTGCTCGGTACGACGTACAACCTGTCGAAGCGCACGTTCCTGTACGGGACGGTCGCGTATGTGCGAAACGGCGGCAACTCGAACTTCTCGCTGCTCGCGTCGCCGCGCGACGCGACGTCGGGCACGAGCCCGATGACGGGCGAGTCGCAGACGGGCGCGTATGTCGGGATGATGCATACGTTCTGATCGAGGCGTAGCGCACGCAAGGCACGGGTGACGGTGGCCCGTGCCTTGTTGCGTTTACGGCGACGGACGGTCCTCTGGCGCTGCCGGTTCATGTGAGCAGTGTCGATCACACAAAAGGAAAGACCCCGTCGAAACCGGCGGGGTCGGTGGATCGACGACGTTGCGGCCGCGCACGTGCCGCGCATCGCCCGTCAGTTAATCGAGTGCTTTCCCGGCCTTCTCGTCCATGCAGCGAATGGCGAGCAGCGTCATCGCACCACAGCCGATCGCATACCACGCAGGCGCATTCGGGTTGCCGGTCGCCGCGATCAGCCAGGTCACGAAAAACTGCGCGAAGCCGCCGAAGATCGCGACGCCGACGCTGTAGACGAGCGCACCGCCCGTCGCCCGAACCGCACGCGGGAACAGCTCGCCGAGCATCGCACCGGTCGCGCCGATGTTGATCGCGTGCACGACAGAGAGCGCGGCGATGATCGACAGCAGCGACGCGGCGCCTGGCCACCGGTTCAGCGCGATGAACGCGGGGTAGATCGCGGCCATCAGCACGATGCGCGTCCACCAGACGATTCGGTTGCGCCCGTAGACGTCGGACAGGTGGCCGCCGATCGGCGTCACCAGCATCAGGATCGCGCCCGCGACGCAGCCTGCCGTCATCGACAGCCAGGTCGGAAGATGCAGCACCTGCACGCCGTAGATCGCCATGTAGAACACGATGATATAGTGGATCGACGTGCCGCCGATCGTCACGCCGAGGCCCGCGAACACGGCCTTGCCGTGGTGGCGCAGCACATCGGCGAGCGGCAGCGACGCGACCGGCTCGTCGTGCGTGGCGGCGTGCGCGGCAGCCGGCACTTCCTCGACGGTCTTGCGCAGCCAGTAGCCGAGCGGTACGAACAGCGTGCCGATGATGAACGGCACGCGCCAGCCCCAGCTTTCGAGCTGCGCGGCATTGAGCGTCGACGTGAGCGCGACGCCGGTGAGCGCGCCGGCGAGCGCGGCGAGCCCCTGGCTCGAGAACTGGAACGACGCGTAGAAGCCGCGGCGGTGCTGCGGTGCCTGTTCGAGCAGCAGCGTCGTCGACGCGCCGACTTCGCCGCCCGATGCGAACCCCTGCAGCAGGCGTGCGAGCACGAGCAGCAGCGGCGCGGCGATGCCGATCTGCGCGAAGGTCGGCGCGACCGCGATCGTCGCGGTGCCGAGCGCCATCAGCAAGAGCGTCAGGATCATCGCCTTCTTGCGGCCGGCGCGGTCGGCATACATGCCGATCACGAGGCCGCCGAGCGGACGCGTGACGAAGCCGACGCCGAAGCTCGCGACCGCGAGCATCAGCTGCCCGAACGACGAGTGGACCGGAAAGAACAGCTTGCCGATCAGGATTGCGAAGAAGCTGTAGACCGTGAAGTCGTAGAACTCGAGCGCGTTGCCGACCGCGGCGGCCGCGATCAGGCGGCGTTTCTTCGCGGCGGCGCGGGCATCGGCCGGCGAGCCGGCGAACGGAAGGGCGGACGTTTCCATGGGGTTCCCCTGCTAAAGCGCGGAACTGCGTGATGAAGGGCCGTCAGGCCGCGAGCCAGGCTTCGGCGACGCGGACCCAGTAGCTCGCGCCGATCGCGAGGATGTCGTCGTTGAAGTCGTATCCGGGGTTGTGCACCATGCAGCCGCCCTTGCTGCCGATCCCGTTGCCGATGAACGCATAGCAGCCGGGGCGCGCCTCGAGCATGAACGCGAAGTCCTCGCTGCCCATCAGCGGCGCGGCCTCGGTCTCGACACGCTCGGCGCCGAGCATCCGGCGCGCGATGTCGGCTGCAAACGCGGTGGGTTCGGGATGGTTGACGAGCACAGGGTAGCCGTAGTCGTAATCCACTTCCGCGGTGAGGCCGAAGCTTTCCGCCTGGCCCTTCGCGAGCGCTTCGATGCGGCGGGCGAGCAGCGCGCGCACGTCGGCGTTCAGCGCGCGCACCGACAGCTTCATCACGACGGTTTCGGGAATGATGTTGAAGGTCTCGCCGGCCTGCACGCTGCCGACCGTGATCACGGCCGCATGCTGCGCATCGACCTCGCGCGCGACGATCGTTTGCAGCGCGACCATGATGCTGCCTGCGGCCGACATCGGATCGCGTGCGAAGTGCGGCATCGCCCCATGACCGCCGACGCCGCGCAGCGTGATCGTCACACGGTCGGCCGACGCCATCGCGGCGCCGGTGCGGAATGCCATGTCGCCGGCGGCCCGGCCCGGCATGTTGTGGATCGCGAAGATCGCATCGCACGGGAAGCGGTCGAACAGGCCGTCGTCCATCATCGATTTCGCGCCACCGAAGTTTTCCTCGGCTGGCTGGAAGATCAGGTTCAGCGTGCCGGAGAACTGGCGCGTCGCGGCCAGGTGACGCGCCGCGCACAGCAGCATCGCGGTGTGGCCGTCGTGGCCGCATGCATGCATCTTGTTCGCATGGCGGCTCGCGTAGGGCAGGCCGGTGGCCTCGGCGAGCGGCAGCGCGTCCATGTCGGCGCGCAGGCCGACGGTGCGCGTGCCTTGTCCTTCGCGCAGCACGCCGACGACGCCCGTCTTGCCTATGCCGCGATGCACTTCGTAGCCCCAGCCGGTGAGCAGTTCCGCGACGAGATCGCTCGTCAGCGTTTCCTCGAACGCGAGTTCCGGGTGCGCATGGATGCGGCGGCGCACTTCGATGAGGTCTGGGGCGATCGCGGCGATGCCGGGGATGACGGGGTTCGCGGCTTGCAGCATGGTGTCTCCTGTGGGGCCGGTGGACGTTTGACGCGCATATGACGGTAAAGGATATAAATTTCTTTTGCGCACCAGAAGCTGCTAAATTGCTTTGGTGCACACCACCGGTTGCTGCTCGGGAATACCCTGAGCCTGCATGCGCCGCGCTGCACGGGGGTTTCCACGAATCACGCATGCCGCCATGAAATACCATCAGTTGAAAGCGTTCGTCACCGTCGCGGACGAAGGGAGCATCCGCGCGGCCGCGCGGCGCCTGAACGTGTCGCCGGCGGCGTTGACGAAGGCGGTCAAGGAACTGGAGATCGCACTCGGCGTGTCGCTCGTCGTGCGCACCGCGCGCGGCGTGCAGCTCACGGCGTTCGGCCAGCAGTTGCAGGTGCGCGCGCGGCTGATCGTCGCCGAGATGCAGCGTGCGCGCGACGACATCGAGCAGGCGCAGGGCGCGATGACGGGCTCGGTCGCGGCGGCGATCACGCCGGCCGCCGCGGTGACGATCCTGCCCGACGCGTTTCGCGCGTTCCGGCGGCGCTTTCCGGTCGCGCGCGTCAATCTGATCGAAGGGTTTCCGGGCGTCGCGCTGCCGCGGCTGCACGACGGATCCCTCGATTTCGCGGTGGCCGTCGTCGTGCCCGAACTGCTGGCGGCCGAGTTCGATCACGCGGAACTCTATGCGAGCCGATCATTGATCGTCGCGCGCAAGGGGCATCCGCTCGCGTCGGCCACGTCGCTCGCCGATCTCGTCGAGGCCGACTGGCTGATGAATCCGTCGCCGGAAAGCTCGACCCAGGTGCTGTTCAACACGTTCATCGCATACGGGCTGCCGGTGCCGCAGCGGGTCGTCGAATGCCCGAGCTTCGGCCTCGCGCACAGCCTGATGACGGGCTGCGACCTGATCGCGTCGATGCCCGAACAGCTGCTGCAAGGGGAGTGGGCGCGCGACCAGCTCGTGGTGCTGCCGATCCGCGAGCGGCTGCCCGGCGTGTCCGTGCAGGTCGTCACGCGCCGCGACAGTCCGCTCACGCCGGCTGCGGCAATGCTGCTCGACTGCCTGCGCGATTCCGCGCGACGCAAGGGGCTCCGTTGAGCATGCTCCATGCGGGCCACACAATGCATCGAATAGTGATCCTGATTATCGGTCGCACGCCTGCGATCGGCCCCGCTTGCGGCACGCCCGCCGCGAGCCGGTATCATAGCGGCCGGCCTGCCGCCCCGGCCGGCTTCCGACAACACGCCATCCGGCATCCAGCAATCAGAGGCATCACATGACCAGTGCAACCCAATTCGACAACGTATCGGTCGTCAAGCGCGCGAACGTCTATTTCGACGGCAAGTGCGTGTCGCATACCGTGCTCTTCCCGGACGGCACGCGCAAGACGCTCGGCGTGATCCTGCCGTGCGCGCTCAACTTCGGCACGGACGCGCCCGAATTGATGGAAGTGCAGGCCGGCAAGTGCCGCGTGAAGCTCGACGGCAGCAGCGACTGGCAGACCTACGGCGCCGGCGAATCGTTCTCTGTGCCGGGCAAGAGCCGCTTCGACATCGAAGTGCTCGAGACGCTCGACTACGTCTGCAGCTACCTGTAAGCGCGCAAGCACGGTCGCGACGCGTGCGTGCGGCCCGTGCGCCCAAACGAAAAAGCCCCGCCTAGGCGGGGCTTGTCGCATGCGGACGGCGCAACGCCGTCCGGCGCGGGGCTTACAGGCAGGCGCTGATGTCGCCGGCGGCAGCCGCGTCGCCGCGCACGCCGACCCACGTCTTCGCGTCCGGCTTCGACGACGGGCGAACCATCGCGGCCACGCCGTTCGGCGGCTGCTGGCCCGGTGCGTAGACATCGGTCGCGAGGCCGTTCGCGAGCACGTTCTGCGAGATCACCTGCTGTTGCGACTTGTCGGCCCAGGTCTTGGCGATGCACGCCGAGACGTCCGGGGCGGCCTTCTGGCTTTGTCCCACGTTCTGCACGGCCGGATCGGCCGCGTGAGCAGAAATTGCCACGGTCAATGCGATGAGCGGTAAGTATTTCACGTTCACGTTTTATCTCCCTCGAGTCGTGATTGATTGAGTGGGATGCGCAGCAGAACTGCGTGCCTGTGAGATTGCATCGGACGAATGCGGTTCCGGCGATTCCGAAACAAGTTGTTAACGCGCTTGCCAAACGGCACTCCGGATGCAATGCGTTCTGTCGCGCGGCGGCATGCGTCGTGCGCGGTCCGTGTGGAGACGCGACAACGACGTCATGCGTCGTGAGGTCGGCTCGCTGCCCTGAGGTGTGGCGGATTGACGGCCGCGGCGTGCTGCATGTGTCTGCATGTCGCGCCGCGACGCTTCTTTATTGGATGACGATGTGGAACGGCTGAATGATGGCCCCGTCGCATGAGTACCATGATGACAAACTTTCGTCCGATCGATTGTCAACGAAGTTTAAACGCCGGACGCGGCGGCGCGCGCGGTGCGTATCAGCCGGCCTTGCGCATACCTGCGTCGCGCAGGTTGACGGGTACGACCGGACGGAAGCGTTCGCGCTTCTGTTCGTCGTCGAAGTGCTGGAGCGCGGGCTTGATCAAGTCGCTGCGCGACACGATGCCGATGATGCGCAGCGATTGCGGATCGTCGACGACCGGCAGGCGTTCAAGGCCGAGCATCGCGAGCCGCGATGCGACCACGCGGCACGTTTCGTGCGCCTGCGCGACGGCCGGCACATGCTCGGCGAACGCGTTCGCGAGCACGCCGCCGGGACCGGCCTGCGCGCGCTGCGCGTCGAGCGTCGCGCGATCGACGATGCCGAGCAGGCGGCCGTTCTGCACGACCGGGTATGCACGGTGTGTCTGCTTTACGCCGAAGTACTGCGACTCGACTGCGTCGAGCGTCGTGGCGCCGTCGATCGCGACGAGCGCGTCGGCCGAGGTCATCACTTCGGCCACGTCATGGCGTTCGAGCGGATCGACGCCGTATTCGCGGTAGATGTGATACCCGCGGCGCGCGATCTTTTCCGTCATGATCGAACGCTTCATCACGACGGTCGCGAAGCCGTGCGCGACGAGCGTCGCGGCGAGCAGCGGCAGCAGTGCGTTCGCGTCGTGCGTGAGGCCGAACGCGAACACGATCGCGGTCAGCGGCGCGCCGAGCGTCGCGCCGAGCGTCGCGGCCATGCAGACGAGCGGCCAGAGCGCCGGATCGCCGCCGGGCAGCACCGGCGACAGCACGGTGCCGAGGCCGGCGCCGAGCATCAGCAGCGGGGCCAGCACGCCTCCCGACGTGCCGGAGCCGAGCGCGATCACCCACATCACGGCCTTCACGATCAGCAGTGCGAGCGCGATTTTCAGCGCGATGTGCTGGTGCAGCAGGTCGCCGATCACGTCGTAGCCGACGCCGAGCGCGCGCGGCTCGAGCCAGCCGCCGACGCCGATCACGATCGCGCCGAGCGCCGGCCACCACATCCAGTGCACAGGCAGCTTCGCGAAGGCGTCCTCGACGCGGTACAGCGCGGCCGACAGGCCGCATGCGAGCATGCCCGACAGCAGGCCCGCGATGATGCACGACAGCAGCGCGACGGGCGTCGGCGACGCGGTGGCCAGCGGAAACAGCGGGCCGACACCGAAGAACACGGCGCGGGCGAAACCGGCCACCGCGCACGCGAGCGCGACCGGCAGGAAACTGCGCGGACGCCATTCGAACAGCAGCAGTTCGACCGCGAGCAGCACGGCGGCGACCGGCGTGCCGAACACGGCGGTCATGCCGGCGGCCGCGCCCGCGACGAGCAGCGTCTTGCGTTCGGCCGCGGTCACGTGCACGCATTGCGCGATCAGCGAGCCGAGCGCGCCGCCCGTCATGATGATCGGGCCCTCGGCACCGAACGGGCCGCCGCTTCCGATCACGACGCCGGACGACAGCGGCTTGAGGATCGCAACCTTCGGCGACATGCGGCTCTTGCCGAACAGGATCGCCTCGATCGCTTCGGGAATGCCGTGGCCGCGGATCTTCTCCGAACCGAAACGCGCCATCAACCCGACGATCAGCCCGCCGATCACCGGCACGACGATCACCCACGCGCCGAGCGTGTTGTGGGCGGGCGAGCGGTCGGCGAACGAGAACTGCTGAAAGAAGAACAGGTTCGTGAACAGGTGGATCAGGCTCAACAGCACGAACGCCGCCAGCGTGCTGAGCACGCCGATCCCGGCGGCCAGCAATGCTATTCTGGGCAGGCGTTCGTTGGTCGAGAAATCGCGTTTGTGTGGTGCGTTCATCGGAGCAGGGAAAGGTTGGTCAAGCCTGGGTCAATAATCGATCTGCGGAACCTGGAACGTGCCCTTGAGCGATTTCAGTTCCGTGCGGTGCATGGCCGCGAGGCGGGCGAGCAGCGTTTCGCCGGCTTCCTCGAGGTGGACCTCGACCTGCCGGCGGTCCGCTTCGCTCGTCTTGCGCTTCACGAGCCCGAGCGCCTCGCAGCGCGTCACTAGCGCGACGACGCCGTGATGCTGCGCCTGCAGGCGTTCGGCGAGTTCGCCGATGGTGGCCCATTCGCGATGCGGGTAGCCCTTGATGTGCAGCAGCAGCAGATACTGCAGCGGCGTCACGCCTTCGCTTTGCGCGGCGCGTTCGGAGAAGCGCTCGAAGCGGCGCATCTGGTAGCGGAACTCGGACAGTTGCTGGAAATCGGCTTTGGTCAGCGAGCGTCGGGTATCGGTCATTGCGGTCGGTCGGGCAGGAGTTTCGGCAACGTGAAATATATCACAATATGATATAAATGGACGATTTTCAGCGGAATGGAGCACATTTCGTTGTTCGTCGGCGTTACGCGGCCTCGAGCATCCGCGTCTGCTGGTACAGGCCCGTGACGAGATCCGTCTGCGTAATGATGCCGACGAGCCGTCGCGATGCGTCGACGACCGGGATGTGGTGGTGGCCCGAATGTGTAAACAGCGGCACCAGCGCGGTGATCGGCATGGTCTGCGGCACGGACGCGACGTCGCGGGTCATCACTGTCGCGACGCTGGGCGGCTGGCCGCCGAACGGCTGCGGCAGCCGCGCGGCCAGCTGCTGCCACAGCGGAGCGGGGCGGCGCAGCTGGCGCGTGAGGTCGGCGCGCGTGACGATGCCGATCAGGCGATCGTCGCCGTCCACGACGGGCAGTGCCTTCACGCGATGGCGGTCGAGCAGCGTCAGCGCCGCCGTCACCGACGTCGACGGGGCGACTTCGATCGCGTTCTTCGTCATCAGGTCGGCGCACGTGAGCTGGCTGAACGTGCGCGCATACGCTTGCATCTCGGTTTCGCGCAGCAGCATCTCGAGGTCGTCCGGATCGACGTCGAGCCATTCGCCGCGGCGCTTCAGCACGGCGTCGAGATCGGCGCGCGTGAAGCCGCCGCGTGCCGGCGCGGCGTTGGCGTCTTGCGGCTTCGCGTCGGGACGCACGCCGCCGTGCGGATAGCGGTGGCCTGTCAGCGCGTGGTACACGAGCGCGGCCGACAGCAGGATCGCCGATTGCAGCGCGATCGGCTCGACCACGAAGCCGAAGCCGAGCGAGTGGATCGCGGGGCCGCCGAGCACGGCCGTCAGCGCGACCGCGCCCGACGGCGGGTGCACGCAGCGCAGGACGAACATGCCGCCGATCGCGAGGGCGACCGCAACCGCGGCGGCAGTGATCGGATCGGCGATCGACTGCGCGCACGCGACGCCGACGGTCGCCGCCACCAGATTGCCGCCGATGATCGACCACGGCTGCGCGAGCGGACTCGCGGGCACCGCGAACAGCAGCACCGCCGACGCCCCCATCGGCGCGACGAGCAGCGGCACGAGGCCCGGCACGCCGGGCAGCAGCCGCATCGTGACGCCGACCGTCGCGATGCCGACGAGCGCGCCCGTGCACGAGCGCATGCGCTCGCGCCAGCCGAGCGTCATCGGATGGGGAATGAAGCTGTGCAGCCATTGACGGAATGTGCGGCGCGACGGGGAGGAGCCTGACGACATGGACGATAAGCGGTAAAAATGACGACGCGGATGACGCAGCGCAAGGAAGGCGCAGATTATATCGTGTTGTGATATAAATTGTCGCGCTGCATCAAGACGTTGCAGGCGCGCGACGCGTCCGTCTTGCAAAAACCCTTCATCAGATGAAAGCTTGGCGACGCTGCAACCGCGCAAATTTGTCTGCGGCGGCGTACAATTCGGGCCACCGAATCCCCCGATATGCCACAACCACGCACGCGATGCCCGCTCTCCCGCCCGTTCCCCGGCATGGCGATCGCTTGCGCATCGTTCGCGCGCACGCTCCGATTCCCGTCTGACGCGAGCGCCGCCGACGTTTTCCCACCGACACTCCCCAAGCCAATTCAATGGACATGCTCGAAAACATGCGCCTGTTCGTGCGCGTCGTCGAAGCCGGCAGTTTCACCGCGGTCGCCAAAGAAATCGATGCGACCACAGCGCAGGTGTCGCGCGCGGTGTCGAATCTCGAAGCTCACGTACAGACGCGGCTGCTGCATCGCACGACGCGCCATCTCGGCCTCACCGAAAGCGGCGAACGCTACTTCGAGCGTGCGAAATCGATCCTCGCCGAATTCGACTACGCGAACGCCGAGGCGCGCAACGCGCTGCTGCGGCCGAGCGGCAAGATGCGCATCCATGCGATGACGGGGCTCGGGCAGAGTCATGTCGTATCGTCGATCGTGCGCTACCAGGAAGACAACCCGGACGTTTCGATCGAGCTGACGCTCGCGCAGCGGATGCCGAACCTCGTCGAGGAAGGCTACGACGTGTCGATCGTGACCGCGTCGCAGCTGCCCGATTCCGGCTACGTCGCGCAGACTTGCGGAACGAGTTGCAGCGTGCTGGTCGCATCGCGCGAATACCTGGCGCGGCATGGCACGCCGACGACGCCCGATGATCTGCCGAACCACGTGTGCCTGCGCCTCGATACGCCCGCATCGCCGGCCAGCGAGTGGCGGCTCGAGCGCGGCGACGGCGAGGATACGGTGTACGAGCTGCAGCCAGCACCGTTCCAGGTCAACGTACCGGATGCGCTGTGCGTCGCGGTGCGGGCCGGGCGCGGCATCGCGTGCGTCGCGCTGTACACCGTGCTCGACGACATCCGCGAAGGGCGGCTGATTCGCGTGCTGCCCGATTACCGGCTGCAGACGGTCAGCGTGTATGCCGTCTATGCGACACGCCGCTATCTCGACGCGAAGATCCGCACCTTCCTCGACCATCTGCGTACGACGCTCACGCCGGCGCTGGAGAACGATCTGCGCGAACTCGACCGGCTCGCCGTCGAGCCGGCGCCGGGCAGCCGCCAGCGCGCGTGATGCTGCCGCCGTTCGCTCGCCCGGCGGCGCCGGGCGTCATGCGTGCGGCGTGACCCGAATCCGTTCGAAGCGGCCGGCGAGCCACGCGTAGGCGGCGATGCCGATCAGCCCGTGTGCTGCGACGAACCACAGCGCGCCCGCGAACGAGCCCGTGTGCGCGACGAAATAGCCGATCGCGAGCGGCGTGACGATCCCCGCGATGTTGCCGAGGCCGTTGAACACGCCACCGCTCAGGCCGACCATGCCTTCCGGCGCGGTATCGGCAAGCACGGCCCAGCCGACCGCCGCGAGGCCCTTGCCGAAGAACGCGATCGTCATCAGCGCGATCACGACGGTGTTCGACGACGCGCCGTTCGCAAGCACGAGCAGCGTCGCCATCGCCATCCCCACGACGAACGGCGTCTTGCGTGCGCGCGACGGATGCACGCCGCGCCGGATCAGCCAGTCCGACAGCACGCCGCCGAGCACACCGCCGGTGAAGCCGCAGAGCGCCGGCAGCGCGGCGACCCAGCCGGCCTCCATGATCGTCATTCCGCGGCCCTTGATCAGGTAGATCGGGAACCACGTGATGAAGAAATAGGTGAGCGCCGTGATGGCGTACTGGCCGACATAGATCGCCCACAGGTTCCGGTGGCGGAACAGCTGCGATGCGTCGCGCCACGATACGCGCTGCCGGTGCCGGACGCGGTTCGCCTCGAGATCGACGAGCGCGCCGCGTTGGCGCAGGTCGTCGCGCTCGGCGTCGCTCACGCGCGGATGGCTGTGCGGCTCGCGATACCACGCGAACCAGAGCGCCGACAGCGCGACGCCGAGCATCCCCATCCACAGGAACGCGTGTTCCCAGCCGAGCGCGTGCGTCAGCCACGCCATCGCGGGCGCGAACAGCACGACGGCCATGTACTGCGCGGAATTGAACAGTGCCGATGCGGTGCCGCGCTCGGCAGTCGGGAACCAGCACGCGACGATCCGCGAATTGGCCGGGAACGCCGGCGATTCGACCAGGCCGAGCATGAAGCGCATCGCGAACAGCGCGAACGTCGCGGCGGCCCCCTGCGCGGCAAACCAGCCGACCGTGCCCTGCAGCATCGTGAAGACCGACCACAGCAGCAGGCTCAGGCCGTACACGCGGCGCGCGCCGAAGCGGTCGAGCAGCCAGCCGCCCGGAATCTGGCCGATCGCATAGGCCCACGCGAACGCGGAAAAGACGATACCGAGCTGCACGGGCGTCAGCCCGAGGTCGTGCGCGACGCCGGTGCCGGCGATGGACATCGTCGCGCGATCCGCATAGTTGACGACGGTGACGGCGAAGATCAGCGCGAGGACCGTGTAACGGACGCGGCCGATCGTGCGCGACGCGGTGGATGAAGCGGGCGACGCGGCGACGGCGGCGCTGCCGCTGGATCGATTGGGCATGCGAGTCTCCTGGCCTTCGTCGTGCGAAGGTGATTGGTTTGGTGTCGTGGTCGGGGAAAGCAGGCGGCGCTCAGTTCGTGACGCTGGTCGGCGGGCGCTGGCCCGCGAAGCACGCGGCGAGGTTGGCGAGCACGATCCGGCCCATGGCGTCGCGTGTCTCGTGCGTGGCGCTCGCGCGGTGCGGCTGCACGACGACGCGTTCGAGTTCGAGCAGCGCGGCCGGCACGCGCGGTTCGTCCGCGAACACGTCGAGGCCCGCGCCGGCGATCGTGCCGTCCGCGAGCGCGCGCACGAGCTCGGCTTCGTCGACGAGCTTGCCGCGCGCGACATTGATCAGGAATCCTTGGTGGCCAAGCGCGGCGAGCACGTCGGCCGTCACGAGCACGTTGCCGTGATCGGCCGATGCCGCGAGCACGAGCACGTCGCTGTCGCGCGCGAGCGCGACCAGGTCGGGCACGTAGCGGTAGCCGCTGTCGCGATGTTCGCGCGGGCCGAAGTAGCTGACCGGCATCCGGAACGCCTGCGCGCGCTGCGCGATCGCGCGTCCGACGCGGCCGAGGCCGACGATGCCGAGCCGCTTGCCCGTCACCTGCGTCGCGAGCGGCTGCGCGGTCTTGCCCCAGCGGCCGGCGCGCACGATGCGCTCGCCGGCGCCGAGGTCGCGCAGCGTCATCAGGATCAGGCCCATCGCCATGTCGGCGACGTCGTCGGTCAGCACGTCGGGTGTCGTCGTCACGTGAATGCCGCGTGCGCGGGCGCGATCGAGATCGACGGCGTCGGTGCCGATGCCGTTGATCGCGACGATTTCGAGCGCGCTCAGCCGGTCCATCAACGCGGCGGACAACCCGTTCGCGCCTCCCGTGACAACGCCGCGGATGCGCGACGCGACGCGGTCGAGCAGCGCGTCCGGCTGGTCGGCAGCGTACAGGCGATGCACCGCGTAGCGGGCCGACAGTTCGGCGTCGATGGCGTCGGGAAGTGGCTGGGTGAGCAGGATGTCGATGGTCATGAAGGTCTCGGTCGTCGTACGCGGCGCGGGCCGCGCATCAGGTGCAACCGAGTATAGGAACCGTATCGATATCGGTCTAACATCAAGAGACTATTGATTGATTCACGATTTGAATGATTGAACTGAACCAGCTTCGTTGCTTCGTCGCCGTGGCCGAGGAACTCCATTTCGGCCGTGCGGCCAAGCGGCTCTTCATGACGCAGCCACCGCTCAGCCGGCAGATCCAGTTGCTCGAACATGCGCTCGGCATCGCGCTGCTCGAACGCAGCAGCCGGCAGGTCAGGCTGACCGCGGCCGGCGAGCGCTTCCTGCGCGATGCGCGGCACATCCTCGAGTTTTCCGCGCGGGCCGAGCAGGCTGCGCAGCGCGTCGCGCACGGCGGGGCTGGCCGCATCACGCTCGGCTTCACGGCCGTCAGCGCGTACCGAATGATTCCGGCGCTGCTCGCGCATGCGGCGCACGCGCTGCCGGACGTCGACGTCGAACTGCGCGAAATGGTGTCGACCGTGCAGATCGACGCGCTCGCGTCGCGCATGCTCGATGCGGGCTTCGTGCGCCAGCGCGCGGCGCGCCATCCGCTCGAATACCGGCTCGTGCAGCGCGAGCCGATGCTCGTCGCGGTCGCGCAGGGCACGCCGCTGGCGGCGTACGAGCGGATCGGCCCGGACGAGCTGGACCGGCAGCCGTTCATCGCGTATTCGCCGAACGAGGGCAAGTACTTCCACGACATGATCTCGGGGATGTTCGCCAGCGCGGGGCGCTTGCCGAACTACCTGCATTACGTCGGGCAGACGCATACGATCCTCGGCCTGGTGCGTGCCGGGCTGGGTGCCGCGCTGGTGCCGGCTTCGGCGCGCGAGCTGCATGTCGACGGTGTGGTGTTCCGGCCGCTCGCGGGCGTCGACGTGGCGGCAGAGCTGTATCTCGCGTGGCGCGCGGACAACGACAATCCGGCGCTGCCGCTGTTCAACGCGATGGTCGGGCAGTTTCTGACGGAAGGGGCGGACGGCGTCGTCGTTTAGAAAAAGTCAGTTGTCTGACGATATCCGCCGGCACGCCTGACGCACGCCAGGAGTCCGAGAGACCGTAATGCGCCGGCTCCGCGTTGCGCTCCGGCCCGAAATTGCCACAGCAATTCCGTTTTTTCATGCCCGTCACGGGAAAACCCGCATTTCGCCCTCATCGGTCGTCGTATTACTGTATCGATACACTAAATCGATACAGTCGAGTCGGAAGACACGATTGGAAAGGAGACGGCCATGAATACCTTCACCCGGCGGCGCTTTCTGCAAACGGCGTCCGCCGCCACGCTCGCGGTCGCGGGCGGCTTGCCGGAAATCGGCCGCGCGGCGCAGACCGTGACGCTGCGCTGCTCGTCGTCGATGCCGGCCGACCAGAACGCCGCGCACTACGTGTGGTACGAGCGCCTCGCGGCGAACCTGAAGGCGAGCGTCGGCGACGCGATTCGGGTCGACTACTTTCCGAACAGCCAGCTCGGCAAGGAGAGCGACGTCGCGCAGCAGGTGAAGATCGGCGCGATCGACATGATGATCGCGGGCTCGTCGATCTGGGCCACGGTCGCGCCGGAGCTCGGCATGCTCGATCTCGGCTACCTGTTCGACAGTTATGCGCACGTCGCGAAGGTGCTCGACGGCCAGGTCGGCACCAGCCTGAACGCGCTGCTGCAAAAGCGCGCGGGCTGCTCCGTGCTGACCTGGGGCTCGCACTTCGGCGGACGCTGCGTGTTCACGAAGCAGCCGGTGACGGCGCTGCAGGGCGTGAAGGGCACGAAGCTGCGCGTGTTGCCGACGCCGGCATTCATGGACACCTTCAAGGTGATGGGCGCGGTGCCGACGCCGATTCCGTTCGGCGAGCTCTACATGGCCGTGCAGACGGGCGTCGTCGACGGGCTCGAGCACGATCCGGCCACGGTACTCGCGAGCCGCTTCGACGAGATCGTCAAGTCTTGCTGGCAATCGCACCACGTGTTCGCGGCGATGACCGTCGTGATGGGGCGGCGCGCGCTCGAGCGGATTCCGGCAAACCTGCGCCCGGCGTTCGACCGCGCGGTGGCCGACGCGACCGCGCAGCAGCGCGCGATCGCGACGCAGAAGGCCGTGCAGGCGGAGGCGGCGCTGAAGCAGCACGGGATGACGTTTCATCCGATGGCGGATGCCGAGCGCACGGCGTTGCGGCAGGCGATGCACGACCGCCTCTACATGGCATTCGCGAAGCAGTATCCGGCGACCGCGCCGCTGTTTCCGGCGATTGCCGCCGCGCGGGGTTGAGCGATGGATACCGGTTCCGTTTCGAGCGTCGCGCCGGCCGTCGACCCAGGGCGTCCCGTGCGCGCTGCCCGCGCGCTGGATGCGGCGATGCGCTGGATCGAATACGTGTCGGCCGCCGTGCTGGCCGTCGACGTGCTGGTCGTGTTCGTGTCGGTCGTCTTCCGCTATTTCCTGCACGATCCGGTCGACTGGGCCGAGGAGGTCGCGAGCGCGCTGATGATCGTGCTGGTGTTCTTCGGCGCGGCGACGGTGCTCGGCCGCAGTCAGCACGTCGGCATCGACCTGTTCCGCGGCTGGCTGCCGGCACGCTGGCAGGGCGCGCTCGTGCAGATCGGGCACTGGATCGTCGCGGCGGTGTCGCTGAACCTGCTGGCGTCGTCGTGGCAGTTGCTCGGCGACTCGTACGATCAGTTGACGACCGGCGGCCTGCCGGGATGGATCAACGTGTATCCGATGATGTTCGGCGCGCTGTTCATGAGCGTGTTCGCGCTCGCGAACGCACTGAACGCGCCGCGCCGCCGCGTGCTCGGCACGCTTGCGTGCTGCGCCGTGCTCGCAGGCGCCGTGTACGGCTGGAACGCGCTGCGGCCCGAGCACGCGATCGCGCCGGGGGCGCTGCTGATCGCCGGCTTCGTCGGCGGGCTCGTGCTGGGCGTGCCGATCGGCTTCGTGCTCGCGTTCTCGGCGCTGCTTTACTTCCTCGCCGATCCGACGCTGCCGTTGCTCGTCTACTCGCAGCAGGTGATGGCAGGTGCCGATCACTTCGTGCTGCTCGCCGTGCCGTTCTTCGTGCTGGCCGGCTTGCTGATGGAGTCGAACGGGATGTCCGCGCGGCTCGTCGAGTTGTTGCTGCGGATCTTCGGGCGCGTGCGCGGCGGGCTCGGGCTGATCGTGATCTTCGCGACGGCGTGCTTTTCCGGCGTGTCGGGTTCGAAGCTGGCCGATATCGCGGCGGTGGGCGGCGTCGTGATGCCGGCCGTGCGCCGCGCGCGGCAGGATCCCGACGAAACCGCGGCGCTGCTTGCGTGCAGCGCGGTGATGGCCGAGACGATCCCACCGTGCGTGAACATGATCATCATGGGCTTCGTCGCGAACATCTCGATCGCGGGGCTGTTCGTCGCGGGGATCGTGCCGGCGGCCGTGCTCGCCGCGTCGCTGGCGGTCGTGACCGTGATCTGCGGACGCCGGATCGACATCGACGCGGTGTTCGTCGAACGCCGCGCGTGGCTGCCGCTCGCGGGCGGCGCGCTCGTCGCGCTGATCATGGTCGCGATGATCGGCAAGGGCGTGACGTCGGGCATCGCGACGTCGACGGAAGTGTCGGCGTTCGCGGTGGTCTATGCGCTGGTGGTCGGCTGGGCGGCGTTCCGCGAACTGACCTGGCGCTCGGTCGGCCGCGTGTTCGTGCGTGCGGCGTCGATGGCGAGCGGTATCCTGTTCATCGTCGCGGCGGCGTCGAGCGTGTCGTTCGCGTTGTCGATCGAGCAGATTCCCGCGCTCGTCTCGGGCACAATGACAGCGTTTGCCCATCAGTACGGCTCGACGGCGTTCCTGTTGCTGGCGGCGCTGCTGATGATCGTGTTCGGCGCCGTGCTCGAAGGCGCGCCCGCGCTGATCATCTTCGGGCCGCTGCTCGCGCCGATCGCGCTGCAGCTCGGCATCAACCCGCTGCATTTCGGTACGGTCGTGGTGGTGGCGATGGGGCTCGGATTGTTCGCGCCGCCCGTCGGGCTCGGGCTGTTCACGACCTGCGCGATCACGGGGACCGAGGTCGCGCGCGTGGCGCGGCCGATGGTGAAATACCTGCTGGTGCTGTTGGTCGCCCTCGTGGCGCTGATCTTCGCACCGGCGTTTTCGTTGTGGCTGCCGGCCCGTTTCGGCCTGTAGCCCGTTCATTGCAAGACGACATGAGTACGATTCAGGACGTGGCCCGTCATGCGGCCGTTTCGGTCAGCACGGTTTCGAACGTGCTCAACGGCCGCACCGATCAGATGAAGCCGGAGACGCTCGAACGCGTGAAGGCGTCGATGGATGCGCTGCAGTACCGGCCGAGCACGCTGGCGCGCCAGCTCAAGACGGGACAGACGCCGCTCGTCGGGCTGCTGGTGCCGTCGATGGCGAATCCGATGTACGGCTACATTGCGCGCGAGATCGAGGCTTGCGCGCAGGAGCAGTATGGCCATCGCGTGCTGATCGGCAACACGTACCGCGACGCGGGCAAGGAGGCGTCGTTCTTCGACGACCTGTTCGCGCACGGCGTGCGGCGCGTGATCGTGATCTCGTCGCTTGCCGACGAAAGCCACCTCGAACGCGCGGCCGAACGCGGGATGACGGTCGTCAGCTACGACCGCCGCGCAACGCCCGGCGCACAATCGAAGGTCGATCACGTGACGGCCGACAACGAGGCGGCCGCGCGGCTCGCGACCGACTGCCTCGTCGCCGCGGGCCATACGCGGCTCGCATTCGCGACGGTGGCCGGCGTCACCGTGAGCCGCAGCGACAAGATTCGCGGCTTTCTCGCGGCAGCGCGCGACGCGGGCGCCGATGCGCAAGTGCTCGATGGCGGTCCGGCGAACGAATATGGCGACGCCGTGATCGTCGAAGTCGGACGTGCGCTCGGCGCCGCGCTCGCGGCCGATCCCGCGCGGCCGACCGGCATCGTCGCGGTCAACGACCTGTTCGCGCTGGGCCTGATGGCCGGGCTGCGCGACGGCGGATTGCGCGTGCCGGACGATGTGTCGGTCGTCGGGATGGATGGTCACTTCCTGTCGGCGATCTCGTGGCCGGCGCTGACCACGGTGCAACTGCCCGTCACGGACATGGCCGCGGAGATGGTGCGGCGCGTGATGCGGCACGACGGCGACCTGTCGGAGCCCGGGCAGTGCGTGTTCCCGGGCGTCACGCTCATCGAGCGCGCATCGGTCGCGCCGCCGCCGCGTGCGGTCGAATCGAACGGAGCCCCTGCATGACGCGCGTCTACGTGACCCATCCGTCCGGGATGCTCGATTACTACTTCGGTGCGAAGGCGCTGCGCGCGCTGCAGGCGATCGCGGACGTCACGTGCAATCCGCTCGACCGTGAGCTCGGCACGGACGAGCTGATCGCCGCCGCCCAAGGATGCGATGCGATGATCGCGTACCGGCAGACGCCGGCGCCGCGCGCGCTGTTCGCGGGGCTGCCCGCGCTTGCCGCGTTCCTGCGTTGCGCGGTCGACATTCGTACCGTCGACGTCGACGCGGCGAGCGAATTCGGCGTGCTGGTCACGCAGGCGAGCCCCGGTTTCGGGCCGGCCGTCGCGGAGTGGGTGATCGGCGCGATGATCGACCTCGCGCGCGGGATCGGCGCCTATGCCGCTACGTACCACCGCGGCACGCCGCCGCTGCCGCGGATGGGCCGCGAATTGCGCGGCAGCACGCTGGGCGTGGTCGGCTATGGACAGATCGCGCGCCATCTCGCGCCGATCGCGGCGGCGTTCGGGATGCGCGTGCTCGTGTGCGATCCGTACGTGCGGGTCGACACGCCGTCAATCGAACAGGTCGACCGCACGACCTTGCTGCGCGATGCGGACTACGTCGTGTGCCTCGCGCCGGCGACGCCCGCCACCGCGAACCTGTTCGACGCGGGCGCGTTCGCCGCGATGAAGCCGGGCGCGTGCTTCATCAATGCGTCGCGCGGCGAGCTCGTCGACGAGCAGGCGCTGGCCGACGCGCTCGACGGCGGCAGGCTGGCCGGTTGCGCGCTCGATGTCGGCCGCGCGACGGACCAGATGCCCACGCCCGAGCTCGCCGCGCATCCGCGCGTGATCGCCACGCCGCATATCGGCGGGCTGACGCGGCCGGCGGTCGAGCATCAGGCACTGGAGACGGTCGAACAACTCGCCGCGCTGCTTGACGCACGCGTGCCGAACGGTGCGGTCAACGCCGCGCACGCGACGCGGCTCGCACGCTGGCGGTCGGTCGACGCATCCGCCGCGCCGGGCGCACGATGACGCACGACCTGGCCGGTACACGGCCGTCGCCCGCATGCGATTGCCATATTCACATTTACGACGATGCGTATCCGCTCGCGCCGACGGCGACGTTCCGCCCGCCGCATGCGCCGGTGGACGCGTATCGCCGCGTGCAACGGGCGCTTGGCCTCGCGCGCGTGGTCGTCGTGCAGCCGACCGGTTATGGGTTCGACAACCGCTGCACGCTCGATGCGCTGGCCGCGCTCGGCCAGCAGGCGCGTGGCGTCGCGACGGTGCCGGTCGACGTGCCGGACGCCGAGCTCGAGCGGCTGCACGCGGGAGGCATCCGCGGTGTGCGGTTCATGACGCTGTCGGGCGGCGTCGCGCGATGGGACGAGCTCGAGCGGATGGCCACGCGAATCGCGCCGCTCGGCTGGCACATCGACCTGCAGCTCGATGGCCGGACGCTGCCCGACGTCGAGGCGATGTTGACGTCCTTGCCGGCGCGTGTCGTCATCGATCACACGGGCAAGTTCCTGACGCCGGTGGCTCCGGGTGCGCCGGCGTTCGTCGCATTGCGGCGCCTGCTGGATCGCGGCCACGTTTGGGTGAAGCTGTCCGCGCCTTACGAGACTTCACGATCCGGTGCGCCCGGTTACGACGACGTCGCACGCCTTGCCACCGTGCTCGCGCGCGAACATTCGGCGCGCTGCGTGTGGGGCAGCAACTGGCCGCATCCGAACGCGTCGCCGGTGCCCGACGATGCGCACCTGCTCGGCTGGTTGCACGCCTGCGCGGCGGACGAGGCGGTCGGCCGCGCGATACTCGTCGACAATCCCGCCGTGCTATACGGGTTCGATGCGGATACTTCGATCGGTGCCGCGACGTAAGATCCTGTCGGCCGGCCGCGGGCCGCGCTTCGATGCAAATCCATCCCGACCGGGCGCGATGCGTCGCGGCGTCGGCAACATCCTTACTGTTCGGAAAGCTGACGCACCGCGCACGTTTTCGATCGCGAAAAGGCAACGCGCCGCCGTGCCGACCGCTTGACGCTGCATGCCGGTCGGCGCAGGATACGTGCGTGCATTTGGAGCGGGGCGCGCTGGCCGCGCGTTCCCGCATCAGCGACGCGCACAAGAACAACGATGAGCCTTCACGCACTCGTACCGGAATCCCGGCGCCGCAGCCGCCGGCCCGCCGCGATTTTCCCGACGCCCGTCGCGTCACGTATCCGTCATCCCGTTTCGTACCGTGCATCGGTACACTTTCCCGTCCGCGCGCTGGCCGCGACGACGAGCGGTGCCGATCGGCGCCGGCGCGTCGCGCGCCAGCCCGTCGCGCCCGAATACCGTATCGCGCATGACGCTTACACCGGCGTGTCGTGACGCCGCCGCCACGCGTCCACGCATCGTGCCGTCAACCCTCCCGCGCGCGCGGCGGCACCGGAGTCCGAAGCATTTCGATTGAGCATGACGCAGCTTACGCACGCAGTTCAGTTCGAGGTTCAAGGAGAAAAACTCATGTCGCAGCTTTCGAATGAAGCAAACGGCAGTTCGGGGAGTGGCAAGGCAAAGCTGATCAAATGGGCGATCATCATCGCCGGCGTCGCGATCGCGGCACCGGCCGCGCTGTTCGTCCTGAAGGGGATGATCGCGCTGATCACGGCGGCCGTGATCGGCCTCGGGGCGATCTATCTCGCGCCGGTCGTCGCGATGAAGTTCGCGAACCAGAAGGTGAAGATGATCGTCGAGGAAGCGCAGTCGAATCCGATCGAGACGCTCATCAACCAGCTCGCGGAAAAGCGCCAGGCGGCGCAGAAATTCGCGGACAGCATCACCGCTTTCCGCACCGAAGTGAAGAACTTCGAAAACAAGACCGAGCTGTTCGAGAAGCAGTATCCGGAAGACGCACCACGCTTTCGCGCGCAGCTCGACACGATGAAGCAACTGCTTGCGTTTCGCGAAAGCCGCTACAAGCAGGTGCAGGCGGAACTGAAGAATTTCGCCTCCGCGATCGACCGCGCGAAGGCGATGTGGGACATGTCGCAGGCGGCCCAGCACATGAACAAGCTCGCGGGCCGGCAGACGGCCGATACGTTCGAGCAGATCAAGACCGACGTGGCCGTTGATTCGGTGATGCGCTCGGTGAACAAGGCATTTTCCGAAATGGAGACGTCGCTGCTGGACAATCCCGAGGTCAAGCAGGCGCAACAGCAGGCGGTGATGAACGGCACGCCCGTGCCCGGCCCCGATGCGGCACAGGCCGCTGCATTGCCGTCGAAACAACAATAACTTCCCGCAGGCACGCAACCATGAAAAAACTTCTCGGTGCAGTCGTGTTTCTGGTGGTGCTCGTCGGCGTATGGATCGTCCACCAGGGCGGCCTGTCGACACTGATTCCCGCGCACGATGCGGCGCCGGGCGCGACGTCCGCGCAGGCAGGCGACGTGGGCCAGCCCGCGCAGACGTCGACGTCCCCCAACGTGCTGCCGGCCGGCTTCACGCCGCAGACGAGCACGCTGAAATCGATCGCCGAAAACGGCGTCGTGCGCGTCTCGGTGCAGAACCCGAGCGAGCCGTTCTTCGGCGAGGACAAGGGCGCGCCGCACGGCTTCAACGTCGAATTCGCGCGGCTGCTGTTCTCGGATCCGTCGTTCTCGCACGGCGGCAAGCCGGTCGTCGTCGATACGCGTCACGAAGTCGACACGTATCCGGGCGTGCCGAAGCAGCTGCTCGACACCGATGCGAAGGGCAACCATGTCGTCGATGTCGCGATGGACGGGCTGACGTTCCCGGACAACACGCCGGCGGGCGTCGTCTACTCGGTGCCGTACGTCGATGATTTCGGCTATTCGCTGATCGTGCGGCAAGGCTCCGCGATCCGCTCGGCCGACGATCTTGCCGGCAAGACGGTCGGCATCCTGAAGGGCGACCCGGACGTGCGTGCATTCGTCACGCGCCAGTATCCGAACGTCCGGTTCGTCGAGGTCGACGATTCCGACCCGGCGTTCATCGCGAAGAGCCTCGACGGCCATGCGGTCGACGCGTTCATCTACGACTATCCGTTCGCGGTCAGCTCGATCAAGGGCACCGACCTGAAGTTCGCGGTGACCAAGCTCGACGGCTCGAACATCGCGTACAAGATCGGCGTGCGTGCCGACGACCAGGACCTGCTCATCTACCTGAACGCCGCGATCGCGAAGCTCAAGCAGTCGCCGCAGTATCTGGACCTGCTGCGCAAGTACTTCGTCAGCGACCAGACGATGACGACCGCGGCCGCGTCGGGCGAAAAGACGTACGTGGTGAAGGCGGGCGACACGCTGAACATGATCGCGGCGAGCAAGCTCGGCAGCGGCCAGCGCTATCGCGAGATCCAGCGCCGCAACAACCTCGCGAACCCGAACCTGATCCTGGCTGGCCAGCATCTCGTGATTCCGGTCCGGTAGGCGCGGCGTGGAGCGAAGAAGGTGGGGCGGGGAAGGTGAACCACGGCGCGCGGCACGGCGGATCGTTTTCGCCGTGCCGCGCGCCGCTTTGCATCAGTGCGTGATCGACAGGAACAGGTAGGCTGCGAACAGCGACAAATGCACGACACCGTGCAGCACCGTCGTGCGTCCCTGGCTGAGCGTCAGCGTGCTGACCAGCAGCGTCAGGGACAGCAGCACGGTTTCCATCGCGCCGATGCCGAGCGTGAGCGGCTGGCCGACCCAGATGAACACGGCCGCGACGGTCGGAATCGTCAGCCCGATGCTCGCGAGTGCCGAGCCGAGCGCGAGGTTCATGCTGGTCTGCAGGCGATTCGCGCGCGCGGCGGTGACGGCTGCGAGCCCTTCGGGCAGCAGCACGAGCGCGGCGATCACGATGCCGACCGCCGCTTCCGGCGCGCCGAGCTTCATCACCGCATGCTCGACGGCCGGCGACAGCAGCTTGGCGAGCAGCACGACCGCGACGAGGCTCGCGAACAGCAGCACCAGGCTGGTCAGCGCGGTGCGGCCGCTCGGCGGCGCCGCGTGCACCGATTCGTTCGCGCTGTCGTGCTCGGTGAGGAAGTAGTCGCGGTGGCGCACGGTCTGCACGAACACGAATGCGCCGTACAGCACGAGCGACGACACGCCGGCGAACGCCAACTGCGATTTCGAAAAGAACGGGCCCGGCGCGGCGTTCAGATAGTTCGGCATCACAAGCGACAGCACCGACAGCGACGCGAGCACCGCGAGCGCCTTGCTCGCGCCGCGCCCCTGGAAATCCTGTTCGCCGTGCTTCCACGCACCGACCAGCAGGCAGAGGCCGACGATGCCGTTGCAGATGATCATGACGGCGGCGAACACGGTGTCGCGCGCGAGGCCCGATTTCTCGGGGCCTGCGCCGAGCATCACCGACACGATCAGCGCGACTTCGATGACGGTCACGGCGACCGCGAGCACGAGCGTGCCGAACGGCTCGCCGACGCGGTGCGCGACGACTTCGGCATGGTGGACGGCGGCGAACACGGCGCCGGCGAGCGCGGCGGCGAACACGGCGATGACGAGGCCTTCGGCCGGCACGACGCGCGACAGCGCGAGTACCAGCCATGCGGCAAGCGGGGCCCAGAGTGTCCAGCGCGGGAGCTGGTTGGACGAGAGCGGCATGGACGGTTTCCTATGCGAGTGACGGCGCGCGACGCGCCGTCACGGGTTGACGAAGCCCGGCCGGATGATCCGCCGAACGAGGATGATGAAGCCGATGCGCGGCAGCACGGAACTGCGCTGCCACGGGTTCGCCGCCGTAAGGCGGCGAGGGGCGCGGGCGGGCCGAGGCCCGTTGCTGGATGAAACGGTTCGATGCGACCGAGTGCCGGAGGCGGGCACTCGCACGTGACGACAGGCATGCCGGGCGGTATTGAACCGACCCCGAAAGGGCGCGGACGATGGACGGCAACGGCGTGACACGCGGTTTCCCCCTGAAATCCGGCGAATTGTCGAATTTTATCAGGCGTTCGGGGGGCACTATCTCATATTCGAACGCTTTCATTGACCTTTCGATTTGCAAAAAGTGCCCCGACCGTTCGATTTTTTGAGTTTTACAGTTTCCGTAACGGTCTCTTGCACGACAAATTCGGGCTCGCCCTGACATAAATCTACCGACCGGTCGGTTTATAATCGCTCGCACCTCCACTTCATGACGGATCGCAAGCGATGGCTGTTTCTTCTGCACATTCGGTGAATTCGGGCGCGCTGGCGCCGTCGGCGGTCGTCGGCGTGATCGGCGCGGGCGCGATGGGCGCGGGCATCGCGCAGGTTGCCGCGGCGGCCGGCCATGCGGTGCTGCTGTACGACCTGAACGAAGCCGCGTGCGACAAGGCGCTTGCCGGCATCCGCGCGCAGTTCGCGCGGCTCGCGGAGAAGGGCCGTCTCGAGCCGGCGCAAGCGGAGGCGGCCGGCAGCCGCATTCGCGCGGTGCGCGCGCTGGCCGAGTTCGCCGGCGCGGCGCTGATCGTCGAGGCGGCGGCCGAGCGGCTCGACGTGAAGCGCGAGATATTCGCGACGCTCGAGCGCCATGTCGACGATCGCTGCGTGCTGGCGACCAACACGTCGTCGATCTCGATCACGTCGATCGCGGCCGGGCTGCGAGCGCCGCAACGCGTGGCCGGCCTGCATTTCTTCAATCCGGCGCCGCTGATGGCGCTCGTCGAGGTGGTCAGCGGGCTCGCGACCGCGCCGGAAGTCGCGCAGGCGCTGTACGACACCGCCGCCGCGTGGGGCAAGCGGCCGGTACTGGCGAAGTCGACGCCGGGCTTCATCGTGAACCGCGTCGCGCGGCCGTATTACGCGGAGGCGCTGCGCGTGCTGAACGAGCAGGGCGGCACGCCGGCGTCGATCGATGCGGTGATGCGCGAAGCCGGCGGCTTCCGGATGGGGCCGTTCGAGCTGATGGACCTGATCGGCCACGACGTGAACTTCGCGGTGACCGAGTCCGTATTTCGCGCGTACTTCAATGACCCACGCTACACGCCGTCGCTGATCCAGCAGGAGCTCGTGAACGCGGGCTTCCTCGGACGCAAGTCGGGGCGCGGCTTCTATTCATATGCCGACGGTGCGACACCGCCCGCGCCCGAGCTGGAAGCGCCGCGCGATGCGCCGGCCGACGTCGCGCTGTTCGCGCAGGACGGCCCGGCCGCCGCGCTGCATGCACGCTTCGCTGAACGCATCGCGGGCGCGCGGCAGAGCGGCGCGCATGCCGACGAACTGCTGGCCGTGGCCGGCCGCGCGTCGATCGCGCTGACCGACGGCCGCACCGCGACCGCGCGCGCCGCGCAAACCGGCGTGGCCGATCTCGTGCTCGTCGATCTTGCCCGCGATTACGCGCAGGCCGGGCTCGTCGCGCTGACGCGCGCGCTCCAGTGCAGCGATGCGGCCTATGCGGACGCGGTCGGCCTGTTCCAGCAGGCGGGTTTTCGCGTCGTCGGCGTCGCGGACGTGCCGGGCATGGTCGCGATGCGCACCGTCGCGATGCTCGCGAACGAGGCGGCCGACACGGTGAACCAGGGCGTGTGCTCGCCCGCCGATCTCGATCTCGCGATGGAGAAGGGCGTGAACTACCCGTGCGGCCCGCTCGCGTGGGCCGATGCGATCGGCATCGGCCGCGTGCATCGCGTGCTGTCGAATCTCGCGGCGAGCTACGGCGAGGACCGCTATCGCGTGTCGCCGCGCATCGCCATGCTGCACGCGGCCGGCCGCACGTTCCGGTCGTAGCCGCCGGCCCCGTTACCCCGAACACGATAACGACATCACTCCATTGGAGGAGCACCCCGATGACTCACCCGACGCATCCCGCCGCCGCCCTCGAGCCGATCGAGACCGCCAGCCGCGACGAACTGCAGGCGCTGCAGCTCGAGCGCCTCAAGTGGTCGCTGCGCCACGCGTACGACAACGTCCCGCACTATCGCCGCACGTTCGATGCGGCGGGCGTGCATCCGGACGACCTGAAGTCGCTCGCCGATCTCGCGAAATTCCCGTTTTCGACCAAGAACGATTTGCGCGACAACTATCCGTTCGGGCTGTTCGCGGTGCCGCGCGAGCAGGTCGTGCGCGTGCACGCGTCGAGCGGCACGACGGGCAAACCGACGGTGGTCGGCTACACCGCGCGCGACATCGATACCTGGGCGAACGTCACCGCGCGCTCGATCCGCGCGGCCGGTGGCCGCCCGGGCGACACGCTGCACAACGCCTTCGGCTACGGGCTCTTCACGGGCGGTCTCGGGATTCACTACGGCGCGGAACGGCTCGGCTGCATGGTCGTGCCGATGTCGGGCGGCCAGACCGAGAAGCAGGTGCAGCTGATCCGCGATTTCGAGCCGAAGATCATTCTCGTCACGCCGTCGTACATGCTGAATCTGATCGACGAGATGGTGCGGCAGGGGATGGACCCGGCCGAATCGTCGCTGAAGATCGGCATCTTCGGTGCCGAGCCGTGGACGCAGGCGCTGCGCGAGGAAGTGGAGACGCGCGTCGGCATCGACGCGCTGGACATCTACGGGCTGTCGGAAGTGATGGGCCCGGGCGTCGCATGCGAATGCGTGGAGACGAAGGACGGCCCGGTGATCTGGGAAGACCATTTCTATCCGGAGATCATCGATCCCGTCACCGGCGAAGTGCTGCCCGACGGCAGCCAGGGCGAGCTCGTGTTCACGTCGCTCACGAAGGAAGCGATGCCGGTGATCCGCTACCGCACGCGCGACCTCACCGCGCTGCTGCCGCCGACCGCGCGCACGATGCGCCGTCTCGCGAAGATCACCGGCCGCTCCGACGACATGCTGATCGTGCGCGGCGTGAACGTGTTCCCGAGCCAGATCGAGGAGATCGTCGTGGCGCTGCCGCAGCTGTCGGGCCAGTTCCAGATCACGCTGTCGCGCGACGGTCACATGGACCGGCTCGACCTCGCGGTCGAACTGCGCTCCGAAGCGGCCGCGTCGGTCACCGAAAGCGCTCGCGCGGCGCTCGCGCGCGAGTTGCAGCACCGGATCAAGACGATGGTCGGTGTGTCGTCCGGCGTGACGGTGCTGGCGGCCGGCGGCATTCCCGCGAGCGCGACCGGCAAGGCCCGGCGCGTGATCGACCGCCGCCAGGCCGCGTAATTCGGATGTTTGCCGTTCTACCTGAGGAAACCTGTTCGATGGATGGATTGAAGACCCTGGCTGTCGCCGTCGATGCGCGCGGCATCGCGACCGTCGCGCTGCAGCGCGGTGACGTGCTCAACGCGTTCGACGAGACGATGATCGCCGAGCTGACCGACGCGTTCACGACGCTCGGCGGGCGCGACGACGTGCGCGCGATCGTGCTGCGCTCGGACGGCCGCGCGTTCTGCGCGGGTGCCGACCTGCAGTGGATGCAGCGCGCGAGCGCGAACGACGCGGCCGCGAACCTGCGCGACGCCGAGCGGTTCGCCGCGATGATGCGGGCGATCCGGCAGTGCCCGAAGCCGACCGTCGCGCGCGTGCAGGGCCACGCGTTCGGCGGCGGCGTCGGCCTGTGCGCCGCCTGCGACATCGTGATCGCGAGCGATCAGGCGCGCTTCTCGGTCAGCGAGGCACGTTTCGGGATCCTGCCGTCGGTGATCGGCCCGTATCTGGTCGAGGCGGTCGGCCAGCGCCAGGCGCGCCGGCTCGCGCTGACCGCGACGCAGCTCGCGGCCGGCGAAGCCGTCGCGATCGGGCTGATCCACCAGGCCGTGCCGCCCGACGCACTCGACGCGGCGCTGGACAAGACGCTCGCCGAGCTGAGCCGCAATGGCCCGACCTCACTGATGGAAATCAAGCGCTTTTTCGACGCGATCGGCGAGTATCCGCCGTCGGACGAACGCTCCGCGTTCACGGCGCAGACGATCTCGCGCGTGCGGGCGACGCCCGAAGCGAAGGAGGGCTTCGCCGCGTTCTTCGCGAAGCGGCCGCCGGCGTGGGAGCCGGTCGCCGAATAAGGGCGGGGCGCGGCCTGTCGGGCCCGCGGCGCGATTTGCGTCGCGGGCGCGGGCGCTTGCTCTACAATGCGTGACCCCCGGCGCGCCGCCGGCCCAGCCCTGACCGCTTCTTCGCTTCCGATGATCGTCAATCGCCTTATCTCCGAGATCCTGTTCGGCTTCACCGGCTTGATCGGCATCATCAATCCGATCGGCATCGCGTTCCTGTTTCTCGAGCGCACCGAGGCGCTGACCGAGCACGAGCGGAACCTGCTCGCGAAGAAGGTGGCGTTCAACGCGTTCATCGTGTTGCTGGTTGCGTTCTTCGCCGGCACGCCGGTGCTGCACTTCTTCGGGATTTCGATGGAAGCGCTGCGGATCGGCGGCGGCTTCGCGGTCGCCGTCGCGGGGTGGCAGATGCTGAACGAGCCTGACGGCCCGGCGGGCGGCGGCGATACGCCGATCAAGCCGATCAATGCGAATGCGATCATGACCCGCGCGTTTTTTCCGCTGACCGTGCCGCTGACGGTTGGCCCCGGCTCGATCGCCACCGCGATTGCGCTGAACGCGAATCGCACGCACAAGCTGTCGGAGTTCATGCTGTCGAGCATCGTGTCGATCGCGGTTTCCGCGCTCGTCGCGGTCGTCATTTGGCTGACCTACAGCCGTGCCGCGCTACTCTCCCGCTATCTCGGCACCGAAGGCACCAAGGTTGCGAAGCGCGTGTCGGCGTTCCTGCTGTTGTGCATCGGCGTGCAGATCATGCTGACCGGCTTCTCCGAATTCCTGCAGCCGCTCGCCGACCAGATCAAGTAACTTCGTTCGTCATTCGACGCGCAACCCGGGCCCGAGCGACGTGTCCGGGCTGCGGGGGTGCGTTCGTCCGTCCGACCTTGGCCGGCAGCGCGAGCGCACCGATACGCGTTTGCGCGCCGCGGGATACCATGCGACGTCCGGCGGATGCATGCCCCGGCGTTCGCGCCCGGCGCGGCGAACCGGGGTGCGCATCCGGCCGTCACCCCACTTCAATGACGAGGCGCGCGATGGAATACGTGAAATTCGGGTCGACCGGGATGGACGTGTCGAAGCTGGTGCTGGGCTGCATGACGTTCGGCGAGCCGTCACGCGGCACGCATCCGTGGACGCTGCCGGAAGCGGAAAGCCGCCCGATCATCCAGCGCGCGATCGAGGCCGGCATCAACTTCTTCGATACCGCGAACATGTATTCGGACGGCACGTCGGAAGAGATCGTCGGCCGCGCGCTGCGCGACTTCGCGAAGCGCGACGACGTCGTGATCGCGACCAAGGTGTTCTACCGGATGCGGCCGGGGCCGAACGGCGCGGGGTTGTCGCGCAAGGCGATCATGACCGACATCGACCAGAGCCTGAAGCGGCTCGGCACCGACTACGTCGACCTGTACCAGATCCACCGCTGGGATTACGGCACGCCGATCGAGGAGACGCTCGAGGCGCTGCACGACGTCGTGAAGGCCGGCAAGGCGCGCTACATCGGCGCGTCGTCGATGTTCGCGTGGCAGTTCGCGAAGGCGCTGTATACGTCGAAGCAGAATGGTTGGACCCGCTTCGTCAGCATGCAGAACCACCTGAACCTGCTGTATCGCGAGGAGGAGCGGGAAATGCTGCCGCTGTGCGAGGCCGAAGGCGTCGCGGTGATTCCGTGGAGCCCGCTCGCGCGAGGTCGGCTGACGCGCAACTGGGACGAGTCGTCCGGCCGGCAGCAGAGCGACGACGTCGGCCAACGGCTCTACGACGCGACGGCCGATGCCGATCGCGCGGTCGTCGAGGCCGTTGCCGCGATCGCCGCCGCGCGCAACGTGCCGCGTGCGCAGGTCGCGCTCGCGTGGGTCGCGCACAAGCGCGGCGTCACCGCACCGATCGTCGGCATCTCGAAGCCGCATCATCTGGACGATGCGCTCGGGGCCCTGCAACTGAAGCTGACGGACGACGAAATCGCGGCGCTTGAAGGCCCTTACGTGCCGCACGCGGTGGCTGGCTTCAACTGACCAACCGCGCGAAACCGGCGGCCTGCCGCCGCCGCCCCGTCGCGCACGGCGTTCAGCGCGCGGCGGCGAGCATCGGGTAGGTGAACAGCCCGAAGTGGATCGCGTTCAGCCCCGCATGCGCGAGCGCGGACGCGAGCAGCCCGCCGCGCCGCCAGGCGAGACCATAGCCGAAGCCGGCCACCGTGCCGAGCACGATCCAGGGCCAGCCGCCGGCCGCGTGCGCGGCGCCGAACAGCACCGCGCCGATCGCAAGCGCGGCCCATGGCCCCCATCCGAACCGTCCGAGCACGCGCGTGAGTCCACCCTGCACGTAACCGCGGAACAGCGCTTCCTCGGCGAGCGTGACGAGCAGCACGTTGTTGACGAGCCACATCCAGCCCGACGCCGGCCATTTCGGCGCCCAGCCGACCATCCCGAAGGCGAGCGCGCCGGCCAGGCAGGCCGCCGCCGTCGCGACGGCCGCCACGGCACCGGTGCGCAACGCGCGCGCCGGCGGGACGTCAGGCGCGGTCCACGGCAGCGCCCACAGCAGCCACAGGCCGACGAGCGGCTTGTCGAAATTCAGGTACATCGTGAACGGCACGGCATCCGGCGTGAAACGCGTCGGCTCGATCACGCGCGGATTGTGGAAGCCGGGGATCAGGTGCAGGGTCAACGCGATCGCGAGCGCGGCAAACACGACATGCGCGCCGATCCGCACCGCGAACGGACGGCCCGGCGCGACGCCCCAGGCGGCGGCCACGAGCAGCGCGATCGGCGCGAGCACGATCGGCTCGAGCTTGCCGAACGCCAGCGCAGCGGCATAGCCGAGCGCGGCAAGGGCGATGCTCAGGACGTGCAGCGGGCGCTGCCACGCGAATGCAGCGGCCGCGAACAGCGCGAGCCAGATCGTGGCACACGGGAGAAGCGAGAGAGACATGAGGCGATGCAGGGTCGGACGAAACGCCGCGCATCATACCCTAGCGGCCGTGACATGCCGCGGGGCGGGTAGTCAGCGGCCGGCGATTTCGGTGACGCCGTCGCGGCCAGGGATGTCGACGCGGTTGCGCTCGCGCATTCGCCGCCGGTACCAGAAGGTCCACAGCAGCAGCGTGCCGAACACCGTGTAGCCCATGATCGGCGACACGACGAGCACGCGCTCGACGGGCCATGTGACGACCATCCACAGGCGCAGCAGCATCTCGAGCGTCATGCACGCGCCCCACACGAAGGTCATCAGCCGCAGCATCTGGCGCAGCCCCGGCTGCTCGGCCCAGACCGCCTCGAAACGCGCGGCGCCGCCGGCCATCTCGCGGGCCACCGTCGCGCGCGCGAGATAGAAGATCAGCGGACGATCACGGAACAACGACAGCAGGAACACGACGCCGATCGTGCCGGACGCGAGCGATTCGCGCATCAGCAACGTGCGCGCGCTGCCCCCGAGCGCCATGCCGGCGATCGACAGCGCGATGCCGAGCAGCACGACGGCAGCCACCGCATCGATGCGGCGCGAGCGGATGAATTCGACGACGGACCAGACGATCGGTGGAATCGCCGACGCATACAGCGCACCGGTTTCGCCGAAATACGGATGCGCCACCCGGTATGCGACCCAAGGCAGCAGCAGGTTGACGACGAGTTCGAGGATCAGGCCGGCTCGTGGTTTCACGGAAGCGGGTGCGCGGGCGGCGCGCGGGGCGGTGATGTCGCTTCGAGTATATCGAAGTCCGACCCCGCGCGCCCGCGCCCGGTGCCGTTGTGCGCGCACCGAGAACGGTCGGGAACATGTACCGGCCGGGCGGGCGTCGCGGCGGCGACAGGGTTGCCCCGGCACCGTTCGGCGCCGCGTCCGTCCGGCACGCGGCGGTCATCGGCCGGTCCGCGGTTCGTCAGGCGTTCGCGGGCTGGACGATGATCTTCACGTTCCGGTCCTTGTGGTTGACCAGTTCCTCGAAGCCATGCGTGACGATGTCGCCGAGGTTGATGCGTCCGGTGATCAGCGGCTGCACGTCGATGCGGCCGTCCGCGATGAAGCGGATCACGTCCGCGAATTCGCCGTTGTACGCGAGCGAGCCGATCACTTCCTTCTCGGTCGACACGATGTCGAAGAAGTTGAACGACGTCGGCTCCTCGAAGATGCCGACCATCACCGACTTGCCGGCCTTGCGGATCACGTCGATCGCAAGCTGCGCGGTGGCCGTGTGCCCGATGCACTCGAACGACACGTCGGCACCGTAGCCGCCCGTCAGCGCCTTGACTTCCGCGATCGCGTCGGACGCCTTCGGGTCGATCACGACCGTCGCGCCGACTTCCAGCGCCTTCTGCTTGCGCGCGGCCGACATTTCCAGCGCGATCACGCGTCCGGCGCCCGCGGCCTTCGCGCACATGATCGTGCACAGGCCGATCGTGCCGGCGCCGACCACGACGACGGTCTGGCCGACGATGTTGCCGGCCTTCTTCACCGCATGCAGCCCGACCGCGAGCGGCTCGATCAGCGCGCCGGCCTCGGTCGGGAAGTCGTCGGGCAGCTTGTACAGCAGTTCGGCCGGCACGTTGACGAATTCGGCGAAGGCGCCGTTGTTCATCAGCCCGGTGAACGCGAGGTTCTCGCAGATGTTGTACAGCCCGTGCCGGCAATACCAGCAGGTGCCGCAATGCTGGCACGCGTCGGCCGTCACGCGCTCGCCGACAGCGAAGCCCGTCACGCCGGCGCCGAGCGCCGCGATTTCTCCGCTGAATTCGTGGCCGAGGATGCACTGTCCCTTCAGGCCCGTCAGCGGATGCGGCGCGTCGACGGGGATGAACACGGGCCCGGCGACGTACTCGTGCAGGTCGGAGCCGCAGATCCCGCACCAGTGCACGCGGATCTGGACCCAGCCGGCCGGCGGATGCGCCGGAACGGGAACCTCCTCGACGCGGATGTCGTTGCGGCCGTGCCAGACGGCGGCCTTCATGCTGGGAGCGGTGTTCGGTGCCGGTGTACTCACGTTGCTGTCTCCGTCAGGTTGTTGTCGGACGCGCGGCAAGGGGCCGGTGCGTCCGTCGCGCGATTGCGCGAGCGACCGACATGCAGGAACGGGGCCAGCCTGAACGGGCGGTCGGGTGGTGACGGAGCGGGAGGGGTGGTGTGCGGTGCAGCAACCGGCCTTGCGCTGGTATCAGCGCGTGCAGAGCGAATCGTGCGTGAAATTTGCTGCGCTTGCGACGGGCTGGGGCGGGTGAGACCCCGGGACATTAGTCTCAGCTGATTGAGACGAAACGTGAGACGCGTGGCTGGGTGGCTGCGCCTCCACCACCGTCGTGCGAGCCCATTGTGCCGATCGGTGAAACGCATCGTTGCGCGCACACCCCCTTTACTTGAAGTCAAGTTCAATTTGTATCATCTGCGGCAATGTCCGATCGCATGCGTGCGCGGCGGTGGCACCGGAGGCGGCGCATGACCGAATCGGCCGGCGCTGCTGCGCGAAGGGCCGAGCGCGGCGCGGCTCGTTTCAATCTTCACTGAAGGTCGTCCAGGATGCCAAACTTCATCGAAAGCCTGATCTGCGGGTACGTGTCGTACCACATGCTGGTAGCCGACGAGCGGGACGCGATGCCGTTGCCGGCAGAGGTCGGGACGGCCCGGCCGTCGGAGCGCGCCGGTCGTGCGTCATCTCCGGAGCCTGTCGCACCTGGCGTTTCACCGTTGCGGCCGCAACTGTTCGTGTCGGTTCTGGAGGCTGGCGACGACGGCTTGCTGGTGCGCTGGAGCGAAAGCGGGCGCTGCCATTACGGCGAGCAACGCTGGCGCTTGCGCGTCGCGTTGCAGGCGGGCCGCTGCGCGATCTCGGGGCAGGCGATCGAGCCGGGTGAACCGGTGTACCGGCCGGTGCGGCGGCCGGTGCCCGTCAACGGCGACGAGATGATCCACCCCGCGTCGGTGCCGCCTGCGGCCGGCGCCGCGTGCCACGTTGCACCAGCCTGCGGCGAGGCGACGGATCCGGTCGACGCCCTGGGCTGAGCGCGACCGGTTGCACCCGCGCGTTACTTGAGATCTTTCCGGTACTGAATGAACCCCGCGTTGGTCGCGAGCTTGTCGTACAGCGCGCGCGCGGTCGTATTGGTTTCGTGCGTGAGCCAGTACACGCGGCTCGCGCCGGCTTCGCGGGCCCGCTCGTACACGGCCTCGATCAGCGCACCGCCCGCGCCTTGTCCGCGTGCGTCGGCCGCCGTGAACAGGTCCTGCAGATAGCAGTACGGCCCTTCGGTCCAGCATGAGCGGTGAAAGATCGTGTGCACGATGCCGACCAGCGTGCCCGACGTATCGAAGGCGCCGAGCGCGAACATCGGTTCGGCGGGATCCATCAGGCGCGCCCACGTCGTCGCGAACACGGCGTCGCTCAGCGCTGTCTCGTAGAACCGCTGGTACCCCTGCCACAGCGGGCGCCACGCGGCTTCGTCGGCGGCGACGAGCGGTCGGACCGTGACGCGCGTCGCGTCGTTCTCACGGCTGGCTGCGTCGCGCGCACGCGCCCGCGCGTGGCGGATCGTAACGAGCGACTCGCGTTGCGTACCGCTGGCGTCGAAGTTTTCCGGCGCGAGCCAGGCTTCGAACGCGGCGCGCACGTCCGGCCATTCGCCGTCGATGATCGAGAACCATGCCGTGTCGCGATTGCGGCCCTTGTAGATGATCGCCTGCCGGAACGTACCCTCGTAACGGAAGCCGAGCCGCGCGGCCGCCTTGCGCGACGGCTCGTTGAGCGCGTCGCACTTCCATTCGTAGCGGCGGTAGCCGAGCGTGTCGAACGCGTACTTCATCAGCAGGTACTGCGCTTCCGTCGAAATCGGCGTGCGCTTGAGCCGCGGTGAGAACGTGACGGAGCCGACCTCGATTACGCCGTTGGCCGGGTCGATGCGCATCAGCGCGAGCGTGCCGACCGCGCGGTTCGTCGCGCGGTCGATCACCGTGTAGTGCAGCGGATCGGCGCTCGCCGCCGCGCCGCGCGCGTAGTCGCGGTAGCTCGACTCGTCGGCGTACGGCCCGTGCGCGAGATAGGTCCAGTCGCCGCCGTCGGGCGCCTGCGCATATGCGGCGTACAGGTCGGCGGCATGGCGGTCGGCATCGAGCGGTTCGAGGCGGCAATAGCGGCCCTCGAGCACGATGCGCTCCGGGCGCGCGCGCGCGGACCAGTCGGGAACGGGGTGGCCGATGGGCTGCTGGAAGTCGTTGGTGAGCGTGGACAAGGTCGATCTCGCTTCGGTTGGCGGCCGGCGACATGCCGGCATGCAGACGATCGTAGTCCCGGCGAGGTACCATGAGAAGCGCCAGACGATGGCAAATTTATGGTGCCACGAAGGCGCGACGATGGCGCCATGCACCGAGACTTCCACGCCGCGATATTCCGATGACGACTGCCATTCCTTCCGGTGCCGCGCCACTGCTGCCGCTCGACGCGCCGCTCGCGCGCATGGCCGGCGCGCCTTCCTTGCAGCGGCAGTTGCTGCGCCGCGTGCGCGATGCGATTCTCGGCGGCGCGATGCCGGCCGGCACGCGGCTGCCCGGCACGCGTGCGCTGGCCGAGACGCTCGGCGTGTCGCGCAACACGACGGCCGCGGTCTACGAGCAGCTCGTCGCCGAAGGCTTCCTGCAATCCGATCGTCGCGGCACGCGCGTGGTCGGCCTGTCGCGGCCGGCCGCGCCTCGTCGGCGGGCCGCACCGCCGGACGTCGCGCAGCGGCTCGGCCGGATCCGTCCGAGCCTGATCGGCACCGGCGAATCGGAGGGCTTCCGGCCGGGCGTGCCCGCGCTGTCGCATTTCCCGGTCGATGCGTGGCGGCACGCGATCGACCGTGCATTGCGCCGCGCCGGCCGCGACCTGCTCGCGTACGGCGACCCGCTCGGCGAGCGCGCACTGCGCGAGTCGATCGCGCGCCATCTGGCCGTGACGCGCGGCGTGCGCTGCGACCCCGAGCAAATCGTGATCACCGAGGGCGCGCAGGGCGCGATCGCGTTGTGCGCGCAACTGCTGACGAACCCGGGCGACACGGTCTGGGTCGAGGAGCCCGGCTATCGCGGCGCGCGCACCGCGATGCAGGCGGCCGATCTCGATGTCGTGCCGGTGCCGGTCGACGCGGAGGGGCTGCGCGCGGAGGACGCGAACTGGCGCGAGCGGCCGCCCCGGCTCGTCTATACCACGCCGTCGAATCAGTTCCCGACCGGCGCGGTGCTGTCGATCTCGCGCCGGCTCGCACTGATCGACGCCGCACGCCGGCATCGCGCGTGGATCATCGAGGACGATTACGACAGCGAGTTTCGGCATACCGGCGAGCCGATCGGCGCGCTGCACGGGCTCGCGGCCGACTCGCCGGTCGTCTACCTCGGCTCGTTCAGCAAGACGATGTTTCCGGCGTTGCGGATCGGCTTTCTCGTGCTGCCCGACGCGCTGCTGGCCGCGGTGCGGTCGGCGTTGCCGGAGATGCTGCGCGGTGGGACGCGCCACGTGCAGCTCGCGCTCGCCGATTTCATCGAGACGGGCGAGTACGGGCGGCATCTCGGGCGGATGCGCCGGCTGTACCGCGACCGGCGGCGCTTGCTGCTCGCCGCGCTGGACGACGCGTTCGCCGTGCCGCATCAGGTCGAGGGCGGGCCGTGCGGGCTGCATCTGGCGCTGCGGCTGCCGGCACGCTATCGCGACCGCGCGATCGTCGAGGCGGCGCGCGTGCACGGGATCGGGCCGTTTCCGCTGTCGGGTTTTTCGATCCATGCGACGTCGGCGACCAACGGGCTCGTGCTCGGGTTCGGCAATACGCCGGCCGATGCGTTCGCGCCGATGCTGCGGACGTTGTCGACGATCGCGCATCGGGTCGCGGGCGATTGAGTCGCGTCGCTGCGCATTGCCGGGAGGCGAAGCGGGCGAATCGGAACTTACCGCGCGCGTTCCTCGCGCATGATCCGGCGGGCAGCCGCCAGGCCGAGCACGAGCAGCACCGCGACATACGCGGCGACCGCAGACCACGCGCCGTGTTGCCAGAACGTGCCGCCGACCGAGCCCAGCACGCTCGACCCGAGGTAATAGGCCAGCAGGTAGAGCGACGCGGCATGCCCCTTCGCGGAACCTGCAAGGTGGCCAACCCAGCCGCTCGCGACCGCATGCGCGACGAAGAAGCCGATCGTGATCAGCACGATCCCGACGATGATCGCGACGAGCGAATGCGACAGCGTCAGCGCGAGGCCGGCCGCGAACACGAGAATGCCGCTGATGAGGACGGGCGCGCGCCCGAGACGATCGGCGAGTGCACCGGCGCTCGATGAAGACACCATCCCGAACAGGTAGGCGCCGAAGATCAGCCCGCATGCGGTCGCGCTCAGGTTGAACGGCGCGGCCGTCAGCCGGAACCCGGCGTAGTTGTATACGGTCACGAACGCGCCCATCATGAGGAAGCCGACCGCGAATACGAACGGCAGCCGCGCATGATGCAACTGCGCGCTCCACAGCCGCAGATGGTGACGCACCGTCAGGTCGGTTCGCTTCACGAAGCGTCGCGACTGCGGCAGCAGCATCACGAACGCGACCGACGCGATGAGGTCGATGATCCCGATCGTCAGCATCGCGGTGCGCCAGGAGAAATACTCCTCGAGCGCGCTCATCCCGATTCGCCCGATCATGCCGCCGAACGCGGTGCCGCCGACATAAAGACCCATCGACAGGCCCAGCCCGTCGGCGGCGATTTCCTCGGCCAGATAGGCCATCGCCACTGCCGGAACGCCGCCGAGCGCGAAACCTTCGAGCGCGCGCCAGATCAGCAGCAGGTTCCAGTTCGGCGCGATCGCCGAGAGCACGTTGAACAGTGCCGCGAGCGTCATCGACGCAAACATCAGCCCGCGTCGGCCGAAGCGTTCGGACAGCGCGCCGGCGCACAGGATGGAGACCGCCAGCATCCCCGTCGACAGCGACAGGGATAGCGAGCTCGACGCCGCGCCCAGGTTGAACTCGCGCGCGAACGCAGGCAGCAGCGGCTGCACGCAGTACAACAGCGAGAAGGTGGAAAAGCCGGCCAGGAAGAGTGCCAGTGCGATGCGCTTGTAGGCCGCCGAGCGGGGCGACACGCCGGCGGGCAGCGCATCCGGCGCGGCGCTCGGGGCGCGCGTCGCGGCGGACGAAATCGCGGGATTCGACATGGTATGGACCCGATGGGCTGCGGAATAGCCGAATTCTTGCGCACGGTCATATATATGTCCAATATATGAAATGAACCGTAGCAATACCTTTTGCGAATGGCTGGATCGCCATTTCCGTCGACCGAGATCACATGGAACTTCGACATCTCCGATACTTCCTGGCCGTGGCGGCCACGTTGAACTTCACCAAGGCCGCGGAGGCGCTCGGCATGGGGCAGCCGCCGCTGAGCCAGCAGATCAAGGCGCTCGAGAACGAACTCGGCGTGGAGCTGTTCAAGCGGACCGCACGCGGTGCCGAGCTGACCGTTGCGGGAGAGGTGTTCGCGGAAGAGGCGCGGCGCGTGCTCGACGATGCGGAGCGCGCGGCGCGGGCGGCAAAACGGGCCGCGCGTGGGGAAATCGGGCAACTGCGGGTCGGATTCACCGGGACGGCGGCCTTCAATTCGAAAGTGGCCGACCTGATTCGCCGCTTTCGCGAAGCGTTTCCGGATACGGACCTGACGTTGCAGGAGGCGACCTCCGGCGTGTTGCTCGAGGCGCTGGAAGCCGGGCGGCTCGATGTCGCGATCGTGCGTCCGGAGCGTCGTATCGCGGACACGTTGCGGGCAGCGGACTGGGACGAGGAGCCGATGTTCGTCGCGATGCCGGTCGCGCATCGCCTCGCGCAGCGGCGTCGCATCGATCTGGCGGAACTGGCCGACGAGGCGTTCGTGCAGGTGCCGCGCGAAGCGGGCAGTGCGCTGTTCGACGACATCGTCGCGGCGTGCAATGCCGCCGGTTTCCAGCCGCGCATGGCGCAGCCCGCGCCGCAAATCGCGTCGGCGGTGACGCTCGTCGCGGCCGGGCTCGGCGTGTCGATCGTGCCGAAGGCGATCACGCAGGTGCGGGTCGCAGGCGTCGTGTATCGGCAGGTCGCGGGCAACGGGCTGCGCGCGAGGCTCGCGATTGCGTCGCGACGCGACGATCCGTCGGCGGTGGTGCGCAACTTTCTGCTGCTGGCCTGGTAGCGCGGGACGCACGTCATCGTGCGCATCGCCGCGGTATCGGGTGGATATTCTGATTGACGAACCGTGAACTTTGCCCGGAACGAACGCTGTCGCGACTCCGCCGTCGCGTGACGACCCGGCATGCGGGTTTCGATTCGTATGTTCCGGATGCCGCTTGGACTATAAATGGAGGGGTGTACCGGTGCTTGTCGGGCGCCCGCGCGTGGCGCGCGGGGCGGCGCCGCGACTGCCGGGGGAGGTGCACCGTGGTTCGCCAGACGCTTGCTCGCGCCGTGCTTCGCACCGCGTTGATCGGGGGCGTATTCGCCTCGTTGCTGTCGCCATCGCCAGCTGTTGCCGGATCCGTCGCACCGCCCGCCACACCGCCTGTCATGAAGAACCGGCTCGCCGCATCGCCTCACTCGATGCCGGTCGACTTCCCGGCGATCGTCGACCGTTACGGCCCGGCGGTCGTCACCATCATGACCGCCGCGCCCGACCAGCAGGCCGGTGGCCCGTCCTTCGCGATTCTCGATTCTGACGATCCGCTTGCCGCGTTCTTCCGCCGCGGCGGTCCGCCGGCGTCCGCACAAGGTCCACTGGCGCCGGGGCCCGATACGTCGCCGCGCACGCTGTCGGGCAGCGGCTCGGGCTTCATCGTCAGCGCCGACGGGCTGATCCTCACGTCTGCGCATGTCGTCGACGATGCGACCGATGTCACGGTGCGACTGGCCGATCGTCGCGACCTGAAGGCGACGGTGCTGGCCGTCGATCCGCAGAGCGACGTCGCCGTGCTGCGCGTCGACGCGACGAAGCTGCCGGTCGTGCGCATCGGCGATTCGTCGAGGGTGCGCGCCGGCGAACCGGTGATGACGATGGGTGCGCCGGACGGCTCTGGCAACACGGTCACGGCCGGCATCATCAGCGCGACGTCGCATGCGCTGCCGGACGGCAGCGGGTTTCCGTTCTTCCAGACCGACATCGCGGTGAATCCCGACAACTCGGGCGGCCCCGTGTTCAACCGCGCGGGCGACGTGATCGGTATCGCGGTGCAGGTCTATACGGGCGCCGACCGGTACGCGAGCACGACGTTCGCGATCCCGATCGCGCTCGCCGTGAAGGTGCGTGCGCAGGTGCAGGCACAGAGCCGCGCCAATGCGCAGGCGCAGCGCGCGTCGTCCGGCAACGCGCTCGGCGTCGACGTACAGGACGTCGGCGTCGGGCTGGCAGCTGCGTTCGGCCTGCCGCGTCCGGCGGGCGCGCTCGTCAACGGCGTCGATCCCGGCTCGCCGGCCGCCGCGGCGGGCGTGAGGCCCGGCGACGTGATCGTCAAGTTCGGCGACAAGCCGATTGGCCAGTCGGCCGAACTGAACGACCTGGCCGCCGCATTGCCGCCAGGTGCAAAGGCGCCGGTGCGGCTGATCCGCAACCGCGCGCCGATGATGCTGACGGTCACCGGCGCGGCGACCGGCGACGCGATCGACAACGCGGGTGCGACGGGCAGCGCGGGCACGGTTGGCGCGGGCGGTGCCGCCGGCGTGGCGATGGCGGCCGCGCGGCCGGCTGACAGCGGCGATCGGCTCGGGCTGACGATGCATCCGCTGAGCGACGCCGAACGGCGTTCGACCGGGCTCGCGGTCGGGATGATGGTGGATGCGGTGCGCGGGCCGGCCGCGAACGCGGGCATCCGTCCGGGCGACGTCGTGCTCGAGCTCAACGACACGCTGCTCGAAACGCCGGACGACGTGCAGTCGCTCGAAGCGAAAGGCGGTGTGATCGCGGTGCTGATCCAGCGCGAGAATGCGCGGAAGTTCGTGTCGGTGCGTGCGCGGTAGGGTGTTGACGGGAGGGTGGGAAGAGCGTCGGTGTGCGGCCAGAGGCGTCACTCACGAAGGCGTTTGACCGGATGTTTGTAAGGCGGCTACACCTCCGCCATCGGCCGTTCGCGGCTTGCGCGTAGCGACGTGCCTGGTTCATTCATTGACGCTGCCCAGACGGAAATCCGTGGACATTCGCTCGCCATGCCGCTAACAGGCCAATCACCAGCAGCGACGCGACCACCCACGGAAAAGAAGCGACGCCTACCGTCCCGAGTAGTACCCCACCGACAATTCCACTGCCGGCAAACGAAAGATTGAACACCGTCACCAATGCGGACTGCGCGACGTCAGCCCCCTCGCCGGCTGCATCGGCCAAAGCAGTCTGAAGAAGTGTCGGCGCTCCGCCGAAACTGAAGCCCCAGATCGCAACGCCAACGCAGATGACCGTGGGTGACGTGGCGCCTAACCCAAATATCACCGAAACGCAGGCGAAGGCTCCGAGCCCGCCCAATACCAACAGGCGCAGCCACCCGTCAACGAGAGAACCGATAACCCAAATGCCGAGCATGGAAGAGATACCGAAGATCAGCAGCACAGAATCCACATCGCGCGCCAGTCCGACCGATGCCAGGTAAGGCGCAATGTACGTGTAAAGAATGTAATGTGGAAGAATCCAGGCCATCACCACGAACAGCACGGGTCGCACGCCCCGGATCATGAGGACTCGCCGCATCGGCAAACGGTGGTTCGTCATCTCGCCGGGATAATCCGGCACTTTCCAGCACACCAAGGCCATTAACGCCAGTGACATCCCGGACATAATGCCAAAGATGCTGCGCCAGCCGACCATACTGCCGAGCCAGACGCTTAACGGCACCCCGACCGACAACGCCAAAGGAATGCCGATCATCGCCACCGCAAGCGCGCGTCCCTGCATCGACGCGGGAACCATACGCCGCGCGTACGACGCCAAAAGGCACCAAGCCAGTCCGGTGGCGAGTCCCACAGCAAAGCGCGTAGCCAGCGTCAGCGTGTAATTCGTCGACACCGCAGTGATCGCATTGCAAACGAGAAACGCGGCCAACACCAGCAACAAGACATGCCGCCGTTGCCACTTACGGACAACTGCGGTCAGCGGGATGGCTGCTACACCCGACCCGAGCGCACAGAGGGTTACAAGTTGCCCAGCCCAGGCTTCGCTGACGTGGAACCCTTGTGCAATCTCTGGAAGCAAGCCAGCCGGCACAGTTTCGTTCGCTGTGGCGATGAAACTGGCCATCGCCAATGCAAACAACGCTCCCACGGGGAGACGATTCACCGTCTCAGCGCATCCGATACCCACGGTCGCTGCCCCGCAATTTTTATCCATCTTGTTCTCCAGATTTCACCGTTTTCCCTCGTTGGGGGCTTGCAGAGTGGCAGTCTGCCTAGTAAATATGGATTTGATAATTGGCCGCGCATTTGAATACTTTTCAAATCTGGATGAAGAATGGCAACTGATCGACTGGGCGACATGCGTTTGTTCGTGGAGGCGGCGGCACTGGGCAACTTGTCCGCTGCCGGTCGTAAGCTGGGATTCTCACCGGCAGCAGCGAGCGCGCGGCTCACCAAACTGGAAGCGGCACTCTCAACAAGGCTATTCGACCGCAATACAAGGCAATTACGCCTAACAGAAGAGGGCCGGCTATACCACCACCACTGCCGCATTGCATTGAGGGCCATCGAGGATGCCGAGGCCGCACTCAACGCGAGCCAGGGGATAGCGCGCGGCAAGGTTCGGATTTCGGCATCGGCCGATTTCGGCCGCAATCTACTGAGTAGCTGGCTAGAAGACTTCGTTCGTACGCAGCCCGAGCTGAAAATCGCGCTTAACCTGACCGACTCCCTCTCCGACTTGCTGCAAGACGACGTGGATCTCGCAATCCGATTTGGAAGGCCAAACAATCCTTCACTTATCGCACGGCAACTTGCACCGAACTGGCGAGTGCTATGTGCGTCTCCTGAATATCTGACCAATCACGGCACGCCGCGAATCCCGGCTGACCTGGTTGCCCATCAGTTTGTCGTTCTGGTTACGGCTGCAGGCCCGTTGAACGAATTTCACTTCGTGTCCGAAGGCAAGCGTTGGAATCACACCGTAGCAATGGAAAACGCATGGGAAACAAATGATGGCGCCTTGGCACGTGCGTGGACACTTGCCGGGTTCGGCATAGCCCGCAAGACAATATGGGATGCCGCAGCGGATATTCGTGCAGGCAAACTTCAGGTCGTGTTGCCGGAGTGGGTCGAAGGTGAGCCCGGCATATATGCCGTGTTGAACCGAAATCGCTATATGACTCCACGCGTGAGGGTGGTACTGGACTTCCTGGTCGACCGCTTCCAGCGTGCGATATCCGAGGGCATCCTGGCCGGGATGCCCACGCCATCAGGGTCGGAAAACCTAGGCTAACTTGCGATAGTCACTGACTTTCAAAGTGCGCCAGCGGTGAGATTCCAGATTAGGGCTTCGCTAGTAGGTGCGGCTCGTGACATGCGGTGAACAGACATTCAAGGTGCGCTATGTGAGTGTCCCGGATGAGTCGGCAGCGGTCAGTTGCTTTTGACCGCAGCCGGCCAGGTTCCGTCATTCGCTCGCGCGACGCGACGGACACTCGAATGTCCGCATCGGATCGTGACGATTTGCTTGAGGGGCGCCTGCACCAACCGTGTCGGGCAGTCGTGAATCGACACAGCGAAGCTGACACGTTCGATCTCACGCGACGTCCACGACGATCTTCCCGCGTGCGGTGGCGTTCGTGATGGCGTCGTAGGCGCATTCTGCGGATCGCAGGTCGAACCGGCGCGGATCGAGATTCGGAGTGAGCTTGCCGGCTTCGACCAACCGTGTGGCCTCGCGCAGTATCGCTCCGTGATGCGCGCGATGCATGCCCGTCAGGAGCGGATAGAGGGTGAAGACCCCAGAGTACGTGGCTTCTCGGAAAGACAGCGGCGCCAGCGCATGCGTACCCCAACCCAACGCGCTGACAACATGGCCAAAATGCTTGACCGCAGCAAACGAAGCATCGAGCGATGGGCCGCCGACGGTGTCGACAACGAGGTCGAAGCCAGTGTCGTGCGTCAACGATGCGACATACTGTTCGACGGATTGCGACCGGTAGTCTATTGGCTTAGCGCCGAGCCGCGCAACGAGATCGTGGTCGCGTGAACTTGCTGTTGCAAAAACTTGAGCACCGAGTGCGCGCGCCAGTTGCACCGAGATATGTCCGACACCGCCTGCTCCACCTTGCACCAGCACCGTTTCTCCCGCTTGCAGATGGGCCCGATCGACAATGCCGGAATAGGAAGTGATGAACGCGAGGGGTAGCGCCGCGGCTTCACGCATCGATAGGTTGGAGGGCTTGATCGCAAGCAGATCGGCATCCACCGCCGCATACTGGGCCAGCGAGCCCTGAATGCCGCCGACGCCGCCCGTCATACCGTAGACCTCGTCGCCGACATGGAAAGCGGTCACGCCCGGCCCGACGGCATCGACTACGCCAGCCATATCGATGCCGAGCACCAGCGGGAGCGGATGCTTCGCATGCGCCGCGCTGCCAGCGCGGATCTTGGTGTCGAGCGGATTGAGACCGCTTGCGGCAATGCGCACGCGCACCTGGCCGTGTGCGGGTTCAGGCATCGAGATTTCAGTCAATTCGAGCGGGCCGTTGTAGCGGCTGAGGACGAGCGCTTGCATAGTCATGGTGGTTTCCAATCGGGTTGTCTTTCCGTTGAGCTAATGGGTCGATGGGTTCATCGTGACGTATGCTATAACGCATGTAAATCAAAGTTTTAGCACGGAGTCCATGCAAAAATGAATGACCTGTACCTGGATTGGGGCGATGTCCGGATTTTTTTGGCGATTGCCCGCTGCGGCACGCTGGGGGCGGCAGCGAAGCGCGTGGGCCAGACCCAGCCCACCATGGGGCGCAGGTTGCGCGCACTCGAAGACGCGCTCGGACATATGCTGTTCCAGCGCACGAGCAATGGCTTTGTGCTGACGGATGAGGGTGCTACGGCGCTCGCCTATGCCGAGCGAATGGAGGAGGAAGCGCTTGGATTCACGCGCGCGCTCACCGGGAAAGAGACCCAGTTGACGGGTCTGCTCCGTGTCTCCTCGTCGGACTGGTTCGGCGTGCACATACTCACCCCCGTGTTCGCACGCTTTCTAGCGAAGTACCCGGGCATCTCGTTGGAACTCGTCACGGATTCGCGCCTCTACAACCTCGCGCGGCGCGAGGCGGATCTGCTATTCCGCATCACGCCATTCGACGAACCCGACGTCATCCAGCGCAAGCTGATGCACATCGATTATGCGTTGTACGGGCACGTCGATCTCGTCCCGCCGACACGCGGGGACGGTGACGGCTACACGCTGATCAGCATGGACAGCGAGTTCAGCTCGCTGTCCGACGTCGAGTGGGTCAAGCGCATGCTGCCCCGGGCCAGGATCGTGTTCGGCAGCAACAATCGTGGAGTACAGGCGCGCATGTGTGCCGAAGGATCTGGCTTTGCAGTGCTGCCCTGTCCGCTGGGTGATGCGACGCCGGGCATCCGACGAGTCGATTTAGGCGAAGCCCCGCCGGGTCGCGATGTTTGGCTTGGCTTTCACCGCGATTTACGTCGAGTCGCGCGACTGCGCGCACTTCTGGATGCAACGATTGATTCGCTAGCGAACCTTTGAGTGAGGCGGGCGATCAATGCCTCCGTGCGATGTACGTCCGCTTCGCTGGACCGCCTTTCAAAGAAGGCCCCCAGGTTATCGCAACAATTGTCCTCCAGTGGCTATACGGGTTTGCTCGCGCCCGGCCGTGCGAATGACCGTTGTTGCTGGTTGAATCCACCCCAGGAGCCGGCCAATTCGTACATGGCAACTCGAAGTGCCCTTATGGGTCGAGATGCGCCGCTCGGACGTCGCCCGCTCGCTCGAGCGGCGCGACAGCATCGTATGGCGCAGTTCGGCCACGAGCCGCCAGACGGTCAGAACATCTGGACGTCGGATATCGGCCCGAGACCTGCCCCTGTCCGACTACCGGCGGATGCGTTTGGTCGCCGGGCTCGCCCTCATATTTGCACGACGTCTCGCGCCCGTGTGAACCGATTGCCATCGGCCGAACCGCGGCTTGCCTTTACCTCTCGGATACGCGACATTTCTGGAACCGCCCTCAGGGGAGCAGAACACCCTGATCCAGGACAGTTTGTCACCGCAGCATCCAGGAACAATGCGCATCCCACCGCTAAAAGCCATCGTCGCGTTCGAGAGTGTCGCCCGGACAAAGAGTGTCAATCGGGCGGCCGATGAATTAGGGTTAACGCCGTCGGCGGTCAGCCATCAGATTGCCAATCTCGAATCCATGGTTGGAAGACCCTTGTTCATGAGGCTGGGGCGGGGACTGGTGCTGACGCCAACGGGTCAGCAGTATCTGGCCGATGTCACCGGATCGCTCGCCGACCTGAGCCGCGCGACGGAGCGTGCATCGAGCCAGTCGGGTATCGAGATTCTTCGCATTCATTCGAGTCCCAGCTTTGGGTTGATGTGGCTGCTGCCGCGGCTGGCCTTGTTTCAGGAAGCGAACGGCGACATTCAGTTGAATCTCGCGTGCTCGTACGAGGACGTGTCGTTCACCTCGGGCCACTATGACCTCGACATAAGGCATGGCTACGCCCATTGGACCGATGGCGAGATCAAGACGCTACGCAACGAGTTCATCACGCCTCTTGCCTCGGAGGAATACCTCAAGCAACACCCGGTGCGCACCCCCGAGGATCTGCTCGAACGGCGCCTGATCTTTTCGGAGACGCCTCTCGTACAGTGGAAGCAATGGTTCGGCAAGTTCGGCGTCGCGGTATCGCACAAGGCATACGATTTCGCGTTCGACCGCTCGTACATGTCTCTCGAGGCCGCGGCATTGGGACACGGCATTGCGCTCGAAAGCACGATGCTCGCATCCGTCCATCTCAAACGAGGTTCACTCATACCGGTCTTCGATCGCACGTATGCGGTCGAGGTCGGAGCTCATCACCTCGTTTACCCTGCCAGGAATCTGGACTTGCCACGCGTGGCCAAATTTTTGGACTGGGTCGAGCAAGAGACCAGCCGCGCCGCCTTATAGCGTCGGGCCGCGCAGGGCGGGGCGGCGGCACACCAGCGTTATGCTAAAAGGCCGCTTCTGATACCCGTGAGTCCACGTAGCAGCCACACCTGAAAATTCTTCAGCAATAGTTGAGCCGAACTGCATTGATCGAGATAGTTGAAGCACTGAAACTGCGTCTACCAACTAACGTGATCGATGGAGACAAACATGTTGCTCGACAGCAAAGTGGTCATCGTAACCGGTGCCGCCTCGCCGCGCGGCATCGGCAAGGCGACCGCAAAAGCGCTCGCTGCGCAAGGCGCGCGCGTAGTGATTCTGGATCTTCACAAGGGCGATGCCGAGAGTGCTGCGCGTGAGTTCGGCGAGGACAACCTCGGCCTCCACTGCGATGTGACCGACAAAGCCGCATGTATAGCTGCCGCCGCGGCGGTCATCGAGAAGTACGGCCGTGTAGATGGATTGATCAACAACGCAGGTATCACGCAGCCTTTGAAGACGATGGACATCGGCGCCGACAACTTCGATGCGGTCATCGACGTGAACTTGCGCGGCACGCTCTATATGTCGCAAGCGGTCATTCCGCAAATGCGGGCGCAAAGGAGCGGCAGCATCGTCTGCATGTCATCCGTTTCCGCGCAACGCGGCGGCGGCATCTTCGGCGGTCCGCACTACAGCGCAGCCAAAGCCGGTGTGCTCGGTCTCGCTCGCGCGATGGCGCGTGAACTCGGCCCGGACAACATCCGCGTCAACTCGATCACCCCGGGTCTCATTCAGACCGACATCACAGGCGACAAGCTCACGACCGAGATGCGCGCCGAAGTCATCAAGGGCATTCCGCTCGGCCGGCTCGGCGATGCCGCGGACGTCGCGAACGCCTGCCTGTTCCTCTCGAGCGACCTGTCGACTTACCTCACGGGCATCACGCTCGACGTCAACGGCGGAATGCTGATCCATTAAGTACGACATCGGCCGCGGTTGCGGCAGATGGGTCAATGCACCCGGCGGTAAAACCCGGGGCGATATGGCAGGAGACAACCATGAAAACGAAGGCCACCGCGCCGTCAATGGCGGGCGATGTCACGAAGCTCGCCGACTCGGCGAGCTTCGAATCAAAAACGTATGCGAAAGTCGGACGGCGCCTGATACCGTTCCTGATGCTGTGCTACCTGGGCGCTTATCTCGATCGTGTCAACGTGGGCTTTGCAAAACTGCAGATGCTCAACGACCTGCGCTTCAGTGAAACCGTGTATGGCCTTGGCGCCGGTATTTTCTTTCTCGGTTATTTTCTCTTCGAGGTACCGAGTAATCTCATGTTGCACAGAGTAGGCGCACGAAACTGGCTCGCTCGCATCATGCTGACCTGGGCTGTGATTTCGGCCTCGTTTGTCTTCGTCAAGTCGCCCACAACGTTCTATGTTCTCCGCTTTATGTTGGGCGTGGCCGAGGCGGGGTTCGCGCCGGGCGTCATTCTGTATCTGACGTACTGGTTTCCTTCGGCACGGCGCGCAAAAGCACTCTCACTCTTTTTCATGGCTATTCCGCTGGCCGGCATTGTCGGCGGCCCGCTGTCCGGTTACATCCTGCATGCGTTCCAGGGCGTGCAGGGATTGGCTGGCTGGAAGTGGCTGTTCATCCTCGAAGCCCTGCCGTCGCTGCTCCTTGGTGTCACGATCCTGTTCTACCTCGATAACGGTATCGCTGCCGCGAAGTGGCTCACCGATGCGGAGAAAGCACTCCTCGCACGCAACGTGGCGAACGACAACGCGCACAAGATCGCGCATGTGTCGATCAGGTCGTTCATCGGCGATCGTCGTTTGTGGTTGATGGCCTCCATCTACTTCTGCGTCGTGCTCGGTCAATATGGGCTCACATTCTGGCTGCCGACGATCATCCGCAAATCCGGTGTGGCCGATCCGCTGTGGGTGGGCGTCTTTACAGCCATCCCGTACCTGTGCGCGATCATTGCGCTGCCGCTGGTGGGAGCGAGCGCTGACCGGCATCGCGAACGCCGTCTGCATCTTGCGATCCCGATGCTCGTATCGGCAGCGGGCTTCGCAACGCTTCCGACACTGGGCGGAGTCGGCGCGTCGCTGGTGTGTGTCAGCGTCGCCGCCGCAGGCATTCTCGCTTCGTCTTCGCAGTTCTGGTCACTGCCGACCGCGCTTCTCGGCGGCATGTCCGCCGCGGCGGGTATCGCGGCGGTGAACTGCTTCGCCAATCTCGCCGGCTTCTTCTCGCCGGCCATCGTGGGCTGGTTGAACGATCTGACCGGTAAATCGACGGCTGGGCTCATCTTCATCTCCGTCGCGATCGTCATCGGTGCCGGGCTTGTTTTCCTCGTGCCGGCCAAAACCGTCAATCGCTGACACCGTCCGCTGCAAAGACTCACCTTTTTGAATCAAGGATCCACCATGAACAATCCGTCATCAGATGGGCTGACGCTCGCCGAGCGCGCCTACCGGATTCGCAGAAACGCATTGCTGATGGGCGAGGTACAGGGCCAAGGCTATATCGGCCAGGCGCTCGATATCGCCGATGTACTCGCGGTTGCCTACTTTGGCGCGATGCGCTACCAGCCCGACAGTCCGGACTGGGAAGGCCGCGATCGCTTCCTGTTGTCCAATGGTCACTATGCAATCGCGCTCTACGCCGCGCTTTTCGAAGCCGGCTTCCTGCCACCGGAAGAACTCGAAACCTACGGCAGCGACGACAGCCGGTTGCCGATGTCCGGAATGGCGAGCTACACGCCCGGCATGGAGATGTCCGGCGGCTCGCTCGGCCACGGTCTCACGATCGCGGTGGGCCGCTGCCTGGGACTGAAGCGCAAGGGCTCGAACGCCTTCGTCTACACGCTCTTCTCCGACGGTGAACTCGACGAAGGCGCCATCTGGGAGGGCCTCATGTCGGCCGCTCACTGGAAGCTGGACAACCTGATCGCCATGGTCGATGTCAACAACCAGCAAGCCGACGGTCCGTCCTCGACGATCATGGCGTTCGAGCCGCTCGTCGAGAAGCTCGAAGCATTTGGCTGGTTCACCCAGCGGGTGGACGGCAACGACATTGACGCAGTGAAGGCTGCCTTCGATGCTGCACGCAATCATCCGAAAGAGCAGCCCCGGATCATCGTTTGCGATACCCGCATGGGCTGCGGCGTGCCGTTCCTCGAAGAACGGGAAAAGAACCATTTCATCCGCGTCGACGCCCATGAGTGGCAACTGGCGCTCGCAGCACTCGAAGCAGGGAGACAAGCATGAGCGATACCACTCTCACCACGAAGCCGCGCCTGAAGACCTCGGCGATGATCGCCTCTATTGCCGGTGAAGGACAGGTCACGCGTTCCGCCCCGTTCGGTCATGCGCTGGCCCGGTTGGCTCGGGAGAAGACGAACGTAGTTGGCATGACTGCCGACCTCGGCAAGTACACCGACCTGCACATCTTCGGAAAGGAGTTTCCAGACCGTTACTATCAGATGGGCATGGCCGAGCAATTGCTGATGGGCGCGGCCGCCGGTATGGCGCATGAGGGCGCCCAGCCGTTCGTGACGACGTACGCCGTATTCGCAACCCGTCGCGCGTATGACTTCATGCACCAGGCCATCGCGGAAGACAACCTCGACGTAAAGATCATCTGCGCACTGCCGGGGCTCACGACCGGCTACGGACCGAGCCATCAGGCGGCCGAGGATCTTGCGCTGATGCGCGCGATGCCGAACATGACGGTCATCGATCCGTGCGATGCGCTCGATACCGAGCAGATGGTGCCCGCGATCGCCGCGCATAACGGGCCGGTGTATGCGCGCCTGCTGCGTGGCAACGTTCCGGCCGTGCTCGATGAATACGACTATCAGTTCGAACTCGGCAAAGCCAAGCTGCTGCGCGACGGCGCCGACGTTCTGATCATCTCCTCGGGCATCATGACGATGCGCTCGCTGGAAGTCGCGAAGGTGCTCGAAGCGGACAACGTAGGCGTTGGCGTATTGCACGTGCCGACCATCAAGCCGCTCGACACCGAGACGATCTTGCGTGAAGCCCGACGCACAGGTCGCATGGTCGTGGTCGCCGAGAATCATTCGGTGATCGGCGGTCTTGGCGAAGCGGTCGCGACCTCGCTGCTTACGGCGGGCGTGACGCCAATGTACCGTCAAATCGCACTGCCCGATGAGTTCCTCGGTGCGGGCGCGCTGCCGACCTTGCACGATCGCTATGGCATCTCCACCCACGTCATGGCCAATACCATCAAGGGCTGGCTTGGTTGAGCCCACAGTGTTGTCCCGGCGCAGCACCACGGCGGACATCGCTTCGCCTGCGTATGAAACATGTCCTCGGCTAGCTTGAGCGGGGAGGGTGCGTCGGTTCCATCGACGCACCCTCCTGAAAAAGTAGGCTGCTGACATGTGTCGAGCAAAGCCTGCCCGACTGAAGAAGAGCGCTGACGGGCCGCTTGCCGCTTGTCATCGGCCTCTCGGAATGAGCGAGCGACTGGCAGCACCGGGTCGGCCGCGGTCGGTTGCTTTTGACCGCAGCCGGCCACGACCGCTCATTCGCCAGCGACTCCACATGGCCGTGCGGGCGTGTGTTGATACCTTGGTAACTGCGGCCCGGCCTCGATCCACGCCGCCTGCCACATGACCGAGACGTGGCGTGGCAGAAAAAACGGGCGATGCCTCATTTGCGATGCCCCTATCACCGGCTACGGTGCCGATGTGCTGCGCGGCTGTATAGCGCGCAGATATCGGGCTATCTCCCCCGCTGCGTCGCGAGCGCTACGCATTACACCGATGAGCGTGGCAGAGGCGGCGCCGCACCACTCGCCGTAGCCGACAAACCACAAGCGTTCCTCGTCGCTGGCTCGCGTCCCGTCTGTCCTCGGCAATCCGTTTGCATCGCTGATCTGTAGCGGGTCAAGATGTTTGAGTGCGGGGCGGAACCCGGTGCACCAGATCACGACATCGACGCGGGAATGCGTGCCGTCGCTCCACGCGACGCCGTCTGTATCGAAATGGCTGAACGGACGCATTGTGTGCAGAACGCCACGCGCACGCGCGTCCCGTACAGGTGGCACCATGACGATGTCGCCCAAACCACCTACCGGCGCCGTCATCGTGTGCCCATCGCGAAGAGCCTGCCATTTGGCTGTCGCGCGTTCGAACAAGACCCGGCCATCCACGTCGTCTGGAAGAAAAACCGGTTCCTGCAACGTCACCCACATGGCGTTGCAGACTGTCGATACCTCCGCCAGGATTTGCGCGCCCGAGTTGCCGCCGCCCACCACCAGCACATTTTGTCCGCGCAGATTGTCCGGATTGCGATACTGAGCCGAATGCATCTGACGACCACGAAAGATCTCGCGTCCAGGATAGTCGGGGACATACGGCGCGCTCCAGGTACCGGTCGCACTCACGATCGCCCCGGCGAGCCATTCCCCGCGATCGGTACTGACCAGCAACCCACCCTGAACGCGTGAAACGGATTCGACATGAACGGGGCGTCGGACAGGGATGTGATAACGCTCCTCATATCGCGCCAGATAGTCGATAACCTCGTTGCGCGACGGGTACCTGTCGTGTGATACGGGCATCTGCCAGCCTGGCAGCGAACTCCATTGCGCCGGCGAAAACAGGTGTAGCGAGTCCCAGGTATGTCGCCAGGCGCCTCCTGGGGCGCTTTGGTTATCCAGCACGAGATAGTCGAGCCCCGCGCGACGCAGAAAGTAGGCGGTGGCAAGCCCGGCCTGGCCACCGCCGATTACCACGACATCAATGTCTACAGGCATCCGCTTTCGTCCCATCTCATGATTCGGATTCCGGCGGTCACGCCGCCCATTGAGCTCAAAGGCGGTGGGCGGTGCACTGCACTACGTGGCCACCCGCGACGTAATCACGTGCTCGAGGCCAGCTGGCCCCACCGGTGCCTCGGCGAGCCACGGAATGAGTGCGGTGCGCTGCGCCAGATCGTCCGCCACGCGGCGGACGAACGGCACCTCGTAAGTGCCCCGCTGGCACAGCATCGGGTCGGTCGTGCCACTCGCCAGCAACGACTGGTTGATGACCCACGCGTACGGCGTAATTCCCGCGCGCGCGAGGTCGGCGCTTAGGCGTTCCGCTTCGTGAACCGGCGTGGCTTCCGGCAACGTGACGATCAGGATGCGGCTGTAATCCGGGTCCCGCAGGCGCGGCAGCAGTTGACGGACCGACTCCGGCATGTCGCCTTGTGTGCGCATCACTTCGCGGTGATAGGCCTCGGCAGCGTCCAGCAGCAGAATGGTGTGCCCGGTCGGCGCGGTGTCAAGCACCACGAAGCCGGACTTGCCTTGATCGACCGTGCGCGCGAAGGCCCTGAAGACGGCGATTTCCTCCGTGCAGGGCGAGCGCAGATCTTCCTCGAGCATCGCCCGGCCGCCCGCATCGAGGTGCGATGCCGCTTTGGCCAGCACCTCTTCGGTGTACTGCTGCACTTCGCGCGCCGGGTCGATGCGTGTGACGCTCAGGCGAGGCACGACGCCATCGACGGTGGCGGCCACGTGCGAGGCCGGATCGGTGGTCGAGAGGATCACGTCGTGTCCGCGCCCGGCCAACGCAACTGCGATCGCGGCTGCTACCGTGGTCTTGCCCACGCCGCCTTTACCCATCGTCATGATCACGCCGCGGCCCGCGGCCGACAGCTCGTCTACCAGGCCGCCCAGGCCCGGCGGCAAGGCGGTGTCGGGCATCCGGTGTTCGGTCGGCATGCGCACGCGTTCGGGATGCGCCATGTCGCGCAGCGCATCCAGCCCGACCGTGCCGCGCGGCAGAAACGGAATGCGCGTCTGAGGCAAGCCCGCCAGTTCGTGCGGCATGTCGGCCAGTGCCTGTTGCGCACGCCGGGCCATGGCGGTCGCAATCGCGTCGTCGTTACGATCTGTGTAGAAGAGTCCGTTGATCGCCAGCACCTGGTTGCAGATGCCGAGGTCGGCCAGTTCGTGCCGCGTGCGATTCGCTTCGCGCAGTGCTGCGACTTCGGGCCGGCTCACCAGCACGACGGTGGTCTGGGCTGCGCTCGACAGCCGTTCGACGGTTGCCGCGTAGAGCGCTTTCTGCTTCTCCAGTCCGGCCAACGGTCCGAGGCACGAGGCACCCCCCGTCGACGACGAGATGAACGCGTTCCACGCCGAAGGCAGCGTCAACAGGCGCAGCGTGTGGCCGGTCGGAGCGGTGTCGAAAATCACGTGATCGAAATCGGCCGTTGCGGCGGGGTCGCCGAGCAGTTTGGAGAATTCGTCGAAGGCAGCAATCTCGACCGTACACGCCCCGGAAAACTGCTCTTCCATGTTGCGGATCGCCGCGGCAGGCAAGACGCCGCGATACGGTTCGACCATCCGTTCCCGGTAGGTCTGCGCGGCCACTTCCGGATCGATGTTCAACGCGAACAGGCCCGGCGCGCCCGGCACCGCGGTCGGCAACTGACTCAGGCGGACGCCGAGCACCTCGTCGAGATTGGAGGCCGGGTCCGTGCTGACGATGAGCACCCGCTTGCCGGCATCGGCCATGGCAAGGCCCGTGGCACAGGAAAGCGATGTCTTGCCGACGCCGCCTTTTCCGGTGAAGAAGAGATATCGGGTCTGCGTTTCAGGAAGGGACATGAGCGTTCCTTAGCAGCAGCCCGAGCCCGGCGAACAGCAGCTGCCGGCCTTGATATGAGGCTTTTCCTCCGTCGTCAGCGCAATGCCGAGTTTCTGCGCAAGCTGCTGGCGCGACGGATACATCCCCGTCGAGACGATATGGCCGTCGACCACGAGGATCGGCAGCCGCTCCATGCCGGCTTCCATTTCCTTGACCACCGCGGCGTTGGCGGCGAACGCCTGCGGCGCGTGGCCCAGGTTGTAGCGGGCCACCGTCACGCCGTGCGCCTCGACCCACTTCAGATCGGCGGCGAATTGCGCCAGCACGGGGTCGACGTCTACGCCGCAAACGCCGGTCGAGCAACACATGGCGGGATCGAACACTTCGAGATTCTTCATGGCAGGCACCTTGGAGCAATTGGAATTCAGCGACTTCCACAAGCTCGGATGCGTCTGCGGACAAAGATGCGTGAATTCGGGCAGACCGCGGATCGCTTCGGGAATGAGGGTTCGCTCAATGCGTGTGAATCCGCGGCGCGCAAAAAAATTGAGGGCGGATTCATCGTTCGGAATAAGGTATAGCGCGCGCAGCGATCGCGTTTGCGCCAGCGCAATGGATGTGTCGATAAGTCGGCCACCCAGACCGGATGCGCGCAGCCGCGGGTGAACGGCGACCGAACGCAAAAGGGCCGCATCGCCAACTTGCTCCAGCCCGGCCACCCCGACGATCCCGGCGTCCCGTACGGCGACGTGGAAGCCGTCGAGGCTTTGCGCCGTGAGGTCGCTGGCGGGTAGCCCGCACAGGTCCAGCAACGCGAGGATGCCGCCGAAGTCTGTGGCGACTGCCCGGCGAATCTCATCAACGGGCGTGCTCATGCCAATTCTCCCTTACGTTCACGGTGTGTAAGTGTCTGCCGGATGATCAAGGTGATTTTTGTGCGGAGGCTGCCAGTGTAGTCCCGCGTGGTAACGGCAAACACCGGGTCGTAGAGGGGCGCCGGCGTCACGGCGAAAAGGGAGACGGCGTAGCAGATGGTTCCCCACGAGACAAGCTGGGCGATTGCCAGCGCCCATGTCACGGTGTTGTCGTTCTCGTTGCGACGGGGAGCGAAGGCCGGCATGCGGTCAATCCGTTTCCAGAGTTTGTCGATTTCCCCATCGATATCTTTCACGTCAGGCTCTCCGTTCTGTCATAGACCATCTGGCTCGACCATTGTGGTGCCTCAGCTTGCAGAGTGGTGACGGTACGCGTCTTGACGCACGTCAAGGAGGACCGGACTGCCCGTGCCATCATGGAAAGCCGTCTTCTGTGCGACCAGAACAGTGCGGGGACCGACTACCGACGTATGCGCAAGAGCACTACACCGGACAACATCGCTCTTCGCAAAAGTGAGGTGACGGTCATCTGCGATGTGACCGTGCGGACGTCCCCTTATAGGCCCAAAGCCGTCATCGGCCTCAGTGCTTGCAGAAGGACGGATATGGGTCGGCAGCGATCAGTTGCTTTTGACCGCAACCGGCCATATCCGGCCATTGGCATCAGCCGCATCAAGGGCTGCTCTTCGATCGAAAGCAGACGTCTCCGCTTGAACGGTGATTGGCCATAACGGTTCGACATTCTATCGATACGCTGCACCACGTGCGGCAAGATAGGTGCCATTTTGAGATTGATGCGCGGCTTAAGCATCTTGTCGACGGCGCGTCAACCGGCGCCACTCTCGCTGCACGCGAGTCGTCTCTGTTAGAGGCGTCGGGATAGAAGTGAACGCAACACTTTGAGATAAACGACACAACCGGATGCGAACGCAGAACAAGCGGAACCTGTCCACCTGAGCGCTTTGTCAGCGATCAGCGTCCCGAATCGAGTATGTGGATTCCCAGCCGCCACCGAGCGCCTTGCACAGCGTGACGAGGTTAGTGTCGGCGGTTGCCTTGCTCTGCTCGAGATTGCTCTGCGCCGCCACCAGCTGCTTCTGCACGTTCAGTACGTCGAGGTAATCGACCGCGCCAGCTTTGTACCGTTGCTGTGCGATCGCGAGCGCGCGCTGGTTCAGCGTTACCACGGATACGAGCCGATCGCGCCGGCGCTGTTCGGCAGCGTAGACGACAAGCGCGTCGTCCACCTCCCGCCATGCCTCGAGTACGGTACGTTGGTAGTTGATCGCAGCCTCCTGTTGTTGCGCTTCACGCAGGTGGAGCATTCCCTTGAGACGCCCGCCCTCGAAGATCGGAAGTGTAATCGACGGTCCGATCACGAACTGGCCCGATGCCCAGTTGGCGAGGCTCGACAGCTGCAGGCTCTGGAATCCCGCGCTGCCGTTCAACGAAATGCGCGGATAGAAGTCGGCCTTCGCCATTCCGATCGACGCCGTCGCGGCATGCAACTGTGCCTCCGCTCGCCGGATATCCGGTCTGCGCTGCACGAGTTCGGACGGAAATCCGATCGGCACCTGCTCGGGGAGCGCCGGAACGTCGCGAGACTCGCCGAACGCATGCCGCAGCGCCCCCGGCTCCTGGGCGAGCAACACGCCAATCGCGTTGATCGTCGTCTCGCCTTTCGCTTCGAGCGTCGGAATCAGGCTTTCAATCGATTCGGCCTGTGCTGACGCATTTGCGACGTCCAGCTCCGTCGTGACCCCTTCGCGTACGCGAACTTGCGCGAGGTTTACCGCGTCCCGGGCAATCTCGAGGTTCTGCCGCGCGATACGAAGCTGAGACTGCGTATCGCGCAACTCGATATAGTCGCGCGCAAGCTCGGCCCGGACCGACAGCAGCACCGCATTGCGGTCCTCGTATGACGCGTCGCTCAATGCGGTCGCCGCTTCGACGCCACGTCGAACCCGGCCCCAGATGTCGATCTCCCACGACGCATCGAAGCCCGACTGATACAGATTGTAGGCCGGCGAACCTTTGGACCCCGGCAATGCTGCCACGCCGACCGGCGAGGTTCCCGATGCCGATTGCGGTTGCGTCTGTGTCGGCGTGACGCCAAGCAACGACAATATCCCGTTCTCGCTTCCACGCTCGCGGTTATACGATGCAGCGCCGACGATGGAAGGAAGTTCCGCGGCACCGGCGACCCGCTGTTGCGCACGGCTCTGGCGCAGGCGCGCCGACGCCACCGCCACGTCCAGGTTCGCGTCGGCGAGCTGCTTTTCCAGCGAGTCGAGCACCGGATCGCCGAAGAGCGTCCACCAATCTGCATTGAATTGCGATTCGACGGTCTTGCTCGATGCTTGCGCCGCTTCCGTGCGGCTGAAGACATCGGGGGTCGAGGTTTTCGGACGCTCGAAGTCCGGACCCAACGTGCATCCCGCCATCACGAGACACGCGAGTATCGCCAGTACCGTCTCGCGGACGGAGAATTCGTTCGTATTCATTTCCCGTTCCCTCCCGCCGTCGGCGCATCGCGATGCTTGCCAACAGCTACCTCCGCTTCGACGGAAAGCCCGACGCTCAGTGCGGACGCCGCCTGCTGTCCGCGGTCGATCGTGATCTTGACCGGTACGCGTTGCACGACTTTGGTGAAATTGCCCGTCGCGTTGTCGGGCGCGATGGGCGCGAAGCTTACGCCGGTCGCGGGCGCGAGACCGTCCACGTGACCTCGAATCACCACGCCCGGAAAGCTGTCGACCTTGATGCGTACGCCGGCACCGCGCCGCATGTTGGTAATCTGGTTTTCCTGAAAGTTGGCCACGACATACGCGTCCCGGAGCGGAACGATCGCGAGAATCGCCGCGCCGGGCGTCACGAACGCGCCCACACGCGCGGAACGTCGCCCGATCTTGCCGTCGACCGGTGCGCGGATCTCGCTATAGGACAGGTTGAGCGTCGCCTGTTCCAGTGCCGCCTCGGCACGCGCCAGTGCCCCTGCCGCCTTGTCGCGCCCGGCGCGCAGGACGTCGAGGTTCTGCTCGGTCGCCGTCAACACGGCCCGATCGCGCGCTTGCTGTGCAAGCTGCTCGGCAAGCGTCGTCGCAGCATGCTGCTGCTCCTGTGCCGTCCCTGCACCAGCTTCCGAGAGATTCTGGTAGCGCGATGCATTGGCCCGCGCAAACGCGATACTGGCATCGTCGGACCGCAGCGTCGCGCGCGCCTGCTCGACGAGCGACGGCTGCCGTGCGATCTCGGCGTCGAAATTGGCCACGGACGCCTTGGCCGCGACCACATCGGCCTGGGCACTCAGCAATGCTGCGCGGAAGTCGCGATCGTCGATGCGTACCAGCAACTGGCCGGCCTTCACCGACTCGTTGTCGTCCACCAGGACATCGGAAATCTGGCCGGCGACGCGTGGCGCCACGAGCGTGAAGTCGGCTTGCACGTAGGCGTCGTTCGTGGATTCGGTTTCGGGTGCGGAAACGAGCCGTGCGCAGCCCCATACGGCCATGCCTGCCGCGACCAGGGATGCGGCAACGTAAGTGGTCTTGAACGGAAAACGGGTGGCGGTCGACATGATTTCGTCCATCAACGGGAAGGAGGCGGCGTAATGGTCCACGGCGGATAGATCCGCACGGGCAACACCGGAACAAGGAAAAGAAGTGCAACGGCGACGCCCGCCATCACGCGATAAAGATCGGCCGACGTCAGCACGAACGCCTGCTCGTGGACTCGGTGCGCAAGTTCGCCGAAATCATGAAGGCTGTCGATGCTCTGGTCCGTCATCGCCATGTGGTTGCCCAGGCGGTCCACCAGCACGTTCGAATGGAAGCGTTCGCGAGCGGTACCGACACCTTCGATCAGCGCAGTCGCCGCAGCGGCGGAGAACGTCTTCAGCGAATTGAACATGGCCGACGCGAACGGGCCCTCGGTCGGCGGCAAGCCCGTCGTCACGCCCATCAGGATCGACAGGATCACCATCGGCTGGGCGGCGATCTGTAACGACTGAAGCAGGTAGAAGTTGTCGCGAATCCACTCGGACGTCATCACGCTGCCCATCGCGCAGGTCGTTGCCATGAGGGCAAGGCCGATACCGAGCACCCAGCGGCGATCGATCTGCCTAAGGTTCAGCACGGCGGCGGTCAACGGCAGCGTGATCAGCAGCGGAAGCGCGACCAGCAGCGACAGCGGAGCCGTCTGCAGCGCTCTGTAGGCGTGAACCTTCGCGAGATACTGTCCCGGTATCGCAGCAACGCCGACCAGCAGCACCACAGCGCCCGTGAGCGTGAGGAGGCCGTGCGCGAAGTTGCGGCGGCCGAGCATCTGCAGCTTGAAAAAGGGCAGCGGGTGAAACCATTCGTTGACGAAAAACACCGCAAGCAGGAGCGCCCCGCCGGAAAACATCGCCCAGACGAAGCCGGAATTCAGCCAGTCGAGGCGATCGCCTTGCAGAAGACCGATCACGAGCATCGCCACGCCGGGAAAGCCGGTGAGGAATCCGATCCAGTTGAACGAACCGAACCGTTCGAGTTTCAGCGGATCGGCCGGAAGGCCGAACTGAATCGCCACACAGCTGCCGATCCCGAGCGGCACGATCTGAAGAAAGGCCATGCGCCAGCTGACATACTCCGTCCACAACGCAGCCAGCGGCGTGCCGAGCGCGGGCCCGAACGTCGCGGTCAGCGCGTAGCCTGCTAGCCCGTACAACTTTACCTTGGGCGGCAGATAGCGCAGCGCGACGATGATCAGCATCGGCGGCAGGCAGCCGCCCGCCACGCCCTGCAGCACGCGCAGCACGTACAGCGCGGGCAGGGTCGGCGCGATCGGGCAAAGCATGCCGAAGATCAACGTGGCGACGACGGCGCCGATCGTGAATCGCTTCAGCGTGAAGGTCATGCCAAACCACGGGGCGAACACCATCGTCGCCACGTTGGCGGCTTCGAACAGCGCGGTCAGCCACGTCCCGTCGTCATGTCCGATCGACAGTGCGCCTTGAATGTCGGCCATCGCCGCTGCGGTGACTTGTTCGTTGAGTATCGCCAGCAACGACGCGAACAGCATTCCGGTCAGGCCGATAGCGACACGCGGCGACAATGCAGCGTGACCGGAGCCTGTTTGCACCGGCGTCTGCGTGCTCCGCACCGGCGCGTGCGCCGGTGCGGGTATTCCGAGCGGCTCGCTCGTTCCGGTCGTCGAAGGGTTGGCGGAACTCATAGGATCCCTTGGCTACTGAGATTGGAGAAATGACGGCATGGGCGCGACGCCGTCAGCGTGCGGCCGGTTCATGGCGACGCGCTTCGTCGAAGTACTGCGGCGCTTCCCGGCGATCGAACATGCCGTACTCCCGCACGATGCGGATATGCCGAACGCGCGTATCGGAACGCAGATTCGCTCCGCGTTCGAACGCGGCGGCGGCAGCTTGGTCGCGCCAGGTCGCGACGACGATCACATCGCCGGGCGTCAACAGCGCGTCGAATGCGTCCCATGCAACGAGGCCGTGCGCCTGCGTGTCGAGCCCCAACCATCCGGCAACCGCTCGCGGACCTGCCTGCCTGGGCCAGTCCGGCGCGCACGTCGCGTCCAGCAGCGTGACGGCCTTGCCTGCGCCGACCTCGGTCACGTCGAGGCGCTGTTCCTGCAGGACCTGGCCTGCCGGAACACACGTATCGGCCACGACCTGGCCGATGCGCAGCTGGTAGTCGGAAAATATGCGATCGCGCGCGACCTGCTGAATGGTGTGGTGCTTCGTCGAGGTTCGCCAGCGCACCAGCGACTTCTCGTCGCGCCAGCTCGACAGCGACAGAAGCCATCCGTCCCGGGTCAGGCTTCCATAGCGCGTGTTGTCGACAAACCCGTCGATCTTCTCGAGTTCGGGCCGAAGCATCTTCGCCATGCCGAGATAGGCATCGAACTGTTCCGGTATCGGCTTGACTTCAAGCATTGCAGCAAACATGGCGGACTCCTTCATTCGGTTAGCGATACGGCGCAATGCGCAATGCGCGCGGCGCCTTTGATGCGGGCCGGTATCGTCGTGCTGTCGCAGCCACGCGGTGATGGAGTTCATTGTCGGAGATGAAGTGGCGCTCTCATAGCGCGGGCAGTTTCGGTTTTGGGCCAATGAGTGAGCGAATTGCGCCACGGCCGCAATGGACGTCTTCATTACCTGCACGACCGGAAAGACGCTGTTGCCGTCCGGCCGCAACGATCTGGCATCGGCGAACCGTGGGTGGCACGATCGGCCTGCTTCATGCCGAATGAAAATGGATCGATTGCGGCCATCCTGACGCGCTTTTGGGTCAGCCGAACGTGTGAAAGCTCGACGTGCAGCATCGCGCGCATACAATCGCGACGTAGGGATTCAATCGACCGCGTCGGGAGGCGGAATGGACAAGTTGCGCGAGATGGAAGTCTTTGTGGCCGTCGTCGACCGCGGCAGCTTCACCGCCGCATCGGAGAAGCTCGGCTTGTCGACGGCAGCGGTTTCGCGGGCGGTGCATTCGCTCGAAACCCGAATCGGCACGCAACTGCTGGCGCGCACGACGCGCTCGGTGCGGGCGACGGATGCCGGCACGACGTACGCCGATGCGTGCCGCAAGGTGCTCGACGTGATCACGGACGCGGAGGTGAATATCGCCACGGATCATGAAAACCCCGTGGGCACGCTGACCATTTCAGCCCCGGTGCTGTTCGGCCAGCGATTCATCGCGCCGCTGGTGAATGCATTCGTATTGCGTTATCCCGATGTCGACGTCAACGCCGTGTATGTCGACCGGACCACGCGGCTGCTCGAGGAGGGTGTCGATATTGCCATCCGGATCGGCCACTTGGGCGACTCTTCGGTATTCGCGCTTCCGTTGGGTGTCGTTCGGCGGCGAACGTATGCAGCGCCTGCCTATCTCGCTGCGCACGGAGAACCCGCGCATCCGCGCGACCTGCTCCATCACGACTGCGTGTCATGCACCGGCGTGTCGCTTCCGCTCGAGTGGGTGTTTCACGACAACGGTTCGCGAGTGCCCGTTCGACTTCGGCCGCGGATGATCGTCGATCTGGTTCCCGCCGCCGTTCTGGCTGCCGTCGATTGCGTGGGCGTGACCCAGCTCTTGTCGTATCAGGCTGCCCCGGAGGTGCGCGACGGCAGGCTTCGGCCAATCCTGACGGCGTTCGAGCACGAGCCGATTCCCGTAAGCCTGCTCCATGTCGAGCGGCGAGGCGCGAGCGGGAAGGTCCGGGCCTTCGTGGATTTCGTTACCCACACGCTGCGCAACAATGCAGAACTTCAGGGCACGGACGTGATCGCGACACGGAGCTCGCGGTAGGCGGCCACCAGCGAATCGAGGTCGAACGCGCGGTTCAGGCCGCTCGGATTCGGCAGCACCCATACACGCGCACCGCCGAACGTATCGGATTGCGCGCCCCACTGGATGTCGCGCTTGCCGGACATCGCCGCAAGGGCGGTCTTGCCGAGAAACGCGACGTACCTCGGCGCATGGTATTGGATCTTCCGCTCGAATCCCGATGCGGCCGCTTCGAACTCCGATCGCGACAATTCGGCGGCACGGGCCGTCGCACGCGAAACGGCGGTGGTGAGCCCGCAACCATATCGAAGCAGCGTGCGATCGTCATCGGGACGAATCCGTTCGGGCGAAAAACCGGCGAGGTGAACGACGCGCCAGAATCGGTTGCTTGCGTTCGAGAAATGATGGCCCGCCGAGGCCGAACCGAGCCCTGGGTTGATGCCGCAAAAGATCACCGACAACCCGCGTTCGAGAATGTCCGAGAGCGGCTGAACCGGATTGGCGTGACTCACGGATGCAATCGCCGTTGCGAATGCGAACCGGCCGCGTCTCCCGCACCGGCCTGCGCGTGCCGATTCGAATCGGCCGTGCTCCTGAACCGTTGCCGGTACTGTTGCGGCGTGACGTTGAGCCGCCGCGCGAACGTCGCGCGCATGTGCGTGGCACTGTGGAAGCCGCATTTGAACGCGACGGTCTTGAGCGGTGCATCCGACGTTTCGAGCAATGTCCTCGCGGTATCGACGCGAATCTGTTCGACGAACGCGGACGGCGTCACCTTTGCATGCTTGGCGAACAGCCGCGAGAAGGTCCGGCGGCTCACCGACACGGCGCTCGCGAGCTGCTCGATCGACAGCGTATCGGCGATGTGGTCGGTCACGTACTGGTGGACCTTGCCGATGATCGGGTCCTCGTCCTTGCCGGCCGAAATGAACGGACTGTACTGCGACTGCCCGCCTTCGCGCTGAATATAGACGACCAGTTGCTTCGCGATGCGTACGGCCATCTCGTGTCCCCAGTCTTCCGATACGAATGACAGGCAAAGATCGATGCCTGCCGTCACGCCGGCGGACGTAAACAGTCGCCCGTCCCGGATGAAGATGCTGTCGGGTTTTACGCTGGCCAGCGGAAACTCGTTTGCGAGGCGCGCTGCAACCGCCCAGTGCGTCGTCACGGCCTTGCCGTCGATCAGGCCCGCATGGCCGAGCAGAAACGTTCCGTTGCACACGGAGCCGAATCGCGTCGCGCCCCGTGCCTGGCACTGCAGCCAGCCGAGGACGTCGCCGGAGGGGCAGGCGTCCGGCAATTGCGGGCCGCCCGCGACCAGTATCAGGTCATATTGCGCGTCGAGATCCCCGAAGCCGAACTGAACGGACAACTGCATTCCGTTCGAACACGTCACGGTGCCGGCCCTCTTTCCGACGAGGGAAACCTCATACCTCTGATGAACAGGAAGATACGTGTTGGCTTCCGCAAATACGTCCAGTGGGCCTGCGACATCCAACGCCTGCACACCATCGAAGACGACAATGGCGACTTTCATTCCTGACCTTCAGCAAATAAGAGCCCGCTCGCGCGGAGGCACCACGTACCGCGACTGCTGCATCGCGTTTCGAGCCGGCGCGGCGACCTGGTGACGAGCGTTGCGCCAGATTACCGCAACGGACGGACCGCGTGGACACACGGTCCGGTAATTGACTTTTGCGGCGCAGGAAGAAGGCTGAATGTAAGCCGTGCCGGCGTGCTCCGACGTTTGTGGAGCGGTAGCCGTGTGTCGGGCGCCGAAACCGGCGACGCGACGTGGCCGAAATCTCGCCGCGATTGGCCGCGCAAGGTTGCATGTCCGGGTTTCCGCTCCCGCTCCGCCTGACTAGACTGGGTTCGGCAACGCGCGAGGCAACGACGCCGCCGAAGATGGGCACGGAACCGAATCGTCGTATCGCTCGCAACGCGTCACGTGGCGCCGCTGTTTCGAAGGAACGACGCGGCCCGTCTGCGACCGGTATCGGCGTCGAAAGCGTGGCCTCGCCCGGAATACGTTTGCGGAGGAATGTGTCATGGATGTCGGAATCATGCTGTATGCCGGCTTTCGGCTGCTCGAGGCAAGCGGTCCAATGGATGTTTTTCAGGAAGCGAATCGCCAGTGCGGCCGGATCGTCTACGAACAGCACCTCGTCGGACCGGTGCCCGGGCCCGTCGTCTGTTCGAACGGAACCGCGGTGGGCACGACAGCGTGCCTGGCGGACGCGGCCGCATCATTCGACATCGTCGTGATACCCGGTTCTCCGTTCGACGGTCCGGAGCGAGAGCATCGTGCGCTCGTGGACTGGCTTCACGAAACCGGATGCCACGTGCGGAAGCTCGCGACGGTATCCAACGGAGCGTTTCTGCTCGCACGTGCCGGCCTTGCCGATCGTCGCTGGCTGGTCACGCATCCGGGCGGCGGACAGCGTCTTGCCGACGAGCATTCGCAGGTGAACGTCGTCGCCGGTCAGCATTGCGTGAAGGACGGCAACGTCTATTCGGCGGACGGCGTGCACGCCGGCATTCGCGTTGCCCTGGCGCTCGTCGGCGAGGATCTGGGCCAGCGCGTCGTCGAGCGCATTGCCAGAAGATTGTTGGCGTAACCGCACTGAAGTGGCGCACGAGCGGGCGCCATCGGTCACGCGCGCTCGGTCCGGGACATCGCGTCGATGAGCAGACGCATCGCGTCGCAACCCGCCGTGGCCCGGAAAACGCTCATTTTGGCCTGCAAGCGCGGTTCATCCGCGCACCGACGGCTTCGATCGTTGGCAGAATGATCTCGACTCCTTCGCAATTCTTTCATATGTGCGCGCACGAACGTGCGCGATGAGTCGGGCCTGATACAACGAGTCCGTTGGAACGATCGTCCGTGAACGGGTTTGGAACGCACGCTGTTCTCGAGTTGGAAGGCAAATCATTCATCGTCATCGGTCGCCGACGCGGTCGGCGCCCATTTCCCTACGAGGCAGCCATGTCCCGGAATCCCGCTGTTACGTCGCAGATTCTTCCGCCACCTGCTCACGCCGGCGAACTGATGTCCGGCGCGGACATCATCCTGCGGGTGCTCGCCGAACAGGGCGTCGATACGCTGTTTGGATACAGCGGCGGTGCAATCCTGCCCACATACGACGCCGTGTTTCGTTTCAACGAATTGCACAAGGCAAGCCCCAAGCGCCAGATCCGGTTCGTCGTTCCTGCGAACGAGCAGGCTGCAGGCTTCATGGCTGCCGGCTACGCGCGTGCCAGCGGAAAAGTGGGCGTGTTCATGGTGACGTCCGGCCCGGGCGCGACGAATGCGGTCACGCCGATCGCCGACTGCAACGGGGATTCGGTTCCTGTCGTCCTGATCTGCGGACAGGTTCCGCGCGCAATGGTCGGCACCGATGCGTTTCAGGAAGCGCCGGTCTTCAACATCATGTCGGCGTGCGCAAAGCAGGTCTTTCTCGTCACCGATCCGGCGAAGCTGGAGCAGACGCTGCGAAGCGCATTCGAAATCGCTCGCACCGGCCGTCCGGGACCGGTGGTCGTCGACGTGCCTAAGGACGTTCAGAACTGGGTGGGACCTTATCTCGGCCACGGTACATTGCAGTTTCGCGGGTACTCGGATCGACTTCGAATGGTGGCAAAAGGCGCCCGTCTGGACGACGACAAGCGTGCGGCATTCTTCGACCTGCTGGCGCAGAGCCGGCGCCCGCTGCTCTATGCGGGCGGCGGCATTGTCGCAGCGGAAGCGGCAGGCGAGCTGCTGCGGTTTTCCGAGCGCTACAGGATCCCCGTCGTGACCACGCTGATGGGCATCGGTGCGATACCCGCACGATATGAGCTGGGGCTCGGCATGCTCGGCATGCATGGCACCGCCTGCGCGAACTACGCGGTCGAAGACTGCGATTTCCTGATCGCAGTGGGTGCCCGGTTCGACGATCGGGTCGTGGGCGGCCGCCCTGATCGATTCGCGCCACGCGCACGGCATGTGGCTCACATCGACATCGACGAGGCGGAAATCAACAAGGTCAAGCGGGCGCAGTGGAGTCACATCGGCAATGCGAAGGACGCGTTGCGGTCGTTGATGACGCATGACCGGATCGTGCAAAGCTCCGCGGACTGGCTAGATCGAGTCGCGGAACTCAAGCGCCGCCACGGGATGAATTTCGACCGGAACAAGTCAGCGATTCAGCCACAGTACGTGATCGAGAAACTCAGCGAGATGACGGGCGGGCGCGCGATCGTCACGACTGGAGTAGGCCAGCATCAGATGTGGGCCGCTCAGTATTTCGATTTCGTCGAGCCCCGCAGCTTCCTCACATCGGGCAGCATGGGTACGATGGGCTTCGGGCTACCGGCTGCGATCGGTGCGCAGTTGGCGAGGCCGGATGCCCTGGTAATCGATATCGACGGTGACGGCAGCATCCGGATGAATGTCGGCGAACTCGAGACGGCGAGTACGTATGGTGTGCCGGTGAAGGTGCTGCTTCTCAACAACTGCGGCGACGGGATGATCCGGCAGTGGCAGCGGCTCTTCTTTGATGGACGGATGTTCGTGAGCGACAAGGCGCTTCATCGAAAGGACTTCGTGATGGCGGCTCGGGCCGATGGATTCGAATTCGCTTGCCGCCTCGATACGATCAGTGAATTGGAGGCCAAGCTTAGGGCGTTCATTGAATTTGAGGGGCCAGCCTTCCTCGACGTAAGGATCGACCCAGGTGCCGATGTGTTCCCAATGGTCGGGCCGGGTCAAAGCTATTCGACGATGGTCACGGGGCCCTTTATCGCGGCCCGAGCGGGCATTGAGCGTGGAGCACACCACGAAGGCCCCCCGAACCGGACCGATATGTTCTGATGCTGCTGCACTCTGGCGCTGCGGCACATAACGCGTGCACGAACGTGAAGCAGAGCGGTCGGGGCGGAGCATATCGTATGCCGGCCCCCCGCCTTGCTTCATATCGCCGACTTCTATCCCGATCCTGGTCGAACATCATGATTGACGAAAATCTGATTCATAAGGCGCTCGCAAACCCCTTGAGGCGCGAAATTCTGGCGTGGCTGAAAACGCCGGATCGAGGATTCGCGAGAGGAGTCGTCGACTTTCGTCATGGCGTGCCGTCGAATGCGATCCATGCACGTAGCGGTCTATCGCAGTCTACGGTATCTGCACATATCGCGACGTTGATTGACGCCGGGCTTCTCGTTTCGAACCGAGTGGGTCAGTGGATTTTTGTGTCTCGTAATGAAGAGGTAATACGCGCGTTCGGCAAGCGTGTCTACTTGCATCTTTGACAAGTTCGTTGGCGCATCGCGGACAGACGAGTGTCTAACGTCGGCGGCTCTTATACATCTGTTTGCGGACTTTCCAGGCAAGTACACTGAAGATCCGCTTCGGGTCGATCTGCGTCGGTCGCGCGTCGCAGGGCGGCGGACGGCCGCGTTCGGCCAAGAAGGGACGTTCGACATCGGCGCATAGATCGTCGACAATTCGCCGGAGAACCTCGGAACTCGCCTGCATCATCTAACTCGTACAAGGACCGGTAATGAGTTTTGACATCATCGCCATTAAACCAACGAATCTCGATGCGGAAAGTCTGAACGCCGTTCGCGAAGTAAGCCCTTTGGGCGATGCCGAGTCCGTGCGGAGAATCTTTGAAGCCAAGTTCCCGGGAGCTACAACCAGCCTGTTCGTGAATCGCGAGGAATATAGTCTGGAAGTCACCCTGGCGAATGACCCGGTGGGTTCCGCGCATCTCGCTCTGCGCTCTGGTCAGGCATGGTCAACATCATCTCGCGACCAGTTTATTGAGCGTCTTGGTGAACTTTGTCGTCACCTCCAGTGTGTGGCTTTCGCCGTGTCAGATAATTCTCGGCTGGCTCCTTGAATCCGCCGAAATTGCAAAATGAACGACCGGATTGGAGAAGGGTGAAGGGCCGTTCGGGGTCGATGCCGGACGCCGACTTCGCGCGAAAGCGCATCGCTCGATGCCCGTCATGGACGGGATCACACCGATAAGCGCAAGCGTTGAATGCCGGCCCCGGTCGAAACAGCGGCCATCTGATCGTGGAGTAGTATTCCCCCATGTCCAGGTTATTGCTCGGCCTCTGCTGCGCGCCGCCAACCATCCGTGACGAGGGTGGCAAGCTCATCAAAGGGTTTGGAAACTCCTTCAGCGATACGTGCGTTGGCGTCGGCCGCGACGACGGCATTGATGGGAATGCATCATGTCAATCGAATGGAAGCACCGTGCAAGGCTATTTATCCAGCGTTTCTGGCAGCCGACCAGTGCGTGCATGACCTGCATGCCGGGGAGCTGGGGCAGTATTACGAGCGTTGCCCACTGGACGATTGCATTGCATACGGGTCTGCTTACCGGGCTTCTGGCCGTACTTTTGACTTTCACGCCTGCGTCAAAACTCTACGCGCATCGATACGGCAATGCGCTGATCATTGGCTTGCTGACAACGCTAGGCGACGCCTACTCGCACACGAGTCACTACCGTATCCCCTATGTCGAGCACATCGTGACGGGGGCAATTTCAGGTCTCTTGACACTGGCGGCCTCATATCTCTTCGAAGACCGCGCGCGACGTCTTCGGGCGGTGTGGGCTCGAGTGTTCGGATAGCGTATCCGGTGACTTTCTGAGCCCTCCCGGCCGAACGGCAAAAGGCTCCCCGGCGAGGCGACGCTTCATGATCGGGAGACTGCGTAAGGACAACGGGAGTTCGCGGCTGTGACATGCCCCAGCGTCAGCGTGCGGCCAGCTCGAGCCGGTCCGACGAAATTGGCGAGCGTCGGCTTCGCGTCCCCGGTGCGATGGTCGCGGGCCGCACCGAGAACGTCGGTGTTCCGGTGACGCAAAACCATTTGTACCGCCCGGCAATCAACGGTACTCGCTAAGACAGCGGCTGTTCCGCAGTGCCTGACTCGATGCGGGACGTAACGTGATCTGCATCAAAGCTCGCATGCGATGTGCCACGTTTAATGTGCGGAGCGGAATCGCTCGTTTTTGAGGCTGCCGTGCGCCGTGACCGACGCTGGCGTCTGCCCGCGCAGCGGCGCGCCGCCGCCTCGGCTTGGGCCGGGAAGCAATCGGGAGACTGGACATGCTGCGCGATGTGCTGGTGCACGTAGACGGGAGCGAGTCGGGGCGGCGCAGGGTGCAATTCGCCGTCGACTTGGCAATGAGCGTCGGTGCGCGACTGAGCGGAATACACGTGACCCCGCCGGCGGAGGTCCCGCCTCTGTACAAACCGACCCGCGTGGCGGAAGTCACTGCATATCTCTCCGCGAAGCTGGCACAGGACAGCACCGCGGCAACGGTGGCCTTCAGGGAAGAAGCCGTGGCGCGCCTTGCTGATGCATGCTGGTTCGAAGCGAAAGGCGACGTAGCCAAAGGCATCAGCGACCGAGCCCGCTACGCGGACCTCGTCATCATTGGCCAGGACGAATGGCAAGGCTCGCCCGAAACGCATCCCTTGCCGATCGCCCACTCGGTTGCCGTCCGATGCGGTCGCCCGGTCCTGGTTGTGCCTGCCGCGGCACCACCATCACTGGTCAGGGCCGCCGTTGCCTGGGATGGCAGCCGTGAATCCGTGAGGGCCGTCCACGATGCCTTGCCGCTGCTGCGGCTGTCGCGGTTGGTCCGGATCATCGCGTTCGTTTCTCCGACGGCGGAGGGCAGCGAGGACGACGCGGAAAGTCTCCTGGACCACCTGACCCGACATGCCGTCGCTGTCGATTCAGCCGTACTTCGGATCCGTTCCACGGAAGAGCATGGTTCACTGCGTGAACACATTGAGAACGGGCCATACGACTGGCTGGTGATGGGCGCTTACTCGCATCCCATGTGGATGGAGTTCATCCTCGGTGGCGTCACTCAGTCCATTCTCCTGTCGGCGAAGATACCCGTGCTGGTTTCCCATTGACGAGGTGAGTGGATGGACGCCAAAGGATTGCAGCGCACGCACGTTTTTCGGGGCCTTTGGGGGCGTCTGAAGGAGCACCCGCTAGCCCGGGTCGGGCCGGGGCTGATCACCGGCGTCGCCGACGATGACCCCAGCGGGATCGCCACCTATTCCCAGGCGGGTGCCCAATTCGGGCTGAACATGCTTTGGACGATGCCGCTGGCGTACCCGTTGATGGCGGCGGTTCAATCGATGTGCGCGAACCTTGGCAGGGTCACTGGAAAAGGGCTCGCGGCCAACATCAAGACCGCATTCCCGCCGAGCGTGCTGAGGAGCGTCGTGCTGCTGCTGCTCGTTGCGAACACGCTCAACATTGCTGCCGACGTTGCTGCCATGGGCGAGGTTGCGGAGCTCGTCTCCGGTGTCGATCGTCACCTCATGACGGCGTTCTTCGTGTTCGGGACGCTTCTGCTGCAGATGTTCGTTCCCTACCATCGCTACGTCTTCTTCCTGAAGTGGCTCACCGTCTCCCTGCTCGCTTACGCGGCGGTTCTCTTTACGGTTCATGTTCCGTGGGGGCAGGTTGCACTGCGCACGGTCTGGCCCAGGTTCACACCCAATGCCAGCGCCGCCGCCGTGGTGGTCGGTGTCTTTGGCACGACCATCAGCCCATACCTGTTTTTCTGGCAGGCCTCCGAAGAAGTCGAGGACATGCAGGCGAACCGCGGCAGTGCGCCGCTGGTAAGCGACGCGCGTGTCGCCGACGCGGAACTTCGACGTATCCGGTGGGATACGTGGAGCGGCATGCTGTACTCCGACGTCGCCGCGTACTTCATCATTCTTGCGACCGCCGTCACCCTCCATGTGGCTGGCGTCACCGACATCAACACGGCGGCGCAGGCAGCTAGCGCCCTGCGGCCGCTCGCCGGCGACTTCGCGTACATGCTTTTCGCGCTCGGTATTCTCGGCGTGGGGCTGATCGGTGTGCCGGTGCTGGCGGGTTCCGGCGCGTACGCCCTGTCCGAGGTGATGGGCTGGAAGGAGGGGCTCGAACGCAAGGTGGGCGATGCGCGCGGGTTCTACGGGATCATCGCCGTCAGCGTGCTTGCCGGACTCGGAATCCAGTATTCGCCAATCAGTCCGATGAAGGCCTTATTCTGGAGCGCGGTGATCAACGGAGTGGTCGCCGTACCGCTGTTGGTCGTCATCATCATCCTCGTCTCGAAGAAATCGGTCATGGGCGCTTTCACGGCGAGTCGGCCGCTGATTGTCCTTGGCTGGATTGCGACCGCGATCATGGGGGCGGCGGCCGTGGCAATGTTCATCCCTGGCTGACCATGCGGTGAACGTTCGGTTCACGTTGCGACCATCGGCTTTCGCCAGCACGCGAGCCGGATCGGCCAGGCGCGGCACGATGCGACGCGACGGCCGTCGGACGGACGGCGCGTCACGGCGCGTCACGTGCGCCCGCACGATGCCTTACGGCTTGGCCCCCATCACGAACTCGAACGTCGCCACGCCATCGACGCCACCGGTCACGCGGTCGCCCGGCTGCAGCGCGCCGACACCGGCCGGCGTGCCGGTGAAGATCAGGTCGCCGGCCTTCAGCTCGACCGAGCGCGACACGTACGCGATCACGTCCGGCACGGCCCAGATCATGTCCGCGAGATCGCCTTGCTGGCGCGTTTCGCCGTTGACCGCGAGCCAGATCCGGCCGCTTGCCGGGTGGCCGGTCGCGGTCGCCGCGCGCAGCGCGGTCACGGGACCCGACGCATCGAAGCCCTTCGCCCAGTCCCACGGCCGGCTCAGCTTCTTCGCCTCGGCCTGCAGGTCGCGGCGCGTGAGGTCGACGCCGACGCCGTAACCCCACACGTGCGACAGCGCGTCGGCCGGGTCGATCGACCGGCCGTCCTTGCCGATCGCGACGACCAGCTCGATTTCGTGATGGAGGTCGCTGGTCAGCGGCGGATAGGGGACGGTGCCGGCGGCCGGGACGATCGCGTCGGCCGGCTTCGTGAAGAAGAACGGCGGTTCGCGGTCGGGATCGGCGCCCATTTCGCGCGCGTGGTCGGCGTAGTTGCGGCCGACGCAGAAGACGCGGCGCACCGGAAAGCGCGCGGACGACTGATCGACTTCGACGGAAGGACGCTCGGAAGCGTCGATGACGTATACGGACATCGGATGGCCTCGTTCGATGAAAAGACGGATGCCGTCGCCCGCGCAATGCACCACGGGCCGGCATGCATGGAACGATACCCGACGCATACGCGCCCGGATGCGACGCAACTGCGTTTTAACCGGACAAATCTACGCGTCGCCGCCCGCCGGCGCGTCGTCGCCGGCCGGCAGCGCGGCATTCGCGTCCCGGTACGCCTTCGGCGACACGCCGACCCGCGCGCGGAAGCGCCGCGCGAAATACCCTTCGTCGCGAAAGCCGACGGAGCGCGCGATGTCGGCGATGCGCCGGCTCGTATGGGCGAGCAGCGATTGCGCGAGCGCGATCCGGCGCTCGGTCACGAGATCGGTGAAGGTGCTGCCGGTTTCCTTGCGCACCAGGTGTGCGAGGTAGTTCGGCGACAGGAAGGCGGCCTCGGCGGTGGCCGCGAGCGTCAGGTCCTCGCGGGTCAGGTTCGCGCGCACGTGGCGCAACACGCGCGCGAGCGCGTCGCGCCGGCCCGCGCGCTGGGCACCGCGCTGCGCGAGCTTGTCGAGCGCGCCCGCGTATTGCGTGCAGACGAGGCCGATCAGCTGCAGCAGATAGCCGCGCAGCAACGTGCTCGAGCCGAAGGTGCGCACGCGGTCGGCATCGAGCATGCACAGCGCGAGGCGGCGTGCCTCGTCGAAGGCGTCGCCGGTCAGGATGAAGTCGAGATGTTCCTGGAAGCGGAAGGGCGTCAGCTCGGGAAAGCGGTGCGCGGGGACATCCTCGAGATCGAGCGGATCGACGTCGAGATCGGCGCGCAGGAACGCCTGGCTGAAGTTGATCACGATGAAGTGCGCGCCTTCCGGATGCGGAATCAGGTGCTCGCGGTGCGGCAGTACGAACGCGAGCGCGCCGCGCGGAAACGGTCGCGTGACGCCGCCGATCCGCTGTTCGGTGTCGCCGCCGAGATTGAACTGGATCTGGAAATACGCGTGCCGGTGCGGCTCGGTGATCGCCTGGCGCGACGCCTGGTCGCGGATGTAGAAATCGAGCCGGTCGCTGCGTTCGGGCATCCCGTACAGGCGCGGCGGGGCGGTGGATGGCATGAAGGATTCTGCTGTTCGTGACGCGGTTGAGCCGCGATGGTACAGCGAACCGGGCGCGGCCGGAATCCGTGGGCGCGAGCCGCGCAGGCCGGGCGGGCGGCTCGCGCCCGCCCGGCGACAGGGCAATCAGGCGGCCGGATGAAAGCCCAGGTAGCGGCAGCGCGTGCCGGCCTCGTCGGTCGCGAGCCGGCTGGATGCGCCGACCGATCGGAGCGTGTCGGCGGTCGCGGTGCGATTCGTGAGCAGCGTCCATGCCGTCGGGGTGGCCTCGGCGGCGGCCGTCGCGCGCGCATCGTCGAGCGTGCTCAGCGCGGCCAGCAGGCTGTCGGCGGGCGGCGCATGAATCGCGAAGCCTTCGTTCGCGACGGCTGCCGTATCGATGCCGAGCGCCGCGCACAGTCGCGCGCGCAACGGCGTCTCTGCCTCGCTCGCGGCCCGCGCGCGCGCGATGTCTTCGCGCGTGTGCGCATCGACGATCGTGCCGCCGCGGGTGAGCGGCGCCTGCTGCCATGCGTCGGGCGGGCACTGCTTGCCGTCCGGCAGCAGCGGTACGAACGGATTGACCTCGGCCGGGTAGATCCGGCACACCAGCGGCCGTTCGTCGTAGATCCCGCAGCGCAGGTCGTCGAGCAGATTCGGGCACGGCCCGGCATGCGACGCGGTGAGCAGGGTGGTGACGCGTACCGGCAGCGAGCCGCTGAGCGCGGGCGACGAACGTGCCCGCTTGTACGCGGCGAACGCGTCGTCGGGGGCCGGTTCGACGGGCCATGGCATGGCGTCGCACAACAGCTCCACGTGGCCACCGCGCCGCAGCCATGCGGTGGCCTCGGCGACGGTCAGCGGAATGCGCAGGTCGTGGCAGCAACGGCCGCAGCCGGTGCATGAAAAGTCGATGTCGTTCTGAGTCATTCGGATAGGGAGTGGGATGCGACCGGCTTCGTCAGCCGGCGATCATTGGCGCGACGCGCCGGCGCAGTTCGGGCACGATCTCGGCGTCGAACCACGGATGGTGCTTGAACCATGCCTGGTTGCGCGGCGACGGATGCGGCAGCGGCAACACGTCGCGGCCATAGTCGCGCCATGCCTGCACGGTGTCGGTCAGCGTCGCCTTGCGCGTGTCGCGCAGGAAATGCCGCTGCGCGTACTGGCCGACCAGCAGCGTCAGCCGGATCGACGGCAATTCGGCGAGCAGCCGGTCGATCCACAGCGGTGCGCATTCGGGGCGCGGCGGGTTGTCGCCGCTCGCGCCGCGGCCCGGGTAGCAGAAGCCCATCGGCACGATCGCGAAGCGTGTCTCGTCGTAGAACGTGTCGGCGTCGACGCCGAGCCAGTCGCGCAGCCGCTTGCCGCTCGCATCGTCCCACGGGATGCCGCTCGCATGGACGCGGGCGCCGGGCGCCTGCCCGACGATCAGGATGCGGGCGTCGCGATGCGCGCGCACGACGGGGCGCGGGCCGAGCGGCAGGTCGGCTTCGCAGGCGCGGCACGCGCGGATTTCGGTGAGCAGCACGTCGAGCGGCGTGCGCATTCGTTTCGGCATCGATTCTGAACGGGGACGGATCGGCGGCACAAACGCAGGTGCGTCCATGCCGCGCGGCGCGCCGGCGCGGACCGGCGCATCGCGTCAGGCGTTTCGCTGGGCACGGCATGGCGTTGCGCGGCGGCCCCGGCACCCCGTGCCGGGATCACCCGCCCGCCGTATCGCCTTCGGCAACCGCAGCATCATACAACGCCGTCTGCGCGATCGCCGCGGCGATCGCCGCGTCGTCCTGCGTGCCGTCGAGCATGCCCCAGCGCCGGTATTGCAACAGGAACCAGCGGCCTTCCTGTGGATCCGGCCGGTTCACGGCGCCGCCGTCGTGGAAACGGATCGGCAGCGGCGGCTGCGCGAACGGCCCCGCGCCGTAGTCGCCGAGCAGGCGCGGCGCGATCAGCCGGGCCGGCACGCCGAGCGCGTCGGGCGACGCGAGCCAGTCGGCCGCGTCGCGACGGTGCGCGGCATCGTCGAGCCACGCGCACGCATCGACGAGCGTGCGGATCAGTGCACGCGCGGTGGCGGGATACAGCGCGACGAAATCGCGCCGGGTCGCGAGCACCTTCTCCGGATGATCGGGCCAGACCTCACTGGTGACGGCGACGGTCCGGCCCGCGCCGCATGCTTCGGCCACCGCGTGCCACGGCTCACCCGCGCAGAAGCCGTCGAGCTCGCCGCTCGCGAGCGCCGCGACCATCTCGGGCGGCGGAATCACGACGCTGCGCACGTCGCGCAGCGGATCGACGCCGTGCGACGCGAGCCAGTGGTTCAGCCACATCGCATGCGTGCCGGTCGGGAAGGTCTGCGCGAGCAGCGGCTTGCGGCCGAGTGTCGCGAGCGCCGCGCGGACGTCGCCGCTTGCGCGGTACGCGTCGGCGAGGCCGCGGGCGAACGTGATCGCCTGTCCGTTGCGGTTCAGCACCATCAGCGCGGCCATGTCGGTCTGCGGGCCGCCGATGCCGACCTGCAGCCCGCACACGAGCCCGTACAGCGCGTGCGCGGCGTCGAGTTCGCCGGTCAGCAGCTTGTCGCGCACGGCGGCCCAGGATGGCTGGCGGCACAGCTCCAGCGTCAGGCCGTGGCGTGCGCCGAGATTCAGGTGCTGCGCGACGATCAGCGGGGCGGCGTCGCTGAGCGCGACGAACCCGAGGCGAAGATGCGCGCGTTCCGGCGCGGGGGGAGGCGAAGGTTTCATGGCATTCATGACGGGTGGGTCGCATCGAGCAGTTGCCGCGCGATGTCGACGATGCGCTGGCCCTGATCCATCGCGCGCTTGCGCAGCAACGCATACGCATCGTGCTCGGACAGCCTGCGCTGATCCATCAGCAGGCGCTTCGCGCGATCGATCAGCTTGCGTTCGGCGAGCTCGCGCTCGACATCGGCGAGCCGGCGGCGCAATGCATCGTCGTGCGAGAAGCGCGCGAGCGCGACCTCGAGGATCGGCGCGAGGCGCTCGGCCGACAGGCCTTCGACGAGATACGCGCTGACGCCGGCGCCGACCGCCGCGTGAATCAGCGCCTGGTCGGCATCGTGGCTGAACATCAGCACGGGGCGCGGCGCGGTCGCGTGCATCACGGCCAGTTGCTCGAGCGTGTCGCGCGACGGCGAATCGGTATCGATGATCACGACGTCGGGGCGCTGCTCCTCGACGGCGGCGGGCAGGCGCGCGGGCGTCGCGACGTCGTTGAGCATCTCGTAGCCGAGGCGCGCGAGCGCGTCGCCGAGTTCGCCGATCGGTTTGTCGGTGTCGGTGACGAGCAGCACGCGCAGGCGCAAGGGTGGAGCAGGCGTACTCATGAGGCAAACGGCGGCGGCAAAATCGCGGCGCGATACGCGGATCGGGCGCAGTGGCCCTGTGCGGACATCCTGTCGGCACCGCGTGCGGCGCTCTGGCGGCCGGTGCGAGGCGCGCCGCTGCTTTCATGATAGATGGGCGGCCGGTGCCGCGTGGTGTCACGCATGCTACGCGGCCCGGGACAAGGTCGTTTCGATCGCGGCACCTGCGTGTGGCACATCGTGCACGGCCGCTTCCCCGATCGCGCCGCCGACGAGGATCACGGCCGGGCTGCCGAGCCGCGCTGCCTCGATACCGCGCGCGAGATTGCCGAGCGTGCCGGTCCAGCGGCGTTCGTCGGGCGTGCCGGCCCATTGCACGGCCGCCGCCGGCGTCGACGCCGGCAATGCGGCGAGCAGGCCCGCCGCGATGCTGTCGACGCGGCTCATGCCCATGTAGATCGCGAGCGTGGTGCCGGTTGCGGCAAGTGCCGCCCAGTCGGGCTCGCCGTGGTCCTGGCGGTGCGCGGTGACGAACGTGACGCCCTGGCAGTGCTCGCGGTGCGTGAGCGAGATGCCGAGGCTCGCGGCGGCCGCGAATCCCGACGAGATGCCGTTGATGATGTCGACCGGAATCCCGGCGGCGCGCAGCGTCGCGAGCTCTTCGCCGGCGCGGCCGAACAGCAGCGCGTCGCCGCCCTTGACGCGCACGACGTGCGCGCCGCGCAGCGCATGGCGGCGCATCAGTTTCTCGATGAATGCCTGCGGCGTGGAGCGGCAGCCGCCGCGCTTGCCGACGCGGATCACGCGCGCGTGCGGCGCGAGTTCGACGATGCCGGGCGCGACGAGATCGTCGAGCAGCAGCACGTCGGCGGCCGCCAGCGCCTTCACGGCCTTCAGCGTAAGGAGATCGGGATCGCCGGGGCCGGCGCCCAGCAGCGTGACTTTACCAGTCGTCATGTCGTATTCCAGTGCCGCGTGCGTGCGGCGATCGATAACGCGTTGTTGCTTGCGGCGGCGGCGGGCGGTCGAAGCGACCACGGCATCCGGCCGTGCCGAACACGGGGGGACGTCGTTGTCCTGGTCTGCTGCACCCGCCTGCGACGGCGGGCCTGACTTGCGGGGACTGCCCACCGGCGCCGTTGCCGGTGTACACAGGATTCAGCAATATCCGGGCCAACCTGAGCGAGCCTGGCGGCGAGCGGGGCGATATGCACGGCGATATGCGCTGCATGGCGCGCCACGATGGATGCCGACCCGCATACGGCCGGGGGACAGCGGCGCACGCGATGCCGTATCGGCGTGCATCGCGCCCCGTTAGCACGCACCGCGATGTCGCACGGCGACAGTGCTGCAGCGCACCACATCTGTGCCTCGCTGCATCCCGCCGCGTCGTGCACGGCGCACCGCAGCGATGCGCGCGACGGCCGGCGAGCCTTGTGCGGCGGGGCCGCGCGCGCGATTCGGGCCGACATGGCACGGCGTTTGCATAAGCCGGTTCGGGCGGATCAACGACGATTCGTCCGCAGTACCGATTACTGACGCGCCCGGCAACGGGCTTCATGGGCAACGGCGTCCTACACATCGGGTCTCGACGAGACCGGGTGTGCAGGACGCCGTTTTTCGTTTGGCGGATGACATGACCGACAAAGCTACCCGTATCGATCTCTTCAGCTTCCGCACCGCGCCGATGCGCGCGTTCCACATGACGTGGATGGCGTTTTTCGTGTGCTTCTTCGCGTGGTTCGCATGCGCGCCGCTGATGCCGCTGATCGCGCGCGAATTCCACCTCACCGCGGCACAGGTGGCGAACATCAACATCGCCGCGGTGGCCGCGACGATCGCCGTGCGGCTGCTGGTCGGCCCGATGTGCGACCGCTTCGGCCCGCGCCGCGTGTATGCCGGGCTGCTTTTGCTCGGCGCGATCCCCGTGTTCGCGGTGTCGTTCACGCACGACTACCTGTCGTTCCTGATCTGCCGGCTCGGCATCGGCGCGATCGGCGCGGGCTTCGTGATCACGCAGTACCACACGTCGGTGATGTTCGCGCCGAACGTGGTCGGCACCGCGAACGCGACGACGGCCGGCTGGGGCAACGCGGGCGCAGGCGCGACGCAGGCGATGATGCCGCTCCTGGTCGCCGCCGGCCTGATGCTCGGCTTCGGCGACGACGCATCGTGGCGCATCGCGCTCGTCGTGCCGGGCGTCGCGATGCTCGCGATGGCCTGGGCGTACTGGCGCTTCACGCAGGACTGCCCGCAAGGCGACTTCGTCGCGCTGCGCAAGCAGGGCGTGACGGTCGACAGCGGCAAGAAGGGCGGCTGGGCGAGCTTCGTCGCCGCGTGCGGCAACTATCGCGTGTGGATGCTGTTCGTCACGTACGGCGCGTGCTTCGGCGTCGAGGTGTTCATCCACAACATCGCCGCGCTGTACTACGTCGATCACTTCCAGTTGTCGCTGAAGGATGCTGGTTTCGCGGTGGGCCTGTTCGGGCTGCTCGCGCTGTTTGCCCGCGCGCTCGGCGGCTGGCTGTCGGACAAGATCGCCGCGCGCCGCAGCCTCGACGTGCGCGCGGCGCTGCTGTGCGCGCTGATCGTCGGCGAAGGGCTCGGGCTGATCTGGTTCTCGCATGCGCAAGGCATCGCCATGGCGCTCGTCGCGATGCTGACCTTCGGCCTCTTCACGCACATGGCCTGCGGCGCGACCTATGCGCTCGTGCCGTTCATCGACCGCAAGGCGCTCGGCGGCGTCGCGGGAATCGTCGGCGCGGGCGGCAACGTCGGCGCGGTGGCCGCGGCCTTCCTGCTGAAGGGCGTCGGCGACGTGCAGCACACGCTGAGCCTGCTCGGGCTCGCCGTCACCGCGACCGCATTGTGCGCGATGGCCGTGCGCTTCAGCGAAGAACACAAGGCACGCGAGGCCGAGCTGCGCGACCGCGCGCTGGCCGCCGCGAACGCCATGAACTGATCGACCGAAGGAAACGTCATCATGAAACTCATCGTCATCGGCCACGGGATGGTCGGCCACAAGCTCCTCGAATGCGTCGCCGCGCAAGCCGGCGCGGCGGGCGCGCTGCAGGTCACGGTGCTCGGCGAGGAACCGCGCCCCGCGTACGACCGCGTGCACCTGTCGGAATTCTTCGCGGGCAAGTCGGCGGACGATCTGTCGCTCGTCGAACCCGGCTTCTTCGAGCGTCATCCGCAGTTCGACCTGCGCCTGAACGCCCAGGTCGCGTCGATCGACCGTGCCGCGCACACGGTCACGCTCGCGTCCGGCGAAACGCTCGCGTACGACAAGCTCGTGCTCGCGACGGGCTCGCGTCCGTTCGTGCCGGCAGTGCCGGGACGCGATCGCGCGGGCTGCTTCGTGTACCGGACGATCGAGGATCTCGAAGCGATGCAGGCGTGCGGCACGCACGCGAAGCGCGGTGTCGTGATCGGCGGCGGGCTGCTCGGCCTCGAATGCGCGAAGGCGCTGCGCGACATGGGGCTCGACACGCACGTCGTCGAATTCGCGCCGCGGCTGATGGCGGTGCAGGTCGACGACGGCGGCGGCCGGATGCTGCGCGCGAAGATCGAGGCGCTCGGCGTGACCGTGCATACGGGCAAGAACACGCTCGAGATCGTCGACGGCGAGGAAGGCACGCACCGGATGGCGTTCGCCGACGGCTCGCATCTCGACACCGACATGATCGTGTTTTCGGCCGGTATCCGCGCACGCGACGAGCTGGCGCGTGCGTGCGGCCTCGACATCGGCCCGCGCGGCGGCGTCGCGATCGACGACGCGTGCCGCACGAGCGATTCGGACATCTACGCGATCGGCGAATGCGCGGCCTGGAACGGGATGGTGTACGGCCTCGTCGCGCCGGGCTACGACATGGCGCGCGTGGTCGCGAAGCAACTCGGCGGCGGTATCACCGATGCGGCCGATGCGGCCGACGCCGCGTTCGCCGGTGCCGACATGAGCACCAAGCTGAAGCTGATGGGTGTGGACGTCGCGAGCATCGGCGACGCACACGGCGCGACGGCCGGCAGCCGCACCTACCAGTATGCGGACGAGCGCCGCCAGGTCTACAAGAAGCTGGTGGTGTCGGACTGCGGCAAGTTCCTGCACGGCGCGGTGATGGTCGGCGACGCGGCCGAATACGGCACGCTGCTGCAGATGATGCTGAACCGCATCGAGCTGCCCGAGTCGCCGGAATTCCTGATCCTGCCGTCGTCGGACGGTGTGGCGAAGCCCGCGATCGGCGTCGACGCGCTGCCGGAAGGCGCGCAGATCTGCTCGTGCAACAACGTGTCGAAGTCGCAGATCTGCGCGGCGGTGGCCGACGGCGCGACGAGCCTCGGCGCACTGAAGTCGTGCACGGGCGCGGGCACGTCGTGCGGCGGCTGCGTGCCGCTCGTCACGCAGATCATGAAGGCCGAGATGAAGAAGCAGGGTCTCGCGGTCAACAACCATCTGTGCGAACACTTCCCGCATTCGCGCCAGGAGCTGTTCCACCTGATCCGCGTCGAGCGCATCACGACCTTCGACGAACTGCTCGCGAAGCATGGCCACGGCCTCGGCTGCGACGTGTGCAAGCCGGCGGTGGCGGGCATTCTCGCGTCGTGCTTCAACGAATTCGTGCTGAAGAAGGAGCATGCGGGGCTGCAGGATTCGAACGACTACTACCTCGCGAACATCCAGCGCGACGGCACGTATTCGGTCGTGCCGCGCATGCCGGGCGGCGAAGTCACGCCGGAAGGGCTGATCGCGGTGGGCCAGGTTGCACAGAAGTACGGGCTCTACACGAAGATCACCGGCGGCCAGCGTGTCGACCTGTTCGGCGCACGCGTCGAGCAGCTGCCGTCGATCTGGGAGGAGCTGATCGCGGCCGGTTTCGAATCGGGCCACGCATACGGCAAGGCCCTGCGCACCGTGAAGTCGTGTGTCGGGTCGACGTGGTGCCGCTACGGCGTCGACGATTCGGTCGGCCTCGCGATCGACCTGGAGAACCGCTACAAGGGGCTGCGCGCGCCGCACAAGATCAAGTTCGGCGTGTCCGGCTGCACGCGCGAGTGTGCGGAGGCGCAGGGCAAGGACGTCGGCATCATCGCGACCGAGAAGGGCTGGAACCTGTACGTGTGCGGCAACGGCGGGATGAAGCCGCGCCACGCGGAACTGCTCGCGTCCGATCTCGACCGTGCCACGCTGGTCCGCTATATCGACCGCTTCCTGATGTTCTACGTGCGCACGGCCGACCGGCTGCAGCGCACGAGCGTGTGGCGCGACAACCTCGAAGGCGGCCTCGACTACCTGATCGACGTCGTCGTGCACGACCGGCTCGGGATCGGCGCCGAACTCGAAGCCGACATGCAGCACGTGGTGGACACCTACGAGTGCGAATGGAAGAAGGCCGTCACCGATCCCGACACGCGCAAGCGCTTCCGCCACTTCGTGAACAGCGACGCGCCGGACACGACCATCGAATTCGTCGAGACGCGCGGTCAGATCCGGCCCGCGACGCCCGGCGAACGGACGGGCGGCAAGCCCGTGTCGATTCCCGTGGTGGCCGTTGGCGCGACGCAAGCCGCCACCGAACCCGCAACCGTTTGACCCTGACCGACACCAGCGTCTTTTCCAAGGAGCCCATCATGAACGATCGTCTTCCGCTGTCCTGGACCCGCGTGTGCCCGCTCGACGACATCGTGCCGAACACCGGCGTGTGTGCACTCGTCAACGGCGCGCAGGTCGCGGTCTTTCACGTCGCGCATGCCGAAGAAGGCGGCGTGTTCGCGATCGACAACGTCGATCCCGTGTCCCAGGCGGCCGTGATGTCGCGCGGGCTGATCGGCAGCCTCGGCGAGCGTGTCGTCGTCGCGTCGCCGCTGTACAAGCAGCATTTCGATCTGCGCACCGGCGAATGCCTCGAGGCGCCCGAGCAGTCGGTGAGCGCGTATCCGTCGCGGGTCGAGGACGGTTTCGTGTGGATCGCAGCCTGATCGCCCCGGAGCGCGCATGACCGCCACCCCCGTCAAGAGCGTGTGCCCGTACTGCGGCGTCGGCTGCGGGATGGTGCTGCACGTCGAGGAAGGCGAAGTCGTCAAGGTGTCCGGCGACGCCGACCATCCGACCAACTTCGGGCGGCTGTGCACGAAGGGCTCGTCGGCGCACGTCGCGTTGCGCCGTTCCGGGCGGCTCGACCGCGCGTTCGTGCGGCGCGCGCGCGAGGACGACCTCGTGCCGCTGCCGGCACGCGACGCGATCGCCGAGACCGCGCGGCGGCTGCGCGCGGTGCTCGACACGCACGGGCCCGATGCGCTGTCGTTCTACGTGTCGGGGCAGATGTCGATCGAGGCGCAATACCTCGTCAACAAGCTCGCGAAGGGCTTCGTCGGCACCAACAACATCGAGTCGAACTCGCGCCTCTGCATGGCGAGCGCGAGCACCGGCTACAAGCAGTCGCTCGGCGCGGACGGCCCGCCCGGGTCGTACCAGGATTTCGATCGCGCGAACCTGTTCTTCGTGATCGGCGCGAACATGGCCGACTGCCATCCGATCCTGTTCCTGCGGATGATGGATCGCGTGAAGGCCGGCGCGAAGCTGATCGTCGTCGATCCGCGCCGCACCGGCACGGCCGACAAGGCCGACCTGTTCCTGCAGATCCGGCCGGGCACCGATCTCGCGCTGACCAACGGGCTGCTGCACCTGCTGCATGCGAACGGCCGCACCGACGCCGCGTTCATCGATGCGTACACCGAAGGCTGGGACGCGATGCCCGCGTTCCTCGCCGACTACACGCCGGAGCGCGTCGCGGAAATCACCGGTCTCGCGGAAGCCGACCTCCGCACGGCCGCGCAATGGATCGGCGACGCGCAGGAATGGATGAGCTGCTGGACGATGGGGCTCAACCAGAGCACGCACGGCGTGTGGAACACCAACGCGATCTGCAACCTGCATCTCGCGACGGGCAAGATCTGCCGCACCGGCAGCGGGCCGTTCTCGCTGACCGGCCAGCCGAACGCGATGGGCGGGCGCGAGATGGGCTACATGGGCCCCGGGCTGCCGGGCCAGCGCTCGGTGACGTCCGACGACGATCGCCGGTTCGTCGAGAACCTGTGGCGCGTGCCTGCCGGCACGCTGCGCAAGGAGACGGGGCAGGGCACGGTCGACCTGTTCTCGCGGATGGCGGCCGGCGACATCAAGGCATGCTGGATCATCTGCACGAACCCGGTCGCCACGGTACCGAACCGGCAGAACGTGATCGCCGGGCTGCAGGCCGCCGAGCTCGTGATCGCGCAGGATGCCTTCCTCGACACCGAAACCAACCGCTACGCGGACATCCTGCTGCCCGGCGCACTGTGGGCCGAGGGCGACGGCGTGATGATCAACTCCGAGCGCAACATGACGCTGATGCGCGCGGCGGTCGCGCCGCCCGGCGACGCGCTGCCGGACTGGCGCATCGTCGCGGAAGTCGCGCGCGCGATGGGCTTCGGCGATGCGTTCGACTATGCGTCGGCGGCCGACGTGTTCGACGAGATCGTGCGCTTCTCGAATCCGGCGACCGGCTACGACCTGCGCGGCGCGAGCCATGCGGCGCTGCGCGAGGGCCCGGTGCAATGGCCGGTCGCGCCGGGCACCGCGCGCGAGCGGCACCCGATCCGCTACCTGAACGACGGCGTGAGCCAGACGCCGCGTCCGGCGGCCGACGGGCACGACGCGCCGCGCCTCGCGTTCCCGACGCCGTCGGGCAAGGCGCGCTTCTTCGCGCGGGCGCATGTCGATCCGGCCGAGCTGCCCGACGACACGTTCCCGATCGTGCTGAACACTGGGCGGCTGCAGCATCAATGGCACACGATGACGAAGACGGGCAAGGTCGCGATGCTGAACAAGCTCAACCCGCGCCCGTTCGTCGAACTGCACCCGGACGATGCGAGCGCGCTCGGCGTTGCCACGAAGGACAGCGTCGAGATTCGTTCGGCGCGCGGCCGCGCGGTGCTGCCGGCCGTCGTGACCGAGCGCGTGCGGCGCGGCAACTGCTTCGCGCCGATGCACTGGAACGACGTGTACGGCGACGACCTGTGTATCAACGCGGTGACGAACGACGCGATCGATCCCGAATCGCAGCAACCCGAACTGAAATACTGCGCGGTCGCGTTGCGGCGCGTCGAGACCGATGCGTTCGCGGCCGCCGACGAAGAGACGGCGCAACCCGACGCAGGCGCCGACGACGCGCGGCCCGCCCCGGCGCTGGTGCAGGCTACTGCTTCACAGGAATCCGACATGGCAGACATCGACACTTTCGCGGCCGCGCTCGGCGTGGCCGACCTCGCTCCGCCGCCATTGACGGACACCGAACGGCTGTACGTGGCCGGCCTTGTCAGCGGGCTGAAGGCGAGCGCCGGCCGGCGCGAGGGCAGCGTGCCCGTGCTGCCGGCCAGCGCGCCGCTTACGCCGCCGGTGCGGTTCTGGCTCGACGGGATGCTGGCGGGGCTGTTCAGCCGCTCGCTGCCGGCGAGCGTGCCGGGTGCGGCGGCGCCCGCGCTGCCGGCCGATGCCAGCGCGCCCGGCGGTGTGCGGATCGTGCGCACGCGGCCGAAGGTCGTGCTGCTGTGGGCATCGCAGACCGGCAACATCGAATCGTTGACCGAGGATTACGCGACGCAGCTGATGAATGCGGGCTTCGAGATCCGCACCGCGTGCATGTCCGACTATCCGGTGGCGTCGCTTGCCGGTGCGCAATACGTGCTGCTGATGACGAGCACGTTCGGCGACGGCGACGCGCCCGACAACGGCAGCGAGTTCTGGGAAGCGCTGCAGGCCGGCAGCGCCGCGCGCCTCGACGGCGTGCACTTCGCGGTGCTCGCGTTCGGCGATCGCAACTACGACCAGTTCTGCGGCCATGGCCGCCGGCTCGACGCGCGGCTCGCGGAACTCGGCGCGGCGCGTCTTTGCGCGCGCGTCGATTGCGACGTCGAGTTCCAGCGCGACGCCGACCAGTGGCTCGAACGCGTCGTCGCCCGGATCAAGGAAGCCGATGCCGCGCTGCATGCGGTGCCGTCCGCTGGATTGAGCCCGTCGGGGCTGCTGCCGACCAAGGCGCATCCGGCGCCGTCGAAGCTCGTCGCGAACCTGCGGCTCAACCGGCCGGGCGCGGCGAAGGACACGCGCTACGTGTCGCTGTCGACCGAAGGCGCGAACCTCGAATACGAAACCGGTGATGCGCTCGGCGTGTGGCCGACCAACTGCCCGGAGCTGGTCGACGAACTGCTGTCCGTCACCGCGCTGAAGGCTGACGCTCCCGTGTCGGTGGCGGGTGTCGGCGACGTGCGCCTTGGCGACGCGCTGGCGCGCCACTTCGACATCACGCGCCCGCATCCCGACACGCTCGCGGTCATCGCGTCGCGCAGCGCGAACGGCGCACTGAAGGCGCTGCTCGGCGACGATCGCAAGGCCGACCTGAAGCAATGGTTGTGGGGGCAACAGCTCGCCGACGTGCTGCACGAGTTCCCGGTCGATCTGTCGGGCACGGAGCTGGTCGGGATGCTGAAGCGCATGCAGCCGCGCCTCTATTCGATCGCGTCGAGCCCGAGCGCGCACCAGGGCGAGATCCACCTGACCGTGTCGGCCGTGCGCTATCACAACGGGCGGCGTGCGCGCAAAGGCGTTGCGTCGACGTTCCTCGCCGATCGCGCGGACGACGGCCGCGTGCCCGTGTTCGTGCAGAAGTCCGCACATTTCCGGCCGCCGGTGAACGGCGACGTGCCGATCGTGATGGTCGGCCCCGGCACCGGCGTCGCGCCGTTCCGCGGCTTCCTGCACGAGCGGCAAGCACGTGGCGCACGCGGCCGAAACTGGCTGTTCTTCGGCGAGCAGCACGCGCAGACCGACTTCTACTACGGCGACGAACTGGGCGCGATGCACGACAGCGGCTTCCTGACGCGGCTCGATCTCGCGTTCTCGCGCGACCAGGCCGACAAGATCTACGTGCAGGACCGGATGCGCGAGCAGGGCGCCGAGCTGTTCGCGTGGCTGGAGGAAGGTGCGCACTTCTACGTGTGCGGCGATGCGGCGCGGATGGCGAAGGACGTCGATGCCGCGCTGAAGGCGGTGGTCGCCGAGCACGGCGGGATGTCGGACGAAGCCGCGAACGACTACGTCGCGCGGCTTTCGAAGGCGCGCCGCTACATGCGGGACGTGTACTGAACGCTGGCGACGCGGGCCGGGAGGGTTACGGCTGTTCGTCCGGTTGCGGTCGCGGTTGGTCGAACCACTGCCGGCTCGAGCGCGACAGCAACAGCAAGGTCGCCAGCGTGAAAAGGCAGTAGACCGTGCTCAGGAAATCGGCCGGCCGGTGCGCGACGGTGAAGGCCATCAACGCGAGCGTGGCGATGACCAGCCCGATCATCGTGATGCGCGCCCAGTTCTTCCGGCGCGCGATCTGCACGACGAGCAGCGCGAGGGCGACGGCGATCGCGACGAAGGTCGCCGCGAGCATCCGGACCATCCCGGCGTGAAGCGAGCCGCTCGGGAAGCGGTCGAGCAGCGCCGGAACGACCGCCGACTCGAAAACGGCGACCCGGTACGCGAAGATGCACCACGCGCCCGTCAGCAGCGTGACTGCCACCCGCACGGTTTCCGGCGTATCGCCGCCGAAAATCGGCATATTCTTCAGCGAAGTCATTTTCATTTCGATGGGTTCCTTCGCGGCGGCGGGCATGCCGTTTGCGTGCGGCCGGCGGCGTTGCGGCCGCAGGCGGGAATCGATCGTCGCAGCGTAGCACAGGCGCAGGCGCCGGCCGGTTCGTTACGCGGCCGGTGCGCATCGTTCCTACACGATCGACCGGAGCAAGCATGAAGAAGGGATTTGTCAGCGCGGCGCACCGGGCCGCGACCGTTTACATGGCGGGCATCCTGGCGGCCGCCGCGGCATGGAGCCTGCCCGCCGCCGCGCAGGGCTCGACGCCGCCCACGGGCACGGCTGCCGCGACGCCCGACAATGCGGTGCTGCTGACCGTGTTCCTCAAGCACGACCAGTCGCGCCCGCTCGCCGAGCTGAATGCGCAACTCGCGAAGCAGGGGTTCTACAAGGCGTTTCCGCCGCCGGGCGTGGAGGTGGTGAGCTGGACCGTGACGATGGGGATCGGGCAGATCGTCGTGCTGCGGCTGCCGGCGTCGCGGCTGCGGGAGGTCAATCGCGTGCTCGAGGATACGGCATGGGGCGCGTATCGGACGGAGTTTTATCCGACTTATGACTACAAGGCGATCGGGTTAGGGGAGCATGAGCGGGCGGAGTAATGAAGGGCCGTGTGTGCCCGGCGCGGGACACGGCGGGCGGCCCGCCACACAGACCCGTCCCCATTTCCGGCGGGTCGCGCCGGTTCGTGAATTCGTCCTCGTCCGTGCAGCCCGGCCGGGAGAATTTTTCCCAATTCCGCCCCCGGTCATTCATCCGATGAAAAAACCCCGCCGGTTCCCGGTATGATGCGCACCTTGCGTTTGTCGGACGCGATATTTTTGATGCGATTTTGATGTGCGAGACGCCACAAAACCGCACAATCCGAATCTGAAAGAATCTGTAATATAAATTCCGTATACTCGTAAGTTCTGATCCAGGCGCCGCCCGCGATTTCCGTCGGCCGACCGCCCACGCAGAACAACCAGATACGTCGCCGCCTGGCCGTCTTGCGCCGCGACACGCTATGCACCACCACTGAACAACCTATGTCTTCCCGCCACTCTGGTTCGCCCGGCCGCGCCGCGGCGGTGATCGCCCGTGCCCGGGCGTTGATCCGCAACGAGCGTGTGCTGTCGCCGCTGCTCGCGCTCGGCATCGGCCTGCTGCTGATCGTGGTCTTCCAGCACTTGTCGGAATCCGTCGACTACCGGTCGGTGATCCGCCAGCTGCGTCACATGTCCGCCGGTGAGTGGAGCGCGTCGCTGGCCGCGACGGCGCTCAGCTATCTCGCGCTCGTCGCCCGCGACGCGGTCGGCCTGCGCTACGTTGCCGCGAAGGTGCCGCGCGCCGCGCTGTGGATCGGCGCGATCGCCGGCTCCGCGCTGGGCAACGCGACCGGCTTCGGCGCGCTGACGGGCGGCGCGGTCCGCGCGCGCGTGTACGGCGTGTCGGGCGTCACGCCCGCGCAGATCGGCCGGATGACGGTGTTCACGAGCGGCACGCTGGCGCTCGCGATGGTGTGGATGACGGCGATCGGCATGGTCTGCGTGCCGGAGGCGCTTGCCGCGATGCTGCACGTCGCGCCCGGCGTGCTGACGTGGACCGGCGCGGCGCTGCTCGTGGTGCTGGCCGCGATGGTCATGATGTGCGGCAACACCGCGCGCCCGGTCGTCACGCGTTTCAAGTGGCTGTCGTTCGACGTGCCGGCGCGGCGCGATCTCGTCGCGCAGGTCGTCTATGCGGTGCTCGACGTCGTCGCGGCCGGCCTGACGCTTTGGGTGCTGCTGCCGGCCGCGCCGGTCGGTTTCCCGACCTTCATTACTGTTTATGCCGCGGCGTTGCTGCTCGGGATGATCGGTCATACGCCGGGCGGGATCGGCGTATTCGAAGCCGCGATGGTCTTCACGCTCGGTCGCGAAGTGCCGCCGCACGCGATGGTCGCCGCGCTGATCGCGTATCGCGCGATCTATTTCGGCGTGCCGCTCGTGCTGTCGGCCGGCCTGCTGGCCGGTTTCGAAGGCCGCGCGCTGCGGCGCCGGCTCGTGTCGAGGCAGGCCGCGCGCGTGTCGCAACTGGCGCCGCTGTTCCTGAGCCTCGTGACGTTCGCGGTCGGCGGGATGCTGGTGATCTCGAGCGCGACGCCCGCGTTCTGGCACCGGATCGCGATCCTGCGCCACCTCGTGCCGCTGTGGGTGCTCGAAGGCTCGCAGGTGATCTGCAGCGTGCTGGGCGTCGCGCTGCTGTTCGTCGCGCGCGGGCTGCTGCGCCGCCTCGACGGCGCATGGTGGATGACGTTCGCGCTGACGCTCGCGAGCCTCGCGCTGTCGCTGGCGAAGGGCCTCGCGTTCGTCGAGGCCGGCGTGCTCGGCATTCTGCTGGTGCTGCTGCTCGTCAGCCGCCGCCGTTTCAACCGGCATTCGTCGCTGCTCGCCGAGCGCTTCACGGTGAGCTGGTTCGTGTCGGTGGCGATGGTGCTGATGCTGGCCGTGTGGGTGCTGTTCTTCGCGTTCCGCGACGTGCCGTACACACGCGAGCTGTGGTCGCATTTCTCGTTCGACGCGCGTGCGCCGCGTGCGCTGCGCGCGACGCTCGCAGCCGGCGTGTTCGTCGCGCTGTTCGCGCTGTGGCAATTGCTGCGCCCGGCGCCGGGCCGTTTCGTGAAGCCCGCGGAGCAGGACCTGTCGGATGCCGAACGGATCATCCGCGCGCAGGAGTGCAGCGACGCGGGCCTCGCGCTGATGGGCGACAAGTCGTTCCTGTTCTCGGAGTCCCGCCAGGCGTTCCTGATGTATGCGAAGAACGGCCGCACGTGGGCCGCGCTCCACGACCCGGTCGGGCCGCGCGAGGAATGGCCGGCGCTGATCAGCAAGTTCATTGCGCTCGCACACGCGCACAGCGGCCGTGCGGCGTTCTACCAGGTGCGCGCGAACGCGTTGCCGCTGTATCTCGACGCGGGCCTCACGCTGATGAAGCTCGGCGAGGAAGCGCACATCGCGCTCGACCGGTTCGACCTGAAAGGTTCGAACCGGTCGCACCTGCGCTATGCGCTGCGTCGCGGCGACAAGGACGCGCTGACGGTCGAGGTGATCGCGCCGAGCGACGTGCCGGCCGCGCTGCCGGCGCTGCGCGACATCTCGGACGGCTGGCTCGACAGCCGCGACGCGCGCGAGAAGAGCTTCTCGGTGGCTGCGTTCCACGACGGCTATCTCGCGACGCAGTCGGTGATGCTCGTGCGCCAGGCCGACAAGCCGATCGCGTTCGTCACGTTCATGACGACCGACCTCAACACCGAGGCGACGGTCGGCGTGATGCGTCATCTGCCGGAAGCGTCGCCATATGCGATGGAGTATCTGTTTACGCAGCTCGCGCTGCACCTGAAGGAAGCGGGGTTCCGCAAGCTGAGCCTGGGCATCGCGCCGTTCTCGGGGATGGGGGCGGCGAAGATGCCGTCGCCGTGGCACCGGTTCGGGCTGATGGTCTGGCGCTTCGGCGGCCGCTTCTACAACTTCCGTGGCTTGCGTGCATTCAAGAGCAAGTTCGAGCCGCACTGGGAGCCGCGCTATCTCGCGGCCTCGGGCTCGGTCGGCGTGTTCGTCACGCTCGCGGATCTGTCCCTGCTGGCTGGAGGTCGGCGTTCATGATGTTGAAGAAGGGTATCGCGCAGGCGGCAGTCGCCTGCGCGGGAATGATGCTGGCCGGCGCCGCGCTCGCGGCGCAGCCGGCTGCGGCGAAACCGGAAACCGTATCGGGCGGCCGTTACGGCCCCGTGACCGTGACGAAGCCGAGCGGCCCGCTGCGCGGCTTCGTCGTGCTGTTCTCGCGTGAGCGCGGCTGGGGCGCCGCCGATCAGCAGGCAGCCGACGCACTCGCTAAAGCGGGGGCGATGACGGTCGGCGTGGATTCGGAGCGCTACGCGGCGAACCTCGCCGCGAAGCAGGAAACCTGTCACCACCTCGACGGCGACGCCGAGGCGGTCAGCCACCAGCTCGAACGCCTCGCGCAATCGGCGCGTTACTACACGCCGATCGTCGCGGGCGTGGGCCAGGGCGGCGCGATCGCGAAGCAGATCCTGTCGATGGCGCCGGAGAACACCATCGCCGGCGTCGTGTCGGTCGCGCCGGCGCCGAAGCTCGATGCGCGCTTCAAGCCGTGCCCGCCCGATCCGACGATCGTGCGCCGCGCGATGCCGGGCTTCGTTGAAACGGCCGCGGCCGGCGACACCACGAAGCTCGTGTCGCTCGTGACGTCGCGCCTGCACGACACCAGCAGCAGCGACGAGCTCGACGTGTCGGACCTGCCGCTCGTCGAGCTGCCGGCCAAGGGTGGCAGCGACCGCCTCGCGATCGTGATCTCCGGCGACGGCGGCTGGCGCGATCTCGACAAGACGATCGCCGAGGCGCTGCAGCGCGACGGCGTGTCCGTGGTCGGCATCGACAGCCTGCGCTACTTCTGGAGCGAGAAGCCGCCCGCACAGGTGAGCCGCGACCTCGCGCGCGTGATGCGTACGTACATGGCGCGCTGGCATGCGAACCGTGTGGCGCTGGTTGGCTACTCGTTCGGCGCGGACGTGATGCCGTTCGCGTACAACCGGCTGCCGGGCGACCTGCGCGACAAGGTCGCGGTGATGTCGCTGCTCGGCTTCGCGCCGGCGGCGGATTTCCAGATCCGCGTGACGGGCTGGCTCGGCATGCCGGCGAGTGACAAGGCGATGAAGGTCGCGCCGGAGATCGCGAAGGTACCGCCGCAGCTCGTGCAGTGCTTCTACGGCGCGGAAGAGAAGGACACGATGTGTCCGGCGCTCGCGAATACCGGCGCCGACGTGATCAAGACGGGGGGCGACCACCACTTCGGCCACGACTACATCGCGCTCGAGAGGAAGATCCTCGGCGCGTTCGGCAAGCCGGTGGCGGCGCGCTGAACGCCGGTGCCCGCTTCGCGGCGGGCGCGGCGCTTGCGGTTCATCGGACGGGCGGCCTGCGGGCCGCCCGTTTTCATTGCTCCGTCTGCGTCGCCGCATCCTGCCGCGGTGTTGCCGTTCTCGCATCGCGCTGATAGAAGCCCGGGAACCGGTCGAGCTGCCGGCGCGCGGCGGCCAGATCGGCATCGACGCCGAGCACCGCGCTCGAAAACCCGGTGCGCTCCATCAGCAGCAACTGGTCGATCAGCACGTCGCCCGTCGCGCGCAAGTCGCCGGCGAAGCCGAAGCGTTTGCGCAGCAGATAGGCCTGGCTGTACGCGCGGCCGTCGGTGAAGGACGGGAAGTGCAGGTCGATGCGCGCGGCCTGCGCGATTCGTTCAGCGAGCGGCGGCAGTTCCTCGTCGTTGCCGATCGTCAGGGTCGTGCGGGTCGCCATGTCGGGCGCGTTCGTATCGTCGGCGTGTTCGGCCGGTGTCAGCAGCCGGATGCGTGCGTTCGCGCTCGCGTTTACTGTTTCGTCGATCGGGTTCATGCGTGCTCCGCGTGGTGACGTGCGTCGTTCGCCGCCGCCTTGAAAGGCTCGGTGCCGATGCGGCGCACCGTGTCGATGAATCGTTCGCTGCGGCCGTCGGCATCGAGACGCGTGTCCAGGTACACGTTGACGAGCGCGTCCACGACATCGACGATCTCGTCCGCCGAGAACGACGGGCCGATCACCTTGCCCGGTCGCGCGGGGCCGCTCGCGCTCGAACCGTCCGAGCCGCCGATCGTCACCTGGTACCACTCCGCGCCGTCCTTGTCGACGCCGAGGATGCCGATGTGCCCGCTGTGATGGTGGCCGCACGAGTTGATGCAGCCGCTGATGTGCAGGTCGATGTCGCCAACGTCGTGCTGCATGTCGAGATCCTGGAACCGCTCGGCGATCGCGTCGGCGATCGGGATCGAGCGCGCGTTCGCGAGCGCGCAGAAGTCGCCGCCGGGGCACGCGATCATGTCGGTCAGGAGTCCGACGTTCGCACTGGCAAGACCGATCGCGCGCGCGTGCTCCCACAGCAGGAACAGGTCGTCGACATGCACCCACGGCAGCACCACGTTCTGCGTGTGCGTCACGCGCGCCTCGCCGGCCGAGAAGCGCTCGGCGAGTTCGGCCAGCGCGTCGAGCTGCTCGGGCGATGCATCGCCGGGCGCCTGCAGGCGACGCTTGAACGACAGCGTGACGATGCGCAGCGCCGGGTCGCGGTGTGCGGCGACGTTGCGCGCGAGCCAGCGCGCGAAGGCCGGATGGCGATTGGCGTGGGCGGCCATGCGTGCTTCGGCATCGTCGAGGTCGAGCGTGCGCGGCTTCAGCCGCGGCGGCACGAACGATGCCGCGATGCGGTCGAACTCGGCCTGCGGAATCGTGTGCGGGCCGCCGTCGTGCTCGACGATCTGGCGGAACTCTTCCTCGACGTCGTCGATGTAGCGCTGCCCCTCGCTCTTCACGAGGATCTTGATGCGTGCCTTGTACTTGTTGTCGCGGCGTCCGTGGCGGTTGTAGACGCGGACGATCGCCTCGATGTAGTTCATCACGTGCTGCCACGGCAGGAACGCGCGCAGCAGTGTCGCGATCAGCGGTGTGCGGCCCATACCGCCGCCGGCGCTCACGCGAAAACCGAGCTCGCCCGCGTCGTTGCGCACGAGCTTCAGCCCGACGTCGTGCCAGTCGGTCGCCGCGCGGTCCTCGGCCGCGCCGGTGATCGCGATCTTGAACTTGCGCGGCAGGAACGCGAATTCCGGATGCAGCGTCGTCCACTGGCGCATCACCTCCGCGAACGGCCGCGGATCGGCGATCTCGTCCGGCGCGACGCCCGCGCGCTCGTCGCACGAAATGTTGCGGATGCAATTACCGCTCGTCTGGATCCCGTGCATGTCGACGGTCGCGAGCAGGTCCATCACGTCGGCCGCCTTCGCGAGCGGAATCCAGTTGAACTGCACGTTGGTGCGGGTCGTGAAGTGTGCGTTGCGGGTCGGCAGGCGCAGCGTGCCGAGCAGCGCCTGCGCGTCGCAGGCGGCGCGATAGGTGGCGTCGTCGGGCACGTCGTAGTCGCGTGCGATCCGGGCGAGCACGCGAAGCTGCGCGCTCGACAGTTCGCCGTACGGCACGGCCACGCGCAGCATCGGCGCGTGGCGCTGCACGTACCAGCCGTTCTGCAGGCGCAACGGCCGGAACGCGTCCTCGCTCAGCGTGCCGTGCTGCCAGCGTTCGAGCTGGTCGCGGAACTGGGCGGCGCGGCTCAGCACGAGCGCCCGGTCGAAATCGGTATATCGGTACATGACGTGATACGAGAGAGGAGCGGTGGCGCAGGGGGCGCGCGCCGCTCGGGAGGGAACGTTGCGACGGGTGTCGGGCAATCGGAGACAGCGTAGGGAACGCGGGGCGGCGGGAAAAGAAGCAGATCGGGACGAAAAAGGCACAGCAGATTCGCGGGGCGCCGGCATGCGTTGCGCATGCCGGCGCCGGGTTCACGCCTGCGCGTCGACGATCAACGCCGGATCGAGCGCGCGGATGCGCTGGTCGATGAAGTAGCCGCCGCCTTCCTGGTAGCGCAGATACAGCCGGCCGCACGACACGCAGCGGCTGACGTTGCAGCGGTTGTACGGAAAGTGGCGCGGCGCGATCGGTGCGTCGTCGGACCCGTAACGCGTGCGGTCCGGATGGTATTCGTCGTAGGTCGGCTCGGGGTCGTCGGGCGGCATGAGCGTCGCCACTTCGACGAGCTGCGGGTCCCGTAGCGACAGCGGCAGGCTTGTCCAGCCGGCAAGCGGGGTCTTCGTGCAGGTGCACGGTTGCGTGACGCCAGCGGCTTCGGCGGCGAGCCTCAGCAGCGCGGCGTGATCGAGGTACGGCAATGCGCTCATGGGATGGGTCGAGGGGGCGAAAAGAGGTGCACTGTAACCCGTGCGTGCGTCGGCTGCACGGCGGCGGTGGCCTGCGTGCGGGCTCAACCGGCCTTGCGTACGGCCGGCTCGGCGACCAGTTCGCCGAGCACGCGGATCGCGCGTTCGATGTCGCGGTTCCACGGATGGCCGAAGTTCACGCGCACGCAGCGCTCGAAGCCGTGCGCGGCCGAGAACAGCGGCCCCGGCGCGAAGCTGATGCCGCGCGCGATCGCCTGGCGGTGCAGTTCCATCGCATCGATCGCATCGGGAAACGACAGCCACAGGAAATACCCGCCGTCCGGCCGCACCCACTCGACGCCGTCCGGCAGCCAGCGCCGCAGCGCGTCGTCCATGCGGGCGAGCTGCGTTTGCAGTGCGCCGCGCAGCTTGCGAAGATGACGATCGTAGCCGCCGTGCTCCAGATAGTTCGCGATGCCGACCTGCGCGGGAATGCTCGCCGACAGCGTGGTCATCAGCTTGAGCCGCTGCACCTTTTCCGCGAAACGGCCGGCGGCGGCCCAGCCGATCCGGTAGCCGGGCGCGAGCGTCTTCGAGAACGAACTGCAATGCATCACGAGGCCGTGCCGGTCGAAAGCGCGCGCGGGCATCGGGTAGTCGGGGCCGAAATGCAGCTCGCCGTACACGTCGTCCTCGATCAGCGGCACCTCGCGCGCGGCAAGCATCTCCACGAGCGCGCGCTTCTTGTCGAGCGACAACGTGACACCGGTCGGATTCTGGAAATTGGTCATGAACCAGCACGCGCGAATGTCGTGCCGGTCGAGCGCGTTCGCAAGCGCATCGAGATCGAGGCCCGTGCGCGGATCGACGGGAATCTCGACCGCGCGCAGGTCGAGTCGCTCGATCGCCTGCAGCGCCGCATAGAAGCCGGGCGATTCGACCGCGACGACGTCGCCGGGCCGCGTGACGGCCATCAGGCACAGGTTCAGCGCTTCAAGTGCGCCGTTCGTGACGACGATCTCGTCGACGGGCTGTGCGACGCCGGTCGCCAGATAGCGGCGCGCGATCTGCTGGCGCAGCGCCTCGTTGCCGGGCGGCAGATCGACGACCGTGCTCCACGGGCTGACGAGCCGCGTCGCCTGCGCGAGCGACTTCGCGAGGCGCGGCAGCGGAAACAGCTGCGGCGACGGGAAGGCGGAGCCGAGCGGCACGATGCCGGGCTGCGTCGCGGCGTCGAGCACCGAGAACACGAGATCGCTGATGTCGACCTTGCGCGTCGCGCCGGCGCGGCTCGCGCGGCGTTTCGCGGGCGGGTTCGCCGCCGGGCCCGCACCCGGCGCGACGTAATAGCCGGAGCGTTCGCGTGCGCGGATCAGCCCCCACTGTTCGAGCAGGTAATACGCGCGAAACACCGTCGACTGGCTCACGCCATGTTGCGCGATGATCTGCCGCAGCGACGGCAGGCGCGTGCCGACCGCGAGGTTGCCGTGGCGGATTTCGTCGGCGATCGTGTGGGCGAGGGTTTCGTAGCGTTTCATCGGTGCGGGTGGTGCATGCTTGCGCTACGCGCGGGCCAGTGCGGCGCCACGCCGGCGGGGCGGGTCATTGTCTGACGAGCGGCCCGAAAAGGAAAGCGCGACGGCCGCGGCGGCTGGCCGCGCTTTCGGGGCGATGCCAGTGCCGATGCTTGCGCCGCATCAGGCCGCGTTCTGCTCCGCGTTGCGGCCGTTAGCACCGTCCCTTTCGCCTGGAAGCGTCCGGCGCCAACGACGCGTAACGACTTTCTCCTGATCATTCGTTGTTCTCGCATACGCATTCGTCTGAGCGCGACGACACGCGATCGAACGGGTGCACGCATGTCGTCCTCCGCATGAGGCGGACACGATTCGCGTGCGGCTTGTTCCAATTGCGCCGCGATATTTTTTATGGTCTTGTTGCACGATCACGCGTCGACTCGAAAAAGGACGGCGGATGCAGTCGGGCCATTCATACGGGGTCCCTTTGATCAGGGGAATAGGCGCGCGCGAGCGTGGGCTTCGTGCCGTCCGTCGATTGCTCGTCCTGTTGGCGTTGGGCGTGTCATGCGTGCACGCGTTCGCCGCTTCTCCCGAGACCGTCAACGACAACGTACTGCGCGTCCTTGCATGGCCCGGCTATGCGGACAACGATGTCGTCAATGCATTTGAGACGCAATTCCATGTGCGCGTCGAAGTGACGTTCGTCGATTCCGACGAAGCGTTGTGGACGCGAATGCACAGCGCGTCGCCACCGCCGTATGACGTGCTCGCGGCCAACACGGCCGAGATCCAGCGCTATGCGCGCGGCGACCTGCTCACACCCATCGACCTGTCCCAGATCCCCAACCGTCGACGGCAACTGCCGAATTTCCGGCAGCTCGCGACGATCGGCGGGCTCGTGCACAACGGCGCGACCTATGCGATTCCATTCACGTATTCGTCGATGGGACTGATCTACGATCGCAAGCAGGTGCCGGTCGCGCCGCGTTCGATGCTGGAACTCTGGAACCCGCGTTACCGCGGCAAGGTGCTCGACTTCAACAGCGCGCAGCATAATTTTTCGTTCACCGCGCTCGCGCTCGGCTATCCCGACCCGTTTCACCTGTCGCCCGCGCAAACTCTTGCCGTCGCGCACAAGCTGGTCGACCTGCGACGCAACCTGCTCACGTATTACACGTTTCCTGAAGAGGCGACCGCGCTGTTCGTCCAGCATCGCGCGGCGCTGATGTTCGGCAACTACGGCACGCAGCAGGTCGAACAACTGCGTCGCGCCGGTGCGGATGTCGGCTACGTGATTCCGAACGAAGGCGCGCTCGCGTGGCTTGACTGCTGGGGCGTCACGCGCGGCGCGGAGCATCGCGAGCTCGCGTTCGCATGGATCAACTACATGCTCGAACCGGCGATCGGCGCGCTGCTGACCGAACGCCAGGGGCTCGCGAATACGCTCGAGCCGCCACCCGGTCTCGAGGCCGGCCACCAGCACCTCGTCTGGATCCAGCCGGTCGAGGACATCGCGCGGCGCGAGTCGCTGTGGAGCCGCATCGTATCGGGCGATCGGCCGGAGCGATTCGACAAATGATCAGGCTCGGGCTGACGTCGAAGCTGTCGGTGCTGTTCGCGTGCATCGGCGTGATCGCGTCCGGCACGACCGGCTACTACACCTACCGCGCGAACCGGACGATGCTGGTGCAGGAAGCACAGCACAGCCTGCTGATGTCGACGCAATTGCTCGGACAGCGCTTCACGACCGCGCTGTCCGACGTGGCTGACGATGCGCTCGTGCTCGCGCAATTGCCGTCGGCGGCGCTCGTCGCGGGCGGCGGCGGCACCGATCGCGCGCCGCGCTCGCGGCTCGAGCAGGTGTATTTCAGCTTCATGAAGAACCACCCCGAGTACCTGCAGGTTCGGCTGATCGCGCGCGGCGATTTCGGGCTCGAGCGCATCCGCGTCGATCGCGACGCGCACGGCATCGTCGTGCTGCCGGAGAGTGCATTCCAGGAGAAAGGGCAGTTTTCCTACGTATTCGACACGCTTGCGACGGCGCCCGGTCATATCTACCTGTCGCCGATCGTGATCAATCACGAGACCGGCTCGCATGCGGCCGAAGGGCTGCCGATCCTGCGCGTGGGCACGCCGGTCGTCGACCAGGCCGGCGTGGTCGTCGGCGCGCTGGTCGTCGACGTCGAGTTGTCGCGCATGTTCGATCGGCTCGAGCGCGACCTGCCGCAAGACTACGTGGTGTTCCTCGCGAACGAGTGGGGCGACTTCCTCGTGCACCCCGATCCGTCGCAGATCTTCGGCTTCGATCGCGGGCGGCGCGTGCTGATGCAGGACAGCTTTCCCGACACGCGGCTGCTGTTCGCCGGGACGCGCACGAACGTGACGCTCAACGGTCTCGCGCAGCCCGACGAAGTACCGGGCGAGATGCTCGCGTTCGTGCGCACGCCGTTCGGCAAGAACGAGGGCAACCGCTTCGTCGTGCTCGGCATGGCGCGTCCGCTCACGGACGTGCTGGCGCCGGCCGGGATGCTCGGCGAACGGATCATCCGGATGGTGTTCCTGATGAGCCTGGCGGCGGTGATTCTCGCGATCCTGTTCGCGCGTGCGATCACGCGTCCGTTGCAGATGCTCGCGCGCGCGGCGACCCACGTGTTCGACGATCCGGCCGCCGAACGGTTGCCCGTTGCGCGGGCCGACGAAATCGGCGTGCTGGCGCGCTGTTTCGACTGCATGCGCGTCGAGATCCGCACGCAGGTCGCGATGCTGCGCGCGAAGCAACTGGAGCTCACACACCTCGCCGGTCACGATCCGCTGACCGGCCTGCCGAACCGCCTGCTGTTCATGGAGCATCTCGATGCCGCGATCCGGCATGCGGCCGCGGAGCGCGAGGGGCTGGCGGTGATGTTCGTCGATCTCGACCGCTTCAAGCAGATCAACGACCAGCACGGGCACGCGGCCGGCGATCGCACGCTCGTCGCGGTCGCGAAACGGCTGAGCCTCGTGCTGCGCAGCGGTGACATGGCCGCGCGGCTCGGCGGTGACGAATTCATCGTGCTGATTTCGGACGTGCGATCGCCGGCGGTGATCGGCGATATCGCGTCGCGTATCCAGATCGTGATGGCCGAGGAGCTGGAGTTCGGCGACCGTCACCTGGCCGTGGGCGCGAGCATCGGCGTCAGCGAATATCCGGTCGATGGCGCGTCGGCGGAGGAACTGCTGGTCAAGGCCGACGCGGCGATGTACGCGGCCAAGGCGTCCGCGCAGTGCGCGTGCGTGCGTTACCAGGAACTGCTGGGCGGCGGCGGCGCGGATGCGGGCGCCCGCATAGCGGCGGGCGGCGGCCGCTGACGGCGGGCCGGTCCAGCGTGCCGCGCAAATGCGACGAGCCCGTCATGGGACGGGCTCGCCGGATCCGGGTTGACTGCGCGCGATGCGCGCAGCGGCGGGCTTAGTGGCCGAAGTAGACCGAGTCGCGCGCGTTGTGCACCTTGACTGCCGGTGCGCCGCCCTGGACGACCGGGGCCGGTTGCGCGCCGTAGCCGCTGGCGTCGGCGGCCTGCACGCGCGCTTGCGCGGCCTGGATGTCGGCCGGGTAGTGCGGGCTCGACTGGCTCGGCTTGTAGCCGGCGTTTTCGAGCTGGACGAGTTCGTTGCGCACTTGCGCGCGGGTCACGGTGCTTTGGGCGAAGGCGCCGAACGAAGCGGACAGGGCAACAGCGGCAACGACTGCGGAAACGAGCGATTTCATGATGACCTCCGATGTTCTATTGAGTTCGCCGGCGACACCATGTCGTAAGCGATTGATTACATCGTAGGCGTCGGCCGATTCAGGGTAAACGTGGATTCCGACTAAAGATCGTTGCAAACGGGATAATAATCCCAGCGGAAATCCGATCCGTCCCTGTTCCGTGTCGTGGGAATCGCAGACCGGTGGCGGGCGGGAGCGGCGAGGCGCCGCGCATGGGCGAACACCCGGCGACGGGCGCCGGCAGGTGGGACGGGACGGGGGGCGTTGCCGGATCAGACGCCGTCGGCGTCGTCGATCTCCTTGCGCTCGCGGCGTTCTTCGTTGCCGCGGCGCGCCCGCAGGCGCTGGCGCGACAGGACCGCGATCACCTGCTGGGTGGGCGCGCCGGACGGCAGCTCGTTGCGGATGCGATCGGGCACCATCGGCAGGCCCGCGCGCTGCCGGCGCAGTGCCTTCGCGATTGCCCGGCGGCATTCGTCCCCGTGGCAATCCCATTCATCGCGGATTCTCTGGCAATAACGGCATTGTTCCATCGAGACAGTCTAACGCGTCTTGGGGATCGGGGCTGAAGGGGGAACGGACCGTGACGGGGCCGGCGGGCGCCCGACGTCATTTCGCGTTTGCATGCGGGCTGTCGACCTGCGCGACGGGCGATGCCGCGTGCCGGAAGACGCCCGACTTCCAGATCATCTGGGACGCGGCGACGAGCACGAACAGCAGGACGACCATCCGGAATACGCGCGGTGACATTTTGTCTCGCAGCGGGCGAACGAGCCACATGCCGGCGATGGCGGGCAGGCTGGCCGCGGCCGAAATCGCGAGGTCGGCGGCGCTCGCGTGTGCGGCGCCGCTGAACGTCGTGATCAGTGTGACGATCGACACCACGAGGATGATCGCGATCTGCTTCGTGAACGCGCGGCCGGTCGCGCCGGATGAAATCAGGTAGGTGGCGAGCAGCGGCCCCGGCACCGACGCGATGCTCTCCATCAGCGCCGCGCCGAACCCGAGCGCGAACCCGACCGGCTTTTGCCATGCTTCCGGCAGCGCCAGCTTCGGCGCGCTCAGCATCAGCGCCGCGGCGACGATCAGCAGCGCGCCGGACGCGGCCTGTGCGTGGCCCGCGTTCAGCGACAGGAGAATCGCGACGCCGACGACGTTGCCGAGCACGGTGCCCGCGATCGGTGCGGCGATCTTGCGTGCGGTCGCCAGGACCTCGCCGCCTTCCAGCGCCTGCGGGATGTTGCCGAGGATGATCGGCATCGACAGCAGCAGCACCGCATGCCGGATCGGCAGGAACTGGCTCAGGATCGGCATCGCCACCAGCGGAACGCCGATGCCAGTGATCCCCTTGACCATCCCGCCGAGCAGCAGTGCGACGGCGATGCCGATCAGGTCGAGCAGCGCGAGCCCGTGCAGGCTGGACACCAATACACCTTCAGTCAGATCGAGATGAGTCATCGGGAGCAGGTCGAGACATGAGCGGCGGCGGGGCGGTCGACGGCACCCGTTGCGGGTGCGTGCGATGGCGCACGCCGTTGTTTGGTTTTGCGTCGAACCGGTCGCCCGTTGCATCGTCCGCCGTCGGCATTCGACAGGGAGGCATCGGTGCGCTGGCGCAAGCCCGCGCGTGCCACGGCGCCGGCGTTCGACACGGTTCGAGGCTGAATCTTACCCGAGCGCGACGCGGGGCATCGGGCGCGGTCGTGGGGTCGCGCCCATATCGTTGGGGCGCTTCAATACGCTTCATGATACGTGGCTCTATCATGTGAAAAATACATGGACCGAAACAAGGAGGTGAGATGACGCTTGCGCAGTTGCAGGCCCTGGCGGCCGTGGTCGAACTCGGCTCGCTGACGGCCGCGGCCGAGCGGCTCAGTCGCAGTCAATCCGCGATCAGTCATGCGTTGACCGAACTGGAGGACATCACCGAGGTCAAGCTGCTGTTGCGCGACCGCCAGCCGGTCGTCCTGACTGCTGCCGGCGAACGCCTGTGGCCGTACGTGCAGAACGTGGTTCGCGAGGCACAGACGCTGCGCCAGCAGTTCGGCCTGTCGCGCGGCAAGCTCGAAGGGCGGCTGGTGGTCGCGTCGCTGCCGAGCGTTTCGCTCGCATTCGTCGTACCCGCGCTCGAGGCGTTGAAGGCGGCGCACAAGGGCGTGACGGCGGTACTGCTCGAAGGCACGGACGCGGAGGTCGAAGGATGGCTCGACGACGGCACCGCCGACGTCGGCGTGGTCGCCGGCACGAAGACCTTCGCGAACAATCTGCCGCTGCTCGACGAGGATTTCGTCGCGGTGGCAGCGGACGGCATGTTCGACGGCCGCAAGAGCGTGTCCGCGAAGCTGTTGTCCGCGATGCCGTTCGTTTTCTCGAAGGCGGGGTGCGGGCCGGTCATCGCAGATTACTTCGCGCGCAACGGTGCGTCGCTTCGCGCCGCGTTCAACGTGGTCGAGATGCGGACCATCCTGTCGATGGCGGAGGCGGGAATGGGCGTGTCGATCGTCCCGCGCATCACGCTCACCTACACCCGGTTCGGCGGCCGGGTGCTGGAGCTGTCGCCCAGGCTGCGCCGTTCAGTGCGGCTGTCGTGGAACGCGACCGGCAATGCGGTCGCAGACGCATTCGTCAAGCTGGTGGACGCCCAGCGCGCGAAGGCGGGAAAGGCGATTCAGGTGCGAGCGAGAAAGGGAAAGTAACGCGTCGGCAGCGCGATGAGGGTATGAAGCGCGTTCATGGGCGACTTGCAGTTTATTCATGTCGGTAGCCGTCGACATGCAATACATTGTGGATCACTCGCCCTGACTTCACTGCCTCGAAGGAGACCGCCGTGCCGGCCTTGCCCACCCTGATTGCTTTCGGACTCGTGTCGCTCGGCATGGTCCTGACGCCCGGCCCGAACATGATCTACCTGATCTCCCGCTCGATCTGCCAGGGCCGCCGCGCGGGGCTGGTGTCGCTCGGCGGCGTCGCGCTGGGGTTCGTGTTCTACATGTTCTGCGCGGCATTCGGCCTTACCGCGCTGGTGCTGACCGTGCCATACGCGTATGACGTGCTGCGTTTCGCCGGCGCGCTGTACCTGGCATATCTCGCGTGGCAGGCGCTCAAGCCGGGCGGCCGCTCCGCGTTTCAGGTGCGGCAGCTGCCGCACGAGAGCGGCGTGCGACTCTTCACGATGGGCTTCGTCACCAACCTCGCGAACCCGAAGATCGCGGTGATGTACCTGTCGCTGCTGCCGCAGTTCATTTCGCCGGGGCACGGCAGCGTGCTCGTGCAATCGCTGGCGCTGGGTTGCGTGCAGATCGCGGTCAGCGTCAGCGTCAACGCGCTGATCGCGAGCATGGCCGGCTCGATCGCGGAGTTCCTTGCCGGTCGGCCGGCCTGGGCACGGGGGCAGCGCTGGTTGATGGGGACCGTGCTGGCCGGACTGGCCGTGCGTATCGCGCTGGAATCGCGAAGCTAGCCGGTGGAACGGCTAGCGGAGGCAATCGGCGTACCGATGCGCATGCAACCTTCGGCGGACGAACGGGTGCAGCCGATCCGCGTGAAGCAGGCCGTCGCGCATTCGCCGTTCCGGTAAGTGGACGGTGCGCGTTGCGCACGATGTCCCGCACGAGCCGGCCCCGGCCGCCCGCCGCGCGATCGCGCGCCGCGGGCGGCCGCCGCGTCAGCGCTCGCCGCGCTTCTTGCTCAGCTCGATCGTCTCGAACAGCTCGTACTGCGCGGTCGGGTGCTGATCCGCGCCCGGCGCGTGGTAATAGCGCATCGTGATCGTCGTGTGGCCGCCCGGCTTGCCCGGATCGTGGTCGAACACGGCGATCCCGTAGCCCGTGCCCGTATCGCGGCGCGCGGACCAGATCGCATCCTCGAGCGCATCGGCCGGCTTGCGCACGAACGTGTTCGGCGCGGTGCCCGGCACCGGCCGGTTCGGTTTCGTGAAGACCTTGGCCTGCGCAAAGCCGGTCGCCGGGTTTTCGCCGTACACGTCGAGCGGCGCACTGGTGCCGCCGCCGCCGAGAATCAGGTGAATCGTGCCGTGGCTCGTGTCGAACGTCGTGCTGTTCGGGTCGGTCGACCCGACCGGACGCGGCTGCAGCGTCTCGACGACTTCGCCGGTCGAAGCATCGACGCCCGCGCGGTGATTGCAGCCGCGCACCGGGTAGCTGCGCTCGTAGTCGTGATCGTGACCGCACAGCACGAGGTCGACACCGTAGCGGTCGAACAGCGGCAGCCATGCCTCGCGAATGCCCTTGTCGGAGCCGTTGCCCGTCTTCGACGAGCTCAGCGCATCCTGGTGCATTTGCACGACGATCCAGTCGATGTCGTCATCGTGGGACGCGTGACGCAGCGTGTGCTCGAGCCAGCGCGTCTGCTCGCCGTTGCTGTAGCCACGTACGTAGAACGACGTGCCCGGTTCGATCGGCGCGCGGCCGGTGCTCGCGGCCGGCACGAGCGGATTCGGGCCGCCGACGAATGCGGCCGCATCCTGGTACACGACGTCGTCGGCGTCGAGCGAGATGAACAGCACCGAGCTCACGCGGAAGCTGTACCAGCGGCCCGGAAAGCGCGTGCCGTTCTCCGGAAGCATGTAGCGCGCGAGATACGAGTCGAGCCCCTGCGGGCCGTTGTTGAATTCGATCTCGTGATTGCCCGGGCATGGCATCCACGGGCGGTTCGCAGCGGACGTCTGGTTGTTGTTGCCGAAGTCGCGCCACACCTCCGGCTGATGCGCGGGGTTCAGGTTCGCGTAGCAGAGGTCGCCGTTCAGCAGGTGGAACAGCGGCTGGAACTGCTCGACGGCCTGCACCGCGAAGCGGCTTTGCGGCGACGACAGCACCCACGCGCCATTCGGCGTCGCGAGGTCGCCGTAGCTCGTGAAGCGGAACGGCGCGCGCGCGCGCGGCGCGGTCGTGAAGGTCGCGGCAAACGGCTGCGCGGCGTTGCTGTCGTTGTCGGCCGTCAGTTCATAGCGGTAGCGCGTGTTCGGCTTCAGGCCGTGCACCCGTGCGTGGTACGTGAACACGGTTTCGCCGTTCAGGCCGTCGGTGTAGATGCGCTGCACGCCGTGCACGGTGCGTGCCGGTTCGCCGTCGGCGACGATCCGCGCGCGCGGATTGACGGCCGGTGCGAGCGACGCCCACGAGATCGCGACTTCCGACGTTGGGTCGCTGCCCCATGTCAGGTGCACCTGCTCGGGCGTGCCGTCCGGATTCGACCCGGCGGCGCGGGCGGCCGCGAGCCCGCCCGCGGCGGTGGCGAGGCTGGAGACGCCGGCCAGTTTCAGGAAGCCGCGACGCGATACGGAAGCGGCCGGCTCGTTCGACTCGGCGGGGAGGTTTTCCTGGTTCGACATGATCGTATTTTCGTTGAATGACACGCGAGATGCGGAACTGCCCGGCCGTGCGCGAGCGCGTCGGGGGCGTGGGCCGGAAGCGAGCGGGATCCCGGTGACACGCATTGTCGAAGCGCAGTTTTGCCGGGTTGTGACAGACGGTAATCGATGCGCGGGCCCGATGCGTCGATGGCGCGCGCGGCGTTGCCGTCACGGCGGAAATTTTTTACGTGTGTCGCGACGGATTTTTTCGCATGCGTCGTTTAACGAACGAACGGCCACTTCCGGCCGGGAAACGATGCTTCGGAGTCTTGCATGAAACTTTCCATTTCATTACGGTTTGCCGCGGGATGCGTGGCCGCGCTGGCGACGTCCGCCGCATTCGCGCAGGCCGTCATCGTCGCACCGGTCGCACCGCCGCCGCCGCGCGTCGAAGTGATGCCGGCGCCGCGCGCGGGCTACGTATGGGATCAGGGCCACTGGCATTGGCGCCACGGCCGCTACGTTTGGATTCCAGGTCACTGGCAAGTGGTACGTGCCGGCTATCACTGGGTGCCGGGACACTGGGCCGCGCGCGGCCCGAACTGGCGCTGGGTGCCGGGCCACTGGGCCTGACGCGCAGGGCGCCGCGCGGCGTGCAGTGTCCGCGCGGCGGGACTTCCACACAATCTCATCGGTCGAGCCATGCCTTTTCGAACCATCGTGATCCTGACAGCCGCGGCCATCGTGCTGGCCGGCTGCGTCGTGGTGCCGGCGCGCCCGGTGTATTACCGGCCCGCGCCGGTCGTCGTATATTGATCGCGCCGGCCGGCGGGTGATCGACAGGATCGATATGCCGTTCGAACCGGATCTCGACGAAATCGACCGGGCCGATCCCGGGCGCGGCGCACCAAGTGTCGAAGAAGCGCCGGTCCGATGCATGCAAGGAGAGCACGACGATGAGCTTCAGCCGGACAACGGGCGCAACCGCCGGCAGCATGCGGCGTTCGCACCGCGCATCGCGGAGCGGCCTGCGTTGAGCGACGCCGATCCGGACGCGGAACTCGTCGCGCGGGTTGGCGCGCGCGACGCGTCGGCCGTGCGCGCGCTCGTCGCACGCAAACTGCCGCGCTTGCTCGCGCTCGCGACACGCATGCTCGGCGACCGGACCGAAGCCGAAGACGTTGCGCAGGAAACCTTCCTGCGGATCTGGAATCATGCGCCGCGCTGGCGGGATGGCGAAGCGCGCTTCGACACGTGGCTGCATCGCGTCGTGCTGAACCTGTGCTACGACCGCTTGCGCGGGCGGCGCGAGGAGCCGGTCGACGCATTGCCCGACATGCCCGACCCGCAACCCGAACCGGCCGCGCACGCGGAGTTGCGCTCGCGCGACGCGCGCGTGCGCGAGGCGCTCGCCGCGTTGCCGCCAAGGCAGCGGGAAGCGCTCGTGCTCCAGTACTATCAGGACATGTCGAACGTTGAAGCGGCGAACCTGATGGGCATCACCGTCGATGCGCTGGAAAGCCTGCTCGCGCGCGCACGGCGCAACCTGCGCGCGCAACTGGCCGGCGACCCACCTAGCGAGGACAAGCGATGACACCCGAAAGATTCCGTACCATCGTCGCCGCGTACGGCTCGGATGCGCGGCGCTGGCCGCAAGACGAACGCGCGGCGGCCGAAGCGTGGGCGCAAGCGCATCCGCGCGACGCGCTGGAGGCGCTCGACGATGCCGCCGAGCTCGATGCCTGGCTCATGCAGGACACGGTCGCGCCGCCGGCGCCGGCGCTCGTCGAACGCATCGTCGCGTCGGCGCCGGTGCCACAACGTGCGCGGCGCCGGGGCAGGGTGTGGTGGTCGGGCGCGGCGTTCGCGGGTGTCGGGCTGGCCGGCGCGTTGGCCGGCGCGGTGGCCGTGTCGATGCTGATGCTCGGCAGCGCGCCGATCGCGCAACACGAACCGGGCTACCTGACGACGACGTTCGGCGGCCCGAGCATCGACGGAGGCGACGAATGAGCGAACGCGGCTGGAAATTGTTGCTCGTCGGGTCGGTCGTGCTGAACGTGTTCATGCTCGGCGCGATTGGCGGCGGCGCGTATCAGTGGTTCTCGACGCATCGCGACCTGCATGGAACGGGGATGCCCGGACAGCGCACGGCGTTGCGGTTCGCCGCGGACGGATTGTCCGATGCGCGTCAGCGGGCGTTCGCGGCGGCGCTGAAGGCGGCGCGCAAGGACGCTCGGGATTTCGCGCGGGAAGGGCGCGATGGGCGGATCACGGTGCTCGATCTGCTGGCCGCGCCGCAGCTCGATCGTCCGGCGATCGATGCGGCGCTCGATCGGACGCGAGCGGCCGATAGTGCGTTGCGAGGGCAAGTCGAGCGCAGTGTCGTCGATTTCGCGGCGACGCTCACGCCGGACGAGCGCGCGAAGTTCGTCGACGGGTTGCGGCGTAGCGGGAACTGGCGGTTGCCGGCGAGATTGCAGAAGCAGCAGGGAGCGGCGGGAAACGAATAAGCCACACGTCGTCCAGTGACGGCACGGAATGACCGTTCACGCCGATACCCGTCCCGGGATTATGATGGCCCGATCGGCAGCACATTCCCGATGAACGCACCGCAACGCGAGGCGGCAATCTCGAGAGCCGCGGCAAGGACGAGCCATGGATCGAAGCGAAGACTTTATCGTGCGCACCATGTCGGCCAGTGAAGTGGCCATGTCGGTCGAATGGGCGGCCGCGGAAGGGTGGAACCCTGGCCGGCACGACGCGCGTTGTTTCAGGGAAGCGGACCCGGCCGGTTTCTTCGTCGGCATCTGGCGCGGCGAGCCGGCCGCTTGCCTCGCGGCGGTGGCTTATGACGAACACTTCGGCTTCATCGGTCTCTACATCGTGAAACCGGAGTTTCGCGGCAAAGGCCTCGGCATGCGCATCTGGCAGCACGGCATGCGTTACCTTGGAGAACGAAACATCGGCCTGGACGGTGTCGTTGCCCAGCAGGCGAATTACAGGAAGTCAGGGTTCCGGCTCGCGTATCGCAACATCCGCTATCAGGGGCGCGTGGGCGGCATCGGGTGCGCGCAGGTTGCGGCAGCGGCCGACGTACCGTTCGAGCAGTTGCTCGCCTACGATCGCCGGTGTTTTCCGGCGGCGCGCGAGCGTTTCGTCTCCGTCTGGATCGCGCAGCCGGATGCCGTGGCGCTCGCGATCATCGACGCGGGCCGTGTTGCCGGATACGGTGTCGTGCGCCGCTGCCACGCGGGCTGCAAGATCGGCCCGCTCTTTGCCGATGACGCCGATGTCGCGACGGGGCTGTTTCGTGCGCTGGCGTCGCGCATGCCCGGCGAGGTGATCGTGCTCGACGTGCCGGAAACGAACCCCGCAGCCGTCGCGCTGGCGGAAGGTCACGGTATGTCGAGCGTGTTCGAGACCGCGCGGATGTATACGAAGGAAGCGCCCGCGATTGCGATCGACCGCGTGTTCGGGGTGACGTCTTTCGAGCTGGGGTGATCGTCGCGAGCATGGCCGGCCCGAAACGGACGCCGGATTTGCCCATGCGTCTGCCGACGTGACGCCGTCTCCTGGCTACTTCTCGAACCAGTATTCGAACTCGGTGTGGTTCTGGTTGAACGCCTTGGCGTCGGACATTGTTTCCGCGCGCACGATGCCGTGGATGCCACGCGCAACGGCGCGGGCCGCCATCGATGCTCCTTTTGCCTACCGGCCGGTGGTTGCGATCGATCCGGCGATCGGGCAGCGCAAGCGAATGCTCGACGCCAGTTGAAAGCCGCGTGCAAGAAGCGGCAGATTCGACGTCTACGAGCTGAACCGGAAATATTTCGTCCATCCAGCGACGGATTTCCCGCCAGCCACCGTTAAACACGGGTACGCATCGCGAGAGCCCCCTTCATGGACCATCCGAACGACATCTCAACGGCCGCCATCGCGCTGAACCGTTTCGGCCTCGGCGCGCGGCCCGACGAATCGCCGCCTGTCGATCCGAAGGCTGCGCTGGTCGCCCAGTTCGACCGTTACGACGCACGGCCGGCCGCATGGGCTGGCGAACCCGACGCGGTCACGCTCGCCACGCGCTTCGCGACGGCCCGCAACGCGATGACGAGCGACGACGCGGCGGCCAGACGTGCAACCGAGCAGTCGATCCGCCGCGACGGCTACGACGCATATCGCAGCGCGGTCGCCGCACGACTGAACGGCGCGCTCGTCACGCCCGCGCCGTTCGTCGAGCGCCTGGTGCATTTCTGGGCGAACCATTTCGCGGTGTCGGTCGACAAGGGGCAGGTGGCCGCGTATGCGGGCGCATTCGAGCGCGATGCGATCCGCCCGCACGTGCTCGGCCGCTTCGAGGACATGCTCGTCGCCGTCGAGCAGCATCCCGCAATGCAACTGTTCCTCGACCAGGCGCGCTCGGTCGGCCCCGACAGCCCGGCCGCGCTGCGCGCCGAAGCCCGCAATCCGGCGGCGCGACGCGGCCTCAACGAGAACCTCGCGCGCGAAATCATGGAACTGCATACGCTCGGCGTGCGGACCGGCTACACACAAGCGGACGTGACGGAATTCGCGCGCGCGCTGACCGGCTGGAGCATCGCGGGCGGGCGCGGGCCGCAGCCCGGCGATGCGGCGCCGGGCGCGTTCGTGTTCCGTCCGAAGCTGCACGAACCGGGCGCACGCACGGTGATGGGACGCACCTACGACCAGCAGGGCGAAGCGCAGGCACGCGCGATCCTGGCCGACCTGGCACGTTCGCCCGCGACGGGCCGGCATATCGCGTTCCAGCTCGCCCGCCATTTCGTCGCCGACAATCCGCCGCCTGCGCTCACCGACCGGCTCGCCCGCGCATTCGAGACGAGCGGCGGCGATTTGCCGACCGTCTATCGCGCGCTGGTCGATGCGCCCGACGCCTGGTCGCCGGTCAATCGCAAGTTCAAGACGCCGTGGGAGTGGGCCGTGTCGTCGCTGCGCGGGCTCGGCTGGCGCGACGCGGGCGACCTGAAGGTCGCGCCGCTGCTCGCGCAACTCGGCCAGCCGGTATGGCGGCCCGGATCGCCGGCCGGTTACGACGACGTCGCCGCGAGCTGGGCCGCGCCCGACGCGCTGGTGCGCCGCGTCGAGATCGCGCAGCGGCTGGCTGCACGCACGGGCGACCGGCTCGACCCGCGCACGCTCGGCAATACGCTGCTGGCCGGCTCGCTGAGCGCGTCGACGGCGACCGCGCTGTCGCGTGCCGAAAGCGCGACCACGTCGCTCGCGCTGCTGCTCGTGTCGCCCGATTTCCAACGGAGATGAACATGGCCCGATCCTTGACTCGTCGACATTTCCTGAGCATCGCCGCGGCCGGCGCGGGCGCGATCCTCGTCGCGCCGCGCATCGTGTTCGCGAACGTCGAAACCGACCGGCGCTTCGTGTTCGTGATCCAGCGCGGCGCCGCCGACGGGTTGAACATCGTCGTCCCGTATGCGGAACCGGCGTATGCGTCGCTGCGCGGCCCGCTGGCGATCGACGCTGCGGCGGCGACACGCATCGACGGCATGTTCGCGCTTCATCCGGCGCTCGTGCAGACCGCGCAGATGTTTCGCGACAAGCAGGCGCTGTTCGTCCACGCGATTGCGTCGCCGTATCGCGACCGCTCGCATTTCGACGGCCAGAACGTGCTGGAGACGGGCGGGCGCGCGCCGTACCAGGTGAGGGACGGCTGGCTCAACCGGCTCGCCGCGATGTTGCCGGCGACGCGCGACCGCGCGATCGCGTTCGCGCCGACGGTGCCGCTCGCGTTGCGCGGCAGCGTGCAGGCCGCGTCGTATGCGGCGTCCGGTCTGCCGGCCGCGCCGGACGACCTGCTCGCGCGCGTATCGGCGCTTTACGAGGCGGACGCGCAGCTCGGGCCGCTGTGGCAGTCGGCGATGGCCGCGCGGGGCCTCGCCGGCGATGCGCATGCGCGCCAGGATCCGGCGGGCGTCGGCAAGCTTGCGGCGACGTTTCTCGCGCGCGACGACGGCCCGCGGATCGCGATGATCGAGACGGGCGGCTGGGACACGCACAGCGCGCAGAACGCGCGGCTCGCGAATCAGTTGAAGGCACTCGACACGATGCTCGCCGCATTGCGCGACGGCCTCGGGCCGGTGTGGCAGCAGACCACGGTGCTCGTCGCGACCGAGTTCGGCCGCACGGCCGCCGCGAACGGCACGGGCGGCACCGATCACGGGCAGGCGTCGGTCGCGATGCTGGCGGGCGGGGCGGTCGCGGGCGGGCGCGTGATCGCCGACTGGCCGGGCTTGCGGCCGGGCGACCTGCACGAAGGACGCGACCTGAAGCCGACCGCGTCGCTCGATGCGCTGATCGCGGGCGCGGCCGCTGAAAGCCTGCGGCTCGATCCCGGCCATACCGCGGCCACGTTGTTCGCGCAAAGCGGCGCGACGCGGCCGATGACGGGCCTCGTTCGCGGAACCGCATGACGCGCGGCATGCGCGCGCTCGCATCCGCCAGCCGATTACATATGACACAACAGGGAGAATCGACGATGAAGATCCGATCCGTATCGCTTGCCGTGTTGGCGACGACGAGTGCCGTGCTGATGTCCGCGTGCGTGGTGGAACCGGCGCGGCCGCCGCAGCCCGCGCCGGTCGTCGAGGTCGCGCCGCCGCCGCCGGCGCCCGGTTATCGCTGGGCGAAGGGCCATTACCGCTGGGCCGGCAATCACTGGGCGTGGGTGCCCGGACATTGGGTGGCCGTGTATTGAAGCGCGTGAACGGCGCGCCGCTCACCACCCGATGCGGTGCTTCTCCTCGGTTTCGCTGTGCCGCCAGTCGTCGTCCGCATGCAGATACTGGCTCGTCGTCGTCAGCGACACGTGCCCGAGGTTGTCGCGCACGAGCCGCAGATCGACGCGGCCATCGGCCATGTGCGAGCCGGCGCTGTGGCGCAGCCAGTGCGCGGATGCCTGTTCGAGCACGCGCGCCTGTTCTTCGCCTGCATTTCCTTGCGCACGCAACCGCTCGGCCGCGAACCGGAACACCTGCTTCACGATCCGGTGCAGCGCCGCGCGCGTGAGCGGCTTGCGCGTGCGACCGACCGGCAGCACGAGCGGCGTGGGTTCGCCGTCGGCCGGCAGCGCGGGCAGGCCATGCGCGCGCCGGTAGCGCGCGAGCTCGACCATCATCTCGGCGGTGGCCGGCACGAGCCGCTGCCGGCCGCCTTTGCCGGTCACGTCGAGCCACCAGCGGTCGCGCCCGTTCGCATCGCGCCGCGCAAAGAATTGTCCCATCGTGGTGTCGGCTGCTTCGGTAATGCGCAGCCCGCCGAGATACAGCAGCGTGAATACCCAGCGCGCGCGATCCGCATGGAAGGCGGCGCGCGCGTCGTCGCGCGGCATCGCGGCGATCGCATCCTTGACCGCCTGCCACAGCGGCGGCCCGAGATGGCGCGTGACGCGCGGCGCGGGCCGTCGTTGCCGCTGCCGGGACAGCGCGAGCGGATTGCCGGCCAGGTAGCCGGCCTGCACGAGCCACGAGAACATCACGTTCAGGATGACCATCGCCTGCCGCTGGCTGGCCGCCGACAGCGGCCCGTAGAACGGCCGCCAGCGCGGGTCGCCGCGCGGATGCTTGCGGCCGCCGTTCGCGCACCACAGGTCGGCCGGCACGGGCGCGAGCAGGAACTGCCGGTAGCCGACGAGATCCTCGTGCGTGAGCGACGACAGCGGCTTGCCGCACGCGATGACGGCCCACAGCAGCAGGCGTTCGGCTTCCTTGCGGTAGTTCTGGAACGTGGTGGGCGTATCGACGAAGCGTGCGAGCCACGCGCGCACGGCGTCGAGATCATGCGTCGCGGCGATCTGAGGATGCGCGCTGGTCGAGCGGTTGGTGCCCGCCCGTCCGTCGAGCGCGGCCGGCACGGTCAGCGTATCGATCGGCTGCGGCCGCAGCGCAACGCCGGACGGAACGGGTGAGGTCATGCGAAGAGGTGGCGCGGCTCGCCGGTGAGCGGGCGGGCGCACGCGGCGCGACGAAGCGTACGAGGAAGCGCCGATGGTAATACACGATCGCCGTGCGGTGAAGCCGCCGTCGATCGCGCGTGTCTGGCCGGTGACGAAGCGCGTGACGGACGAGCACGGCCACGTCACCCCAGCGACAACACGCTGTTCAGCAACGTCCGCACGAGCGTCGCCTGCCGCGTGACGCCCGTCTTCGAAAAGATCGCGCGCAGGTGCGAGCGCGCGGTGTTCTTGCTGATGTCGAGTTCGTCGGCTGCCTCCTCGAGCGTCGACCCGTTGACGAGCGCGAGCGCCAGGGCGGTCTCGGCCGGCGTGAGGTCGAACAGCTTGCGCACGATGTCGTGCGATGCCTGCGACTTGCGTTCGGCATCGCGGATGAAGATGGCGCACGCCGGCCGGCGCGGATTGTCCTCCGACCATTCGCTGAGCGGGACCGTACGGATCAGCACGCCGAGCGGCGGCTTGCCGGACGGGCGCGACACGGCGATCGCCTGCGCGACCGTCGGCGCGCCGCCCGCGCGCTCCGCGACCACCTGCCGGATCAGCTTCTGCAGCTTGCGGTCCTCCAGCGGATACGAGGCCTCGAGCGCGCCGCCGCGCACGCGCAGGCCGTCGCATTCGGCGAAGATCTCGTCCGCGACGGAGTTGGTCTTCATGATCGTGCCGCGCTCGTCGAGGATCGCGGTCGCGACGAGCATGCGGTCGATCGTGCTCGCGTACAGCATGCGCTCCGATTCGACCATCCCGAACTTCGCATGCAGTCGCACCGCGCGCTTCAGGTGCGGCAGCAACGCGTTGCAGACGGCCTTGTCGGTCACGGAGAACGCGTGGCCGTGATGCGAGCGGCACACGCGGAACCGGCATTCGATCCCGTCGGGCGTGCGCAGGTCCGCGCCCATCAGGTAGCCGACGTCGAACGGTTCGAGAAACTCGCGATACATCGCGCTGCCGCGCCACACGCCGACGCCGGGCAACTCGTCGACGGTGACGACACGATCGCTCGGCAGGTTCACGAACGGATCGAGCGCGTAATAGTAGTTGTTGTACGACGCGACGCCCGGCAGCGGCGCGCCGTGCCCGGACGCATTGATCATCAGCCCCGCGTGACCGCCGGCGGGCCAGCGCAGGATCATCGTCACGTAGTTCGCGTCCAGATGCACGCGGATCCGTTCGAGGGCGCCGCCCCATGGCACGTCTTCCAGCGGGCCTTCGTAGATTGTCGCGAGCAGCGCGTCGAACTGCTCGAGCGTCAGGCTCGATCGGGCAAGGCTCGGGGGAAGGGCCGGGGGCGCCGTGGTCATCGGGGTTGTCTCCTGTTGCAGCGCCCGGTCGCGGTGCGCCGGGCGTGCGGGTGCGTGCACGGGCGTATCCGGACCGCCGACGGCGGCGCGCGGCGGCCTGCACCGGAATACGGTAGCGCGCCGGCGCACGCACGACATCCCACGAATGAGGGTGGCGGCATGCCGTTGTAAGCCATTCGTGAACTTTCCCGAAGGAGCGTTCGTCTAATCGGCCCGCCAATGCTTCCTGAGGAACACCCGATGATTCGCAAGACCAGAACGCTGCTCGGCGCGGCCGTGATCGCCGGCAGCATGCTGCTCGCCGGATGCCAGACCGGAGCGGCCGCGACGGACGCGCGCGCGGCTCGCCCGGCCGACGGCCGGCCCGTGACCAGGACCGTTTATGTCGCGCCGCAGGCGGCGCGCTGCACGGGCGTCGCGCCGATGGAGTGCCTGCAGGTGCGCAGCAGCCCGGCGGAGCCGTGGAGCCTGTGGTATGCGGGTATCGAGGGTTTTGCGTACCAGCCGGGCTATCAATACGTGCTGGAAGTCGACGAATACCGCGTCGCGCAGCCGCCGGCCGACGGCTCGTCGATCCGCTGGGTGCTCAAGCGGGTCGTCGAGCGCCGCCAGGTGAACTGACGGCCGGTCGTGGCCGCCCGCGGCGCCGCTTACGCGGACTGCCGCGGCGCGACTGGCCTCGGCGGCGCGGCAGTATCGATGCGCCGGAACACGACGGACGACAGCAGCGTGACCGAGCCCATGCAGACGAACGACAGGATGAACCCGTTCGCCATCGAGCCCCAATGCGCGGCGAACAGGTTCACGAGTCCGCCGCCGATCGACACGCCGAGCCCCATCGCCAGCATCTGCATCATCGTAAACAGGCTGTTGCCGCTGCCGGCGTCGGCATGCGACAGGCCCTTCAGCGTCACGGCGTTCATCGCGGCGAACTGCATCGAGTTCGCGGCGCCGAACACGATCAGCAACGCAATCTCCAGCGCCGGCGCGGGCCGTGCCGAGACCAGCGCGAACCCCGCGATCGCGCAGCCGACGATCCCCGTGTTCACGACCAGGAACGTCGCATAGCCGAAGCGTGTCGCGAGCGGCGCGATCCAGCGCTTCGCGATCACGCCGGCGATCGCGGCCGGCAGCATCATCATCCCCGACTGGAGCGGCGTATAGCCGAGCTGCACCTGCATCAGCAGCGGCAGCATGAACGGCACGGCGCTCGTGCCGATCCGGCACAGCAGGTTGCCGAGCAGCCCCGAGCCGAAGTTCGGTTCGCGGAACAACCCGAGCCGGAACAGCGGCTGCGCGCGGCGCCGCGCATGGGGCAGGTACGCGAGCGCGCTCGCCATGCCCAGCACGGCGAGCCCGATCGCCCAGCCGGTGCGGTGCGCGGGCATTGGCGGATCGATCGCGAGCGACAGCGCGATCATCGCGACCGACAGCAGCGCACAGCCGACGAAGTCGAACGGCGGCGGCTGCATCGCCTGATCGTGCGGCAGGAAGCGCTGCACCGCGATGAAGCCCACCACGCCGACCGGCACGTTGACGATGAACACCCAGTGCCAGGAAATCGCCTGCGTGAGCCAGCCGCCGAGCGTCGGCCCGACGATCGGGCCGAGTTGTCCGGCGATCGACACGAACGCGATCGCCGCGACGTACCGTTCGCCCGGCACGCGGCGCAACACCGCGAGCCGACCGATCGGCAGCAGCATCGAGCCGCCGATGCCCTGCACGGCGCGCGCGACGACGAGCTGGCCGAGCGTGTGAGACGCCGCGCAGCCGATCGACGCGAGCGAGAACACCAGGATGGCGAGCGAGAACACGCGGCGCGTGCCGAACCGGTCGGCGAGCCAGCCGGACGCCGGCGTGAGCATCGCCATCGTCAGCGTGTAGACGACCACGACCGGCTGCATCGCGAGCGGCGAAGCATGCAGGCTTTGCGCGATCGACGGCAGCGCGGTGTTGACGATCGTCGTGTCGAGCGACTGCATGAAGAACGCGGCGGCGACGATCCACAGCAGCGCGGAGTGTGAGGGTTCGCGGGACATGACGAAACGGGAAGTGCGGCGACCGGCGCGGTGGCGACGTGACGGGCGACGCGGCCCGGCAGGCTCGCGCCGGCGCACGACCGGTCTACAAACGTCCGATGGTACCGATTCCGGTGGCCATCGGGAAGCCGCGTGATGGCACTGACCGTCATCGACATCGCCGATGAAGAGGCGGGACGCTCGATCCCGCCCGGCTCATTACCCGACACCGATCGTTCCTGCGGCATCCGGCCGGGTTTCCGCCGGCCGGATCGCGTGGCATGCGCGCCACACGTGGCCGCGTCATGCGGCGCGTTTCTGCGAAATCACCAGCAGCGCGCCGTTCCTGTCCTCCAGCACCGCGCGGTATTCGTGCGGCCCCGCCTGCACCGGCACGCGCACCGACGCGCCTGCCTTCACGACCCGCGCCATGGCCGCGTAAAGGTCGTCGTCCTCGTCCACGCGCAGCGTGAGCGCCGCGCGTTCGACGATCTGCTCGTCGCCGGCCACCAGCGCGATCGTCAGCGGGCCGCCGTCGAGTGCGCAATAGCGGTCGCCGTCCCGAAACTTCACGTTCAGGCCCAGCCCGTCGACGAACAGCGGCAAGGCCGTGTCGATGTCGTCGACCGGATACAACAGCATCGATACCTTCATTCCCTCTCTCCCTCGTCTTGATGTGTACGGTCCGCACCGGGCCGTCATTCGATGCTAGCGCGCGGTGCCGGCCGCGACGCAGTCTGTTCGGATGACGGTGAAACCCCTCTGTCCCCGCATGCATGCCGTTACTCCAAACAGACGATGCCCGTGCGGGCCCGCGCGCCGACACTCCCATCCGTGGACCGTCGCTATTCGTCCGTATCGTGCGGGCGGGCCGCACGACCCCGACTCGTCCAACATACATGGAGACGCACGCAATGAAGTTTTCCCTCATCTACGAAGCCCAGACCACCGACGCATCGCGCGAGGGCGACCACCGGGTATTCAAGGAGACGGTCGAACAGGCGCTGCTCGCCGAGCAGGTCGGCTTCGACACGATCTGGTGCGTGGAGCACACGTCGCTGACCAACTATGCGCACATGAGCGCGCCGGAAACCTTCCTTGCGTACCTGGCCGGCCGCACGACGCGCATCGGCCTCGGCCACGGCGTCGTGTGCCTGCCGCCGGCTATGAACCATCCGATCAAGGTCGCGGAGCGCGTCGCGCTGCTCGACATCCTGTCGGGCGGCCGCGTGCACTTCGGCGTCGGCAAGGGCGGCAGCCAGCAGGAAGCCGGTGCGTTCGGCTACGACCTCAACGAACTGCAGCCGATGATCGACGAGTCGATGTACCTGGTGCCGAAGATGTTCGTGCAGGACGAGATCGAGCACGACGGCACGTACATCAAGATCCCGAAGCGCCCGATCCACCCGAAGCCGTTCCAGGATCCGCACCCGCCGATGTACCTCGCGTGCACGAATACCGACGCGCTGCTGCGCGCCGGCCAGCGCGGGATGGGCGCGCTGGTGCTCGGTTTCGGCGGCCCCGACGAAGTCGCGAAGAAGAACGCGGTGTACCGCGAAGCGTGGGCGAACCGCAAGCCGGAAGACCAGGTCGGCTTCCGCCCGACCCAGCACCTCGCGGCGCTGTGCCCGACGGTCGTGATGGCCGACGGCCAGGCCGCCCGCAAGATCGGCATCCGCGGCCAGCGTTACTTCATGGAGTCGCTCGCGTACTGGTACACGGGCGGCGAGCGTCCGGACCCGGCGAAGTGGGGCGACGACCTCGTGCAGGCCGACACCGGAGAGATGGTGATCCGCTCGCGCTTCGCGTCGGAGGAAGTCGTCGTGAACTTCGCCGACCCGGCGCTCGCGATGATGAACCCGAACCACGCATACGGCACGGTGGACGACTGCATCGGCTATGTCGGCCGCCTGCAGGAAGCCGGCGTCGACGAAGTGCTGTTCCTGTGCCAGATGGGCACGGTGCCGCACGAAGCGCAGATGGAGACGATCCGCAACATCGGCGAGCACGTGATCCCGTTCTTCAACAAGGAAAAGGAGCGCGCCTGCGCGTAAGGCGGGGCGGGCCGCGCCCGTCGTCCCTTCGGACGATGCGGCGCGGCCGCGCGAGCCCGACCATCGTCGGCAGGAGCCCTGGCTCGCGGCGCCGGCCGCGACGAACCACTTAGAGAGAGACCGGGATGCGCGCCGCCGCGCGCGCCCCGTATCACAGGAGACATTCGTGCACCGCGACAACGATTCGAACGCACTGGCCACCACGCTGATCGCCCGGGCCGAGGCCCTGGCGCCGACGCTGGCCGGCCGCGCCGCGCAGGCGGAAGCGCAGGGCCGCATCCCGGCCGAGACGATCGCCGACATGCAGGCCGCCGGCTTCTTCAAGGTGCTGCAGCCGAAGCGCTACGGCGGCTACGAGCTCGATCCGCAAGCCTTCTTCGACATCCAGATGGCGCTCGCGCGCGGCTGCATGTCGACGGCATGGGTATACGGCGTCGTGGGCGTGCACAACTGGCAGCTCGCGCTGTTCGACGAACGCGCGCAGCAGGACGTGTGGGGCAAGGATCCCGCGACGCTGATCGCGTCGACCTACATGCCGGTCGGCCGCGTGACGCCGGTCGAAGGCGGTTTCCGGCTGTCCGGCCACTGGAAGTTCTCGAGCGGCAGCGAACTGTGCGAATGGGTGTTCCTCGGCGCGCTGGTGCCGCCGGCCGAAGCCGGCCAGCCGCCGGAATACCGCACGTTCCTGCTGCCGAAATCCGATTACCGGATCCAGCAGGACTGGGACGTGCTCGGCCTGCGCGCGACCGGCAGCCATGACATCGTCGTCGACGACGCATTCGTGCCCGCTTACCGCACGCACAAGGCGCTCGATGGGATGATGGGCACGAGCCCGGGCCTGGCCGTCAACGACGCGCCGTTGTTCAAGCTGCCGTTCGCGCAGATCTTCGTGCGCGCGGTATGCACGTCGTGCATCGGCGCGCTGCAGGGCGCGCTCGACGATTTCACCGGCTATGCGGCCACGCGCGTGTCGGCCAACAGCGGCGCGAAGACGACCGACGATCCGGGTGCGCAGAACGCGTGCGCGAACGCGGCCGTCGCGATCGACGAGATGAAGGTGCTGCTCAAGCGCAATTTCGCAGAATTGATGGCATCGGTGACGGGCGGCCCGGCCGTGTCGATCGAGCGTCGCGTGCATTTCCGCTACCAGTCCGCGCAGGTCGCCGAGCGCTGCGCGCAGGCCGCGAACGCGCTGCTGCGCTATGCGGGCGGCAACGGCATCTATCACCGCAATCCGCTGGTGCGCCGCTTCCTCGACCTGCACGCGGCCCGCGCGCACTACGCGAACAACGTGGACCGCTTCGGCCAGAACCTCGGCGCCGTGATGCTCGGCCGCGAGAACACGGACTACTTCATCTGACGAGGTCGCGATGAACGACACGCAAGCGCAGCAATACGTGTTCGACGTCGTGGTCGTCGGCTCCGGCGCGGGCGCGCTGCTCGCGGCATGCCGCGCGGCCGACCGCGGGCTGTCCGCCGTCGTGATCGAGAAGACGGCGCTGTACGGCGGCACGTCGGCGATCTCCGGCGGCGGCATCTGGATCCCGTGCAACCACCACATCGCGGAACTCGGCGTGACCGATACGCGCGAGGCCGCGCGCCGCTATCTCGATGCGTGCACGGCCGGCGCGTCGTCGCGCGAGCGGCTCGACGCGTATCTCGACCAGGCGCCCGAGATGTTGCGTTACCTCGAAACCAAGACGCCGGTGCGCTACCAGGCGCTGCCGAAGTACGCGGACTATTTCCAGAGGCTGCCGGGCGCGATGCCGGGCTATCGCGCGCTCGATCCGCTGCCGTTCGACGGCGCGCTGCTCGGCGACGAACTCGACCGGCTGCGTCCGCCTTCACCCGGCACGCTGATCGGCGGCCGCGTGGCCGTGACGTCGAAGGAGGCGCACACGCTGTTCTCGCGCGGGCCGGGCTTCATGAAGCTCGCGATCGCGCAATTCGGCCGGTACTGGCTCGATTTCGGCGTGCGCCGCCGCACGCGGCGCGACCGGCGCCTGACACTGGGCAATGCATTGATCGGCGGGTTGCGCCGCGCGCTGCTCGACCGCAACGTGCCCGTGTGGCTCGACACGCCGATGCGCGACCTGCTCGAGGTCGACGGCCGCGTGACGGGCGTGCGTGTGCAGCGCTTCGGGCAGCCGGTGACGATCGTCGCGCGGCGCGGCGTGATCCTCGGCGCGGGCGGTTTCGAGCGCAACCAGCCGATGCGCGAACGCTACCTGCCGCAACCGACGCAGATGCAATGGAGCGCGACGCCGCCGGCCAACACCGGCGACGCGATCGCCGAAGGCCACCGGCTCGGCGGCGCACTCGCGCTGATGGAACACGTATGGGGCGCGCCGACGGTCGGCGTCGCGGGCGAGGAGAAGCAGCGTGCGCTGTTTGTCGAACGCAACCTGCCGGGCTGCGTGATCGTCAACGGCCTCGGCAAGCGCTTCGTCAACGAGGCCGCGCCGTATTCCGAATTCGTGCCGGCGATGTATCGCGACCATGCGCGCACCGGCGCGTGCGTGCCGGCGTGGATGGTGTTCGACGCGCGCTTTCGCCGCAAGTATCCGTGCGGTCCGATCATGCCGGCACCGATGATGCCCGATTCGCGCATTCCGGACGCGTTTCGCGACGTGCTCGTAAAGGCCGACACGATCGATGCGCTCGCCGGGCGGATCGGCGTCGACGCGGCCGGGCTGAGCGACACGCTGCGCGACATGGCGCGTTACGCGGCAACCGGTATCGACGAAGCGTTCGGCAAGGGCGACAACCTGTTCGACACGTACTACGGCGATCCGAGAAACCAGCCGAATCCGTGTCTCGGCCCGGTCGACGAGGCGCCGTTCTATGCGGTGCGGATCGACGCGGGCGACATCGGCACGAAGGGCGGGCTGGTGACCGACGGGCACGCGCGCGTGCTGCGCGCCGACGGCGCGCCGGTCGACGGCCTGTACGCGATCGGCAACACCAGTGCATCGGTAATGGGCGCGAGCTACCCCGGCGCGGGCTCGACGCTCGGTCCGGCGATGACCTTCGGATTCATCGCCGCCGACCACCTGGCCGCGCAGGCGGCCGACGCCGGCGGACGGTCAGACCGGCCGTCCACGACTGAACTTGACGGAGTCCAATGATGAGCGATCTCACTACCCATCCGCTGCGCACCGACATGCTGCTGGCGATGCGCCGCCTCGCGCGCTCCGTCACGGTCATCAGCAGTGCGCACAACGGCCGGCGCTACTCGATGTCCGCGACGGCGGTCGATTCGCTGTCGACCGATCCGCCGTCGCTGCTGATCTGCATCAACCGCAATGCGTCGCTGTATCCGCCGCTCGACGCGGGCGCGCCGTTCTGCGTGAACGTGCTGTCGGCACGCCACGAAGGCATCGCGATCGACTGCAGCGGCCGCCTGAAGGGCGAGGCGCGCTTCACGACGGGCGAGTGGCGCACGTCGCCGCTCGGCGTCCCGTATCTGCACGATTCGCAGGCGAGCCTCGTGTGCGAGCAGGACGGGCGTTTCGAATACGGCACGCATACGGTGTTCATCGGGCGAATCCGCGAAGTGTTGATGAGTGGCGACGTCGATCCGCTTGTCTATCTCGACGGCGCGTATACGACGCCCGGCGCGCCCGCGAACCGCGCGGCCGCGTGACGGCCGCACGCCTGACCGCATCGGAAAGAGACGACTCATGACACGCAGACTGAACCGCAATATCGCGAACGGTGCGGACACAACGATCATGCGAGCGCTTGTGCTGTTGATCGGTGCTGCGGCAACGCAGGTGCTCAATGCGTTCGCAGGCATCGCACCGGCGCTCGCGTCGAACCCGGCACGGGTCCGCACGAGCGAAACGGACCGGCATGCGGCCGGTGCGGCATGAGGAGCCGGCGATGAGCGATTCCCGTTTTCACCGGCTGACCGTTGCCGACGTCATTGCCGAAAGCGACGACGCATGTTCGTTCGTGTTCGACGTGCCAGCCGCGTTGCGCGATGCGTTCGCATACCGGCCCGGCCAGTTCCTGACGCTGCACGTGCCGTGTGCCGACGCGACCGTCGCACGCTGCTATTCGCTGTCGAGCGCGCCGGGCATCGATGCGGCACCGAAGATCACCGTCAAGCGCGTGCGCGACGGTCGCGCGTCGAACTGGCTGTGCGACCACATCCGTGCGGGTGATGCGCTCGACGTGCTGCCGCCGGCCGGCGTCTTCACGCTGCGCACGCTCGACGGCGATCTGTTGCTGTTCGCGGGTGGCAGCGGCATCACGCCGGTGCTGTCGATCCTGAAATCGGCGCTCGTGCACGGCCGCGGGATGCTGACGCTGATCTATGCGAACCGCGACGAGCGCTCGGTGATCTTCCGCGACGAACTGCAGCAGCTCGCGCACCGCCATCCGGGGCGCCTGCGCGTGATCCACTGGCTCGACAGCGTGCAGGGCGTGCCGCAGCAGCGGCATCTCGAGGAACTCGCGCGGCCGTTCAGCCAGCAGGAAACGTTCATCTGCGGGCCGGCGATGTTCATGGAGAATGCGCTCGCCGCGATGCTCGGCCTCGGGCTGCCGCGTGCGCGCGTGCATGTCGAGCGCTTCGCGTCGCTGCCCGATGCGTCGGCGCAGGCCGATCCGGCGGCATCGTCCGCAACGACCGTTGCGGCCGACTCCGGCGATGGCGCGGCGATCGAGACCGTGCTCGACGGCGAGGCGTTCGCGTTCGACAGCGCGCCCGGCGAAACACTGCTTGACGCAATGCTGCGCGCCGGGCTGCCCGCACCGAATTCCTGCCGGATGGGGCAGTGCGGCGCATGCATGTGCCGGGTTGAACGCGGGGCAGTGGCGCTTGACGGCAACCACGTGCTCGACGACGACGAGATCGCGGCCGGCTGGACGCTCGCCTGCCGCGCGCGGCCCGCGAGCGACGCGCTGCGCGTGGTGTTCCCCGATTGAGCCGTGGCGCGCCGGCGGCGCGCGCGGCAACCCTGTTGCGATGCCTATGACGATGGACAACGAAATCCTCACCACGCCCGCGCTGATCGCGCGGGCTGCCGCGCGCCACGGCGCGCATCCGGCGATCGAGTCGGAACACGGCCGGCTGACCTATGCGGAACTCGATGCGGCGCGTCTCGAAGCGGCGCGCGCGCTGCTCGCGAGCGGCATCGACGCAGGCGACCGGATCGCCGTATGGGCGCCGAACCTGCCGCAATGGATCGTCGCGGCGCTGGCGATCCACACCGTCGGCGCGATTCTCGTGCCGGTCAACACGCGGATGAAGGGCATGGAGGTGGGCGGCATCCTGCACGACGGCGGCGCGCGGCTGCTGTTCTGCTGCGGCACCTTCCTCGGCGAATCCTATCCGGCGATGCTCGCGCCGCACCGGCCCGCGACGCTCGAACGCGTCGTCGTGTTCGACGGCGACCCGCTGTCCGGCTCGCGCGACGAAACCTGGAACGCGTTCCTCGCGCGCGGCGCGGCGGTACCGCTCGCCGCCGTGCGCGAGCGCGAGGCGCAGGTGACACCGGATACCGTGATGGACCTGATGTTCACGTCCGGCACGACGGGCCGCCCGAAGGGTGTGATGACGGCGCACGGACAGAACCTGCGGGCCGCGCGGGCGTGGGCCACGATCGCCGGCGTGCACCAGGACGACCGCTACCTGATCGTCAATCCGTTTTTCCATACGTTCGGTTACAAGGCGGGCTGGCTCGCCGCACTGTCGAGCGGTGCGACCGTGCTGCCGCATCTCGTGTTCCAGCCCGCCGACGTCTTGCGGCGCATCGCCGACGAACGCGTGTCAGTGCTGCCCGGCCCGCCGACGCTGTACTACGCGCTGCTCGATGCGCCCGATCGCGCGACGCGCGACCTGTCGTCGCTGCGGATCGCGGTGACGGGCGCGGCCGCGATCGCGCCGAGCCTGATCGAGCGGATGCGCGCGGAGCTCGGCTTCGAGACCGTGCTGACCGGCTACGGGCTGACCGAATCGTGCGGGTTCGCGACGCTGTGCCGTCATGGCGACGACGCGCAGACGATCGCCTGCACGTCGGGCCGGCCGATGCCGGGCGTCGAGTTGCGTATCGCGGGGCAGGACGGCGCGGCGCTCGGACCAGACGAGACCGGCGAGATCTGGGTGCGCGGCTACAACGTGATGCGCGGCTACTTCAACCAGCCGGACGCGACGCGCGAAACCGTCGACGCGGACGGCTGGCTGCATACCGGCGACCTCGGCTGCGTCGACGCGAACGGCAACCTGAAGATCACCGACCGGATCAAGGACATGTTCATCGTCGGCGGCTTCAACTGCTATCCGGCCGAGATCGAGCGGCTGCTGGCCGCGCACCCGGCGATCGCGCAGGTTGCGCTGGTCGGCGTGCCCGATACGCGGCTCGGCGAAGTCGGGCATGCGTACGTCGTGCTGCGTCCCGGCGCGCACACCGACGCCGCCGCGCTGAACGACTGGGCGCGCAGCAACATGGCGAACTACAAGGTGCCGCGGCACTTCACGTTCGTCGAGCAACTACCGACGAGCGCGGCCGGCAAGGTGCTGAAGTACCGGCTGCGCGCGGGAACCGAAGCGGCGGCCTGACTGCCGGCGCGCGATATGTCACCAACGGGATGAACGCATGAACGATACGGGATTTCCACAGGGCGCGGTGCTCATGTTCGGCGGCAGCGGCGGGATCGGGCAGGGCGTCGCGCTCGAATTCGCGCGCGCCGGCGTGCCGGTCGCGCTCGGTTATCGCAGCAAGGCCGACGTGGCCGAGCGGGTCGCGCGCGACCTGCGCGGCGCGGGTGTCGCGGCCACCACGCATTGCGTGGACGTGACCGATCCCGCGCAGATCGATGCGGCGCTCGCGGCAGCGATCGACGCGCACGGCCGCGTGCACACGATCGTGTGGGCGGCCGGCCCGTTCGTGAACCAGCGCCGAATCGGCGACATGACGCACGACGACTGGCGGCGCGCGATCGAGGTCGAGACCGTCGGCTTCTTCAACGCGGCGAAGGCCGTGTTGCCGCATTTCCGCGCGTCGGGCGGCGGCTCGTTCGTGACGCTCGGCTCGGCCGGGCATCTGCGCTGGCCGGATCGCGATGGATTGTCGGTCGCGCCGAAGGCGGCGAACGAGGCGCTCGTGAGAGGGCTCGCGCGCGAGGAGGGCCGTCACGAGATTCGCGCGAATTCGATCCTGGTCGGCGTGATCGAGGCGGGGATGTTTCCGGTGCTGCTCGAACAAGGGCAGTTCGACCAGGCATGGATCGACGAGACGCAGAAAATGCTCGCGCTCAAGCGCTGGGGCAAGACGCACGATATCGGGCGCGCGGCGGTGTTTCTCGCGTCGGACCGCGCGAACTACATCACGGGGCAGCAGTTGAACGTGTCCGGTGGGTACGGGTTGTAGCGGATGCACTGGGCCCGCTCGGACGAGCGGGCTCGGCAGACGAACGCGTCAGTTGCTCCCGGCGCCGGATCTGCATACCGCCGGCGAACGGTATCGTCGGCCCACATTGCATGCATCGATGCGTATGAACGGCCATCTCACCAGCGACTGGTTGCGCACGCATCGTCCTCGGTATTCACCCTGACCCGTATCGCGCGATCTCGCCTCTCGGACCACGAGCGGTTCGCGCGAGGTCACGTTGATGAAACATTTTCTTCCGTGCGTGGCGTCACACGCGCTTGCCGGCCGCGGCGACTTCGCGTGCGCCGACGGCCGCGCACGCTTTCCCGGCGCGCGTCGCGACGCCCGATTCGCTGCTTCCCGGCATCGGGCACGGCGCTGACGCGCCGAAAACAGATGCGCTTCTGAAACATTTCCGTCGATTCCCTCCCGCGTAACCCCGGACGTCAGGCCGCGACGCTTGTCCCGCGCCGGTCCGCGCCGCATGGCACACGCCTTGCGGTTAGGCCGGGGCCGCTCGACACAACCGCGACCGATGGCAACGACGAATCGCGGGAGCGGCACGCAATGACATCGAAATATCGGGGATCGGATCGCGCCGCAGGATGGTGGCCGGTCGTGTCGGACGCGCAATGCGTCGTATCGGCGACACGAACGGACACCACACGTGTGATCCGTCAAATAGCAAGCTTGCTTGCGAGATGTCGTGCCGGGGGGCCCGCTGCGCGTGGCGGCATGCGCTGCACGCGGCGGGTCGGCGCGCCCGGCACATGTCGGGGAGACGCCCGTGAAAATGACAATGAACCAATGGGCTGCGCTGGCGATGGTGTTCGCGGCTGGCGCGCACGCGCAGGAAATCTACCTGCAGGGCGGCACGCAAGGCGTCGGCATCGGCGCGGCCGTGAGCTTCAACTCCGTGCTGGGCGCACACGCGGATTTCAATGCGATCAATCTGACGCATGACTTCACCGTGGCCGGCAATCGCTATCAGGACGACATCAAGCTGCGGCAAGGCGGCCTGTATGCGGACATCTTTCCATGGCGCGGCAGCGGCTTTCGCGCGACGATCGGATTGCGCTTCACCGACGACGAAATCCGCGGCGTGTCGGTGCCCACCAACGGCACCTACGTCTTCGCCGGCAAGCGCTACCCGGCGCTGCCCGGGATGTACGCGGTCGCGGAGGCGCGCTATCCGACCGTGATGCCGTATGTCGGGATCGGCTACGGGCATCGGCCGGCGTCGAAAGGGCTCGGCTTCGTCGCCGATCTGGGTGTCGCATACGGGATTCCGCGCTGCTCGTACACGCTGTCGCCGGAACTCGCCGCCGCGGCCGGACCGCAGAAGAGCCAGATCCTGACCTCCAGCGGCCTCGACGAACTGAACCGGATGATGTCGCGGTATCGGTGGTATCCGGTCCTGCAGATCGGGATCTCGTACCGCTTCTGAGCCGGACGTGCTACCGGATGCGAATCAGCGCGGCGCTCACCGGCGCGACCCTCACGGCCACCTGCTGTTTCGCGACGGCAAGCGTCTGCTGCGGCGTGCCGTTCCATGCGCCATTCAGCGCGACCGCCTGCCCGCCGAACGTGATCGGTGTTCCGCCGTCGTAGATGCCCGGATTGGCGAGCTGGACACCCGTTGCGTCACCTGACGAAGCGAGCGTCATCACTGCAATGTCGTCTGCGGCGCCGCAGCAACGCGGCATCGTTTCGCTGCGCGCACCCGCCGCGCCACGCTCTCTCTCCCCGCAGGCTCTCGTCCCAACAGACGATGTGACGCCATCCCCGACCGGCCAGAATCCTTTCACGAACAACGGAATCTGAACCTGGAGGAGGCCGACATGATCGATGTCCGTGCGCTCGGCTACGTCGTGGTCGAGGCGACCCGCGTCGATGCGTGGCGCCGCTACGCGGAAGACGTGCTGGGCATGCAGGCGCTCGACGCGCCCGACGGCGCGCTGTACCTGAAGATGGACGAGCGCGATTTCCGCTACGTGATCGTCCCCGGCACAACCGACCGCTATTTCGCGTCGGGCTGGGAGCTGCCCGACGGCGCCGCGTTCGACGCCGCGCTCGCTGCGTTGCAGCGCGCGGGCGTCGAAGCCGTGCGCGCCACGCGCGACGAGGCCGCGCTGCGCCGAGTGCAGGCCATGGCGTGGTGCACCGACCCGTCCGGCAACCGCCACGAGCTGTACTGGGGCGCGCGCTGCGACTTCCGCCGCTTCGTGTCGCCGCTCGGCGTCGCCCGCTTCGTCACCGGCGACATGGGGCTCGGCCACGCGGTACTGCCCGCGCCGCAGTTCGACGCGACCGACGCATTCGTGCGCGGCGTGCTTGGCTTCGAGCTGTCCGACATCTACCGCGTGAAGTTCACGCCGGACCCCGCCGAACCCGAGAAGCGCATTCACTTCATGCACTGCCGCAACGCACGCCATCACAGCCTCGCGCTGTTCGAGATGGCCGTGCCGTCGGGCTGCGTGCACGTGATGGCCGAAGTCGACTCGATGGACGAAGTCGGCCGCGCGCTCGACCGGGTCGCCGCGCACGACGTGAAGATGTCGGCGACGCTCGGCCGGCACTGCAACGACCAGATGATCTCGTTCTACATGAAGACCCCCGGCGGCTTCGATCTCGAATACGGCTTCGGCGGCCTCACGGTCGACTGGTCGAAGCACGCGGTGTTCGAGGCCACCAAGGTGAGCCAGTGGGGCCACGATTTCAGCATCGGATACCGGTAAGCCAGCACGATGACGATGAAACCTCTCGACAAGACGATGTCCGCGCGCGACGTGGTCGCGCAACTCGCCGACGGCATGACCATCGGCATCGGCGGATGGGGGCCGCGGCGCAAGCCGATGGCGCTGGTGCGCGAGATCGCGCGCTCGAACCTGAAGGACCTGACGGTCGTCGCCTACGGCGGCGCCGACGTCGGCCTGCTGTGCGCGGCGGGCAAGGTGCGCAAGGTGGTGTTCGGCTTCGTGTCGCTCGACGTGATCCCGCTCGAACCGCATTTTCGCCGTGCCCGCGAACACGGCCGTATCGACGTGCTCGAATTCGACGAAGGGATGCTGCAGCTCGGCCTGCGCGCGGCCGCGGCGCGCCTGCCGTTCCTGCCGACCCGCGCCGGGCTCGGCACCGCGCTGCTCGATCACGCGCCGCAACTGCGCACGGTCAAGTCGCCGTACGACGACGGCGAGACGCTGCTCGCGATGCCGGCACTCGAACTCGACGTCGCGCTGCTGCACGTGAACGCGGCCGACCGGATGGGCAACACGCGCATCGACGGCCCCGATCCGTTCTTCGACGCGTGGATGGCGCGCGCCGCGCAGCGCTGCTACGTGTCGGCGGAAACGGTCGACGCGTCGCTCGCGACCGAAGACCTCGATGCCGCGAAACGCAACCCGTTCGAGCGCTCGCTCGTCACCGGCGTCGTGCATGCGCCGGGCGGCGCGCACCCGACGTCGTGCGGGCCGGCCTACGGCTGGGACCTGCCGCACCTGCGCGCGTACTGCGCGAGCGCGGAAGACGATGCGAAGACGGCGGCGTACCTGCGCGACGTGGTCGGCCAGGACGAGCGCCAGTATCTCGAAGGCGTCGGCGGCCTGCCGCATGTGACGACGCTGCCGTTGCCGATTCTGTAAAGGAGCGCCTGTGAGCGAATCTCTCGACCATTCCCTCGCGGAACTGATGATCGTCGCGTCCGCGCGACTCTGGCGCGACGACGGCGAAGTGCTGGCGACCGGCATCGGCACGGGTCCGCGGCTCGCGGCCGGCCTCGCGCGGCTCGCCTACAACAACGGTCTGATGCTGACCGACGGCGAGGCGTATCTCGTCGAGGAGCCGGTCCCGCTCGGCCCGCGCCCCGACGGCCATCGCGTGAAGGCGAGCGGCTGGATGACCTACGAACGCGTATTCGACTGCCTGTGGCACGGCCGCCGCCACGCGCTGGTGATGCCGACGCAGATCGACCGCTTTGGCCAGGCGAACATCTCGTGGCTCGGCGACGACTACGCGCGTCCGAAGACGCAGCTGCTCGGCGCGCGCGGCTTCCCCGGCAACTCGACGAATCACGCGAATTCATTCTTCGTCAGCGGCCACGGCAAGCGCACGTTCGTCGAAGGCGAAGTCGACATGGTCTGCACGGTCGGCTACAACCCGGCGCGCCGGCTGCCCGGCATGAAGACATTCGTCGACCTGCGCAGCATCGTCACCGACCTGTGCGTGATGGATTTCGGCGGCCCCGATCACGCGATCCGCGTGCGTTCGCTGCATCCGGGCGTGAGTTTCGACGAGGTGCAGGATGCGACCGGTTTCCCGCTGGTCGCCGCACCGGAACTCGGCACGACGGCCGCGCCGAGCGCGGAAGACCTGCGCATCGTGCGTGCGCTCGACCCTCACAACCTGCGCGCGACGATCGTGCGCAACAATCCGGCGCCGCGCCGCGGATGAGGTCCGACATGGAAGCGACCCAGATGACGTTCGGCGAAGGTGTCGTCGACTATGCGGTCGAGGACGGCATCGCGACGATCACGATGAACCGTCCCGAGTATCACAACGCGCAGAACTCGAAGATGACGTATGCGCTCGACGCGGCGTTCCGGCGCGCGTCGCATGACGACGCCGTGAAGGCGATCGTGCTCGCGGGCGCCGGAAAGCATTTCTCGGCGGGCCACGACATCGGCACGCCGGGCCGCGACATTCACGAGTCGTTCGACCGCGCGTCGCTGTGGTACGACCACGTCGACAAGGAGGGCGGCGAATTCCTCTATGCGCGCGAACAGGAGGTGTACCTCGGAATGTGCCGGCGCTGGCGCGACCTGCCGAAGCCGACCATTGCGATGGTGCACGGCGCGTGCATCGCGGGCGGGCTGATGCTCGCGTGGGTATGCGACCTGATCGTCGCGTCGGAGGACGCGTTCTTCGCGGATCCGGTCGTGCGGATGGGCATTCCGGGCGTCGAGTATTTCGCACATGCGTACGAACTGAACCCGCGCATCGCGAAGGAATTCCTGTTCCTCGGCGAGCGGATGCCGGCCGAGCGTGCGTACCAGATGGGCATGGTCAACCGCGTGGTGCCGCGCGAGCGGCTGCGCGACGCGACCTACGCGATCGCCGCGAAGATCGCGACGATGCCGCGGCTCGGCCTCGCGCTGACCAAGCAGGCGCTGAACCACGTCGAGGAATTGCAGGGCAAGCGCGCGGCGATGGATGCGGCCTTCGCATGGCATCACTTCGCGCATGCGCACAACGAGCTCGTCAGCGGCGACCGCCTCGGCGGCTACGACGCGCGCAAGATGGCCAGCTCGCAGCGCAGGCCGGCGGAGACGGACGGCGAAGGACGCACCGATGCGGCACCGGCCGCCGTCAACGGAGCCGCGGCATGAGCACGACGCTGCATACCCCGTTGTGCGACCTGCTCGGCTGCCGCTACCCGATCGTGCAGACCGCGATGGGCTGGGTGGCAGATGCACGGCTCGTCGCGGCGACCGCCAACGCCGGCGGCTTCGGCTTCCTGGCCGGCGCGACGCTGGAACCGGAGCAGGTCGAGGCCGAGATTTTGAAGGTGAAGTCACTGACCGACAAGCCGTTCGGCATCAACTTCCACATGTTCCAGAAGAACGCCGCGCAGGTGGTCGATCTCGCGATCAAGTATCGGCTGCGCGCGGTCAGCTACGGCCGCGGGCCGGACGCGAAGACGATCCGCCGCTTCAAGGACGCCGGCATCGTCTGCATGCCGACCGTCGGCGCGCCGAAGCACGCGGCGAAGGCGGTCGAGCTCGGCGCGGACGTCGTCACCGTGCAGGGTGCGGAAGGCGGCGGCCACACGGGCTCGGTGCCGACCACGCTGCTGCTGCCGAAGGTGCTCGATGCGGTGCGCGTGCCGGTGGTCGCGGCCGGCGGGTTCTTCGACGGGCGCGGGCTGGCTGCCGCGCTCGCGTACGGCGCGGCCGGCATCGCGATGGGCACGCGCTTCCTGATGAGCGCCGAATCGCCGGTGCCGCGCGCGACGCTCGACCGGTACGTCGCGGTCGGCGACCCGGCGCGGATCCGCGTGTCGGACGCGCTCGACGGGCTGCCGCAACGCATGATCGACAACCCGTATCTGCTGAAGCTCGAGCGCTTCGGCCCGCTGCGCCGCACGCTGTTCGCGCTGAAGACGGCCGAAGCCTGGCGCCGTCAGAACGGGCTGCGCACGACCGACATGCTGGGCCTCGCGATCAAGGCGCTGCGCTCGCACGACTACACGGCGAGCCAGACGCTGATGGCCGCGAACGCGCCGTTCCTGATTCAGCGCGCGATCGTCGAGGGGCGGCCGGACGAGGGCGTACTGCCGAGCGGCCAGGCGGCCGCGATGATCGGCGCGATCGAATCGTGCGACGCGCTGATCGCGCGGATCGTCGCGGAAGCCGGCGAGCGGCTCGACGCGCTGGCCGCGTTGCGCGGCGCGACGGCGACCCACGCGGCTTGAAAGACATCACAGGGAGGCAGTGGAGATGACTACATCCAAACAACGGGGCGGCGCGATGCCGTTCCGGATCGAGCGCGCCGACGGCATCGCCGAACTGGTGATCGCCCATCCGCCCGTGAACGCGCTCGATGCGCAGGGCTGGCATGCGCTCGCGCGGGCGCTCGATGCGCTCGGCGAGGACGACGAGGTGCGCGTGATCGTCGTGCGCGGCGAAGGCCGTGGCTTCTGCGCGGGCGTCGACATCAAGGAGCTGGCCGCGCATCCGGAACGGATCGTGTCGGTCAACGCAGGCAACTACGAGACGTTCCGCGCGGTGCACCGCAACCCGAAGCCGGTGATCGCGGCTGTTCACGGCTTCGTGCTCGGCGGCGGGATCGGCATCTGCGGCGCGGCGGATATCGTCGTCGCGGCCGATTGCGCGCGCTTCGGCGTGCCGGAGATCGACCGTGGCGCGATGGGGGGCGGCGCGCATCTGCAACGACTGTTCGGCGTGCAGAAGGTCAGAACGATGTACTTCACCGGCGACATGATCGACGCGGCCGAAGCATATCGGCTCGGCGCGGTCGAGCAGGTCGTTGCCCGCGATGCGCTGTGTGACGCGGCGCGCTCGATCGCCCGCAAGATCGCGGACAAGAGCCCGGCGATGGTGCGGCTCGCGAAGGAGGCGCTGAACGGCGTCGAGGACGGCGATCTCGAGGACAAGTACCGCTGGGAGCAGGGCTTCACGCTGCAGGCGTACATGACCAACGACTCGACGGAGGCGCGTGCCGCGTTCGTCGAGAAGCGCGACGCGCGGTTCGACGCGCAAGCCGAGGAGGCACGCGCATGAACCTGACCTATACGCAGCAACAGCAGGCGTTCCGCGCGGAAATCCGCGAATGGCTCGCCGCGCACGTGCCGCGCGAGCGGCTGCCGAGCTTCGACACCGAGGAAGGCTTCATCGCGCACCGCGAATGGGAACGCACGCTGCATTCGGGCCGCTGGAGCATGGTCACGTGGCCGCGCGAGCTGGGCGGGCGCGGTTGCGACCTGATCGAGTGGCTGATCTTCGAGGAAGAGTACTGGCGCGCCGACGCGCCGATGCGCGTGAACCAGAACGGCATCTTCCTGCTCGGCCCGACGCTGATGGATTTCGGCACGGTGGAGCAGAAGGCGCGCTTCCTGCCGGCGATGGCGGCGGGCGAGCACGTGTGGGCGCAGGGTTGGTCGGAGCCGAACGCGGGCTCGGACATGGCCGCGATCCGCACGACGGCGATCCGCATCGGCGACGAATACGTGCTCAACGGCCAGAAGATCTGGTCGACACGCGCGGTGTGGGCCGACTGGCTGTTCGGGCTGTTCCGCAGTGATCCCGAATCGTCGCGTCACCACGGGCTCACGTTCCTGATGGTGCCGCTGTCGACGCCGGGCATCACGGTGCGGCCGATCCGCCAGCTGAACGGGCAGACGGGCTTCGCGGAAATCTTCTTCGACGACGTGCGCGTGCCGGTCGAGAACCGCCTCGCGGCCGAAGGCGCGGGCTGGCAGGTCGCGATGGCGACGGCCGGCTTCGAGCGCGGGTTGATGCTGCGTTCGCCCGCCCGTTTCCAGCGCACCGCGCAGGCGCTGCGCGACCTGTATCTCGCGCACCGCGACAGCGCGGATCGCGACCCGACGCTGCGCGAACGCGTGGTGTCCGCGTGGATGGATGCGCAGGCGTACGCGCTGTCGACCTACGCGACCGCGAGCCGGCTGCTGAAGGGCGGCCATATCGGCGCGGAGTCGAGCACCAACAAGGTGTTCTGGTCGGAACTCGATTTGCGGATGCACCAGACCGCGCTCGACATTCTCGGCGCGCACGGCGAGGTCGTCCCGCAGTCGGCCGCGCAGCACGCGATGCTCGGTCACTGGCTCGACGGCTTCCTGTTCGCGCAGGCCGGCCCGATCTATGCGGGCACCAACGAGATCCAGCGCAACATCGTCGCCGAACGGATGCTCGGCATGCCGCGCGCGTAAGCGCGCAGGCGCCACCCTCACTGAACGGACATCGTATGGATTTCGTATTCGATGAAGACCAGGAAGCGCTCGCGGACAGCGTGAAGCGCCTGCTGATGACCGAGATGACCCCGGAGCTGATCCGCGAGCTGTGGGCCACGCCGACGGGCCGCTCCGACGCGCTGTGGTCGCTGTTCGCGTCGCAGGGGCTGACCGCCGTGTCGGTGCCCGAGACGCACGGCGGTCTCGGCCTGACCGAAGTGGAATGGGCGTTGCTCGCCCAGACCTACGGTTATTTCGGCAGCCCGGAGCCGTTGCTCGACACCGCGCTCGTGTCGGCCGGCGTGCTCGCGCGACTGCCCGCCGCGGACTGGCGCGACGCGCTGCTGCGCGACATCGCCGAAGGGCGCGCGCGTGTCGCGCTCGTGCATCCGGTGAACCCGTATGCGGCCGACGTGCACGTCGCGCAAACGCTGCTGTGCGAGCACCGCGGCGAGCTGCACCGCGTGGATCCCGCGCAGTGCGCGTGGCGCCCGGTCGACAGCGTCGACCCGTCGCGGCGCCTGTTCACGCTCGACTGGGAGCCGTCCGCGGCCACGCGCATCGCGAGCGCCGACGAAGCCGCGCCGCTGCTCGATCGCGCGCTCGACCACGGCGCGTTTGCGGTCGCGGCGCAGCTGCTCGGCCTCACGCAGCGCGTGCTCGACGTCGCGATCGACTACAGCGCGCAGCGCAAGCAGTTCGGCAAGGCGATCGGCTCGTACCAGGCGCTCAAGCATCTGCTCGCCGACGTCGCGATTCGCTATGAGTTCGCGCGGCCGGTGGTGGCGCGGGCGGCCCAGGCGATCGCCGACGATCATCCGCAGCGCGCGGTGCTGGTGTCGCACGCGAAGCTCGCGGCGACCGCCGCCGCGCAACTGGCCGCGCGCCACACGATGCAGGTGCACGGCGCGATCGGCTATACGTGGGAGCTCGACCTGCAGATCTTCATGAAGCGGATCTGGGCGCTCTCCGGCAGCTGGGGCGACAACGCATTCCACAAGGCCCGCGTGGCCGACGCGATCGTCGGCCGCGCATTGCCGATCGGCCCCGCGCAGACCTTCGACTTCGAGGAAACCCACTGATGAAACAAGCCTATATCGTCGACGCGCTGCGCACGCCGACCGGCCGCCGCAAGGGCGGGCTCGCGCACGTGCATGCGGCGGACCTCGGCGGCTTCGTGCTGAAGACGCTCGTCGAACGCAACGCGATTCCGGCCGACGAATACGACGACGTGGTATTCGGCTGCGTCGACACGATCGGCCCGCTCGCCGGCAACATCGCGCGCACCTGCTGGCTCGCGGCCGGGCTGCCGCTGCAGGTGCCGGGCGTGACGGTCGACCGCCAGTGCGGCTCGTCGCAACAGGCCGTGCATTTTGCCGCGCAGGCCGTGATGAGCGGCGTGCAGGACGTGGTGGTCGCGGGCGGCGTGCAGACGATGACGCAGATCCCGATCTCGTCCGCGATGACGAGCGCGGCGCCACTCGGCTTCAACGACCCGTTCTCGGGCAGCACCGGCTGGCGCGCGCGCTTCGGCGACGCGCCGGTGTCGCAGTTCGTCGCGGCACAGCGGATCGCCGATCACTGGAACCTGTCGCGCGACGCGATGGAGCGCTACGCGCTGGAAAGCCACCGCCGCGCGGTGGCGGCGATCGAGGCCGGCCATTTCAAGCGGGAAATCGTGCCGCTCGAAGGCGTGATGCACGACGAAACGCCGCGACCCGACACGTCGCTGGAAAAGATGGCGACGCTCGAACCGCTGATGCCGGGCGGCTCGCTGACGGCCGCCGTCGCGAGCCAGACCTGCGATGCGGCCGCCGCGTTGCTGATCGTGTCGGAGGACGCGCTGAAGCGCTACGGGCTCACGCCGCGCGCGCGCATTCACCACCTGAGCGTGCTCGGCGACGATCCGCTGTGGATGCTCACCGCGCCGATCCCGGCGACCAAGGCCGCGTTGAAGAAGAGCGGGCTCGACTGGTCGCGGATCGACGTTGTCGAAATGAACGAGGCGTTCGCGTCGGTCGCGCAGGCGTGGCTCGCCGACACGCGCTTCCCGCACGAGAAGACCAACCCGAACGGCGGCGGCATCGCGCTCGGTCACCCGCTCGGCGCGACCGGCGCACGGCTGATGACGACACTGCTGCACGAACTGGAACGTATCGGCGGCCGTTACGGATTGCAGACGATGTGCGAAGGCGGTGGCCTCGCGAACGTCACGATCATCGAGCGCCTGTGAGCGCGGCACTTTCACGATCTCTCGATCCAGGAGGCACAAGCATGGGAATCTGTAACGGACGCACCGCCATCATCACCGGCGCCGGCGGCGGGCTCGGGCGCGAATACGCGCTCGCGTTCGCAGCCGAAGGCGCGGCGGTCGTCGTCAACGACATCCGCCACGAGGCCGCGCAAGCCGTGTGCGACGAGATCGCACGACGCGGCGGCCGCGCGCTCGCGAATGCCGACGACATCACCACGATGGATACCGCGCAGCAGATCGTCGATGCCGCGCGCGAAGCGTTCGGCGACGTGCACGTGCTGGTCAACAACGCGGGCATCTGCCGCGACAAGATGTTCACCAGCATGACCGAAACCGACTGGGATGACGTGATGCGCGTGCATCTGCGCGGCCACTTCTGCTTGTCGAACGTGCTGGCGCGCGTGTGGCGCGACGCCGCGAAGGCCGGCAATCCGGTCGACGCGCGCATCGTCAACACGAGTTCCGGCGCCGGGCTGCAAGGGTCGATCGGTCAGTCGAACTATGGCGCGGCGAAGGCCGGCATCGCGGCGCTCACGCTGATGCAGGCGGTCGAGCTGCAGCGGTACGGCGTGCGCGTGAACGCGCTCGCGCCGGCCGCGCGCACGTCGATGACCGAAGGCGTGTTCGCCGACATGATGAAGAAGCCCGAGGACGGCGGCTTCGACTACTTCGATCCGGCCAACGTCGCGCCGCTCGTCGTGTGGCTCGGCAGCCCGCTGTCGGCCGACGTGACGGGCCAGGTGTTCGAGGTCGCAGGCGGGATGATCGCGGTCGCCGAAGGCTGGCGCACCGGCCCGAGCGTCGACCGTGGCGCGCGCTGGGCGCCGGCCGAGGTCGGCCCGGCGGTCGCGCGGCTGCTCGCCGACGCGCGTCCCGCGCAGCGTGTGTACGGGAGCTGAGGCATGGATCTGGCGCTCACCGACGAACAGGCGATGATCCGCGACGCGGCGGCCGACGTGCTCGCCGAACGCAGCGCGTCCGCCGACGTGCGCCGCGCGCTCGAGCAATCGGCCGGCCGCGACGACACGCTGTGGGCCGCGCTCGCAGGCGAGCTCGGCTGGAACGCGCTGTCGCTGCCGGAGGCGGCAGGCGGGATGGGGCTCGGCGCGGTCGAACAGACCCTGTTGATGGAACAGCTCGGCCGGCGCGTCGCGTGCGTGCCGTATTTTTCGACCGCGTGCCTGGCTGCGACCGCGCTGGCGAGCTGCCCCGACTCGCCGCACGCGACCGGCTGGCTCGCGAAGATCGCCGAAGGTGCATGCAGCGCGACGCTGGCGTTGCCGTTCGAGCTTCCGGCCGGTGCCGGGCATTTGCCGGTCGTCGCGGAAGAAGCCGCGGGCGGCTATGCGCTGTCCGGCACGATCGCACAGGTGATCGACGGCGCGCGCGCCGATCTGCTGCTGATTCCCGCACGGATCGCGAACGAAGGGCAGTCGATCGGCCTGTTCGCGATCGACGTCGCGACGGCGCCCGGCCTGAGCATCACGCCGCTCGACACGCTCGACGCGACGCGGCCGATCGCGCGCATCGTCCTCGACGAAATCCGTGTGAACCGCGACGCGTTGTTCGCCGTCGGCGCCGTTGCCTCGCAGGTGCTCGAGCGCGCCGGTTGGTTCGCGGCGCTCGCGCTGGCCGCCGAGCAGCTCGGCGGCGCACAGCAATGCCTCGACCTGACGCTCGACTACACAGGCCAGCGCGTGCAGTTCGGCCGCGCGATCGCGTCGTTCCAGGCCGTCAAGCATCGCTGCGCGCAGATGATGGTGCTGATTGAATCCGCACGCTCGGCCGTGCTCGGCGCGGCGCACGCGTGGGATGCGGAAGCGGGCGGGGCGGTGCCGGGCGCGATGGTGCGCGGCGACGTCGCGGCCGCGAAAGCCGCCGCGAACGACGCGTATGCGTTCTGCGCGCAGGAAGCGATCCAGTTGCACGGCGGTGTCGGCTTCACGTGGGAATACGACCCGCATCTCTACTTCAAGCGCGCGCAGGCGTCGCTCGCGCAGTTCGGCAGCACGCCGCAACTGCTCGAATGGCTCGCATGCCACGCGATCGACGGCGACACGTCGCGGCGCGAGGCGGCACCGACATCGGCACAGGCGTCGATGGCCACGCGTGCGTCCGCCGCGCGCACGGGAGCACTCCAATGAACAGCGAAACGCGCGAACAGCAATTGCGGCACGAAGTCGCCGACTGGGTGCAGTCGCACCTGACCGGCGAATTCGCGTGCCTGAAATTTCGCGGCGGCCCGGGCGACGAGGAAGCATTTCCGGAACTGCGCAAGGCGTGGGAACGGGAACTGGCGCGCGGTGGCTGGACCGGCCTCGGCTGGCCGACCGACGCGGGCGGCCGTGGCTTCACGGTCGCCGAGCAGGTGATCTTCCACGAGGAATATGCGCGCGCCGGCGGCCCCGGCCGGATGGGCCATATCGGCGAAGGGCTGCTCGGGCCGACGCTCGTCGCGTGCGGCACCGACGACCAGCGCGCGCGCTTTCTGCCCGGCATTCTCGCCGGCACGCAGTTCTGGTGCCAAGGCTACTCGGAGCCGGGCGCGGGCTCCGATCTCGCGAACGTGCGCACGCGTGCCGAGCAGGACACCGACGGCACCTGGCGCGTGTACGGCCAGAAGGTGTGGACGTCGCTCGCGCACGATTCCGACTGGATCTTCGTGCTCGCGCGCACCGATCCGGCATCGAAGGGCAACAAGGGGCTGTCGTTCCTGCTGATGCCGCTCGACCAGCCGGGCATCGAGATCCGCCCGATCAGGCAGCTCAACGGCGGCGCCGAATTCAACGAAGTGTTTTTCGACGGTGCGCGCGCGCAAGCACGCGACCTGGTCGGCGCGCCCGGCGACGGCTGGCGGATCGCCATGACGCTGCTCGGCTTCGAGCGCGGGATGTCGACGCTCGGCCAGCAGATGCAGTTCGTTCGCGAGCTCGAATGGGTGATCGACGCCGCGCGGGAATCGGGCGCCGATCGCGACCCGGTGCTGCGCCAGCGGATCGGCCGCGCGTGGGCCGGGCTGCGCGTGATGCGCTACAACGCGCTGCGGATGCTGTCCGGCGCGGACGATGCGAACGGCGGCGCCACCGCACCGCTGCGCCGCGAGGCGCTGATCTACAAGTACTTCTGGTCGAACTGGCACCGCGACCTCGGCCAGCTCGCGATGGACGCGCTCGGGCCGCGCGCGAACGTGATCGATCCGGCCGACGAGAAGCTCACCCATCTGCAGCGCGTATTCCTGTTCTCCCGTGCGGACACGATCTACGCCGGCACCAACGAAATCCAGCTCAACATCATGGCCGAGCGCGGGCTCGGCATGCCCAGAGAACCACGAGGCACAGCATGACCGAACCCCAGATCCAGAAAGCGCCGGCCTACGTGCCGGGCCACCAGCTGCTCGCCGGCAAATCGGTGCTGATCACGGCCGCCGCCGGCGCCGGCATCGGCTTCGCGGCCGCGCGCCGCTGCGCGGAGGAAGGCTGCCGCGCGCTGTTCATCTCCGACATCCACGAGAAGCGCCTCGAACAGGCAGTGGAGACGCTGCGCGCCGAAACGGGGCTGCGGCAGGTCTACGGCCGCCTGTGCAACGTCGCGGTCGAGGACGACGTGCAGGCCCTCGTGGCGGATGCACAGGACAAGCTCGACGGCGTCGACGTACTGATCAACAACGCCGGGCTCGGCGGCGCCAAACGCATCGTCGAAATGGACGATGCCGAATGGTCGCGGGTGATCGACATTAGCCTTACCGGGACGTTCCGGATGATGCGCGCGATGCTGCCGCACATGCAGGCCCGCGGCCGCGGCGCGATCGTCAACAACGCATCGGTGCTCGGCTGGCGTGCGCAGGCGGAACAGGCGCACTACGCGGCGGCGAAGGCGGGCGTGATGGCGCTCACGCGCTGCGCGGCGCTCGAGGCGTCGCCTTACGGGGTGCGCATCAACGCGGTCGCGCCGAGCATCGCGATGCACGATTTTCTGAAGAAGTCGGCCCCGGCCGACTTGCTGAATCAACTGGCGTCGCGCGAAGCCTTCGGGCGCGCCGCCGAAGTCTGGGAGGTCGCGAACGTGATGGTGTTCCTTGCAAGCGATTACGCGTCGTACATGACGGGCGAAGTGCTGTCGGTCAGCAGCCAGCACGCATGATGGAGACGACCCTCGACCCCGTGCGCGCGACGCCCCGCGTGTTCGCGCATCCCGATGAACTCGCGGCGGCCGTCGGCTGCACGCTCGGCGCGAGCGCGTGGCTCGCGATCGACCAGATCCGCATCGACGGCTTCGCCGACGCGACGGGCGACCATCAGTGGGTGCACGTCGACCCGGTGCGGGCGAAGGACGGCCCGTTCGGCGCGTGCATCGCGCACGGCTACCTGACGCTGTCGCTCGTCAACCATTTCCTGCCGCAGATCGTGCGCATCGACGGCGCGCGGCTCGGCGTCAACTACGGCTGCGACAGGATCCGTTTCCCGGCGCCGGTGAAGGTCGACGTGCGCGTGCGGGGCGTCGGCGAACTGCTGCGCGTCGAGCCGCTCGACGGCGGCGTGCAGGCGTGGATCCGCGTGACCGTCGAGATCGAAGGCGAAGGCAAGCCCGGCTGCGTTGCCGACACGATCAGCCGTTACTACTTCTAGTTCCAGATTCAGAGAGCCAGCTCATGGAAGACGCAGTCATCGTTTCCGTCGCACGCACGCCGATCGGCAAGGCGTTTCGCGGCCTGTTCAACGACACCGAGGCGCCCGCGCTGGGCGGCCACGTCGTGCGCACCGCGCTCGAACGCGCGGGCGTCGCGCCGGCCGACGTCGATGACGTGCTGATCGGCTGCGCCGCGCAGCAGGGTACGCAGGGCTACAACATCGGCCGCCTGTCGGCCGCGGCGGCGGGGCTGCCGGCGTCGGTGCCCGGCATGGCGATCGACCGGATGTGTTCGTCGGGCCTGATGTCGATCGCGAGCGCCGCGCGCAGCATCGGCGCGGGCGACGCGCGGATCGTCGTCGCAGGCGGCGTCGAATCGATCTCGCTCACGCAGAACAAGCACAAGAACGGCTACCGCGCGCGTTCGCAGGCCGTGCTCGACCACCAGCCGGCCGCGTACATGGCGATGATGGAAACCGCCGAGATCGTGTCGCGCCGCTACGGGATCTCGCGTGCGGCGCAGGACGAATTCGCGCTGCAGAGCCATCAGCGCACCGCTGACGCGCAGGCGGCCGGCCGCTTCGACGCGGAAATCGCGCCGCTCGACGTGACGCGCGCGCTGTTCGACAAGGAAGGCCACCTGACCGGTCACGAGGCCGTGCGCGCGGCGCGCGACGAAGGCGTGCGTGCCGATACGACGGCCGAGCGGCTCGCGGGGCTCAAGCCGTCGTGGAGCGGCGGCAAGGTCGTGGAGCAGGGCGAGTTCGTGACGGCCGGCAACGCGTCGCAGCTGTCGGACGGCGCGGCGGCGGTGGTCGTGATGTCGCGCGCCGAAGCCGCGCGTCGCGGGCTCGCGCCGCTCGGCACGTTCCGCGGGCTGGCCGTGGCCGGCTGCGAGCCGGACGAGATGGGCATCGGCCCGGTGTTCGCGATCCCGAAGCTGCTGGCGCGCTTCGGGATGACCGTGCGCGACGTCGGGCTGTGGGAGCTGAACGAGGCCTTCGCGTGCCAGGCGCTGTATTGCCGCGACACGCTCGGCATTCCCGACGAGCGGCTGAACGTCGACGGCGGTGCGATCGCGCTCGGCCACCCGTTCGGGATGTCGGGCACGCGGATGACGATGCACGCGCTGCTCGAAGGCGCGCGCCGCGGCGTGCGGCATGCGGTCGTGACGATGTGCATCGGCGGCGGGATGGGTGCCGCCGCGCTGTTCGAGGTCGGCGCGTAACGGCATTCGACGCAGCCGCACCGGCTGCCGGACCGGCAGCCCGGAACGGCTGCCATCCATTCGGAACCATGCGAGGCCGCGGCAACGACCGACGGCCCGGAGACTTGCAGCGGCAGGGCGAGCGCGTCGGCGCGGGCCCGGGCCGCTTGCCAGGACAGGAGACAACCGATGAAACGTACCTTGCCAGGACTCACGATGTCGGCGCTTGTGCTCGGCGCCGCGCTGTTCGCGTTCTCGCCGCGACCGCTGCCGGCGTTCCCGGTCACCGCGATCCATGCGGACCGCTTGCAGATCAACGGGCTCGCCCGCGCCGGCACGCGCATCGTCGCGGTCGGCGAGCGCGGCGTGATTCTGCTGAGCGACGATGCGGGCCGTCGCTGGCGGCCGGCCTCGGTCACGCCCGATCAGGGCTCGACGCTCACGCAGGTGAGCTTCATCACGCCGACGCTCGGCATCGCGGTCGGCCACGACGGCCGGATCGTGCGCAGCGACGACGCGGGCGTGCACTGGCGCGAGGTCCACAGCGACCACGCGCGTTCCGATCCGCTGTTGTCCGTCTGGGGCAGCGCGAACGGCCCGCTGTTCGCGGCCGGCAGTTTCGGCCAGCTGCTGCGCTCGGACGATGCCGGACTCACGTGGCAGCCGCTGAAGACGCCGGCGGGCGACCGCCACCTGAACGCGATCGTCGGCGACAGCCACGGCAACCTGCTGATCGCGGGCGAGAGCGGCACGCTGCTGCGCTCGACCGACAACGGCGCAACCTGGGACACACTCCCGTCGCCGTACGCAGGCTCGCTGTTCGGCGCGCTGATGCTCGCGAACGGCGACTGGGTCGCGTACGGCATGCGCGGCAACGTGCTGCGCAGCACCGATCGCGGCGCGACCTGGACGCACGTCGACAGCCGCGTGCCGGTGTCGTACTTCGGCGCGACCCAGCTTGCCGACGGCGAACTCGTGCTGGTCGGCCAGGGCGGCGCGATCGTCGCGTCGCGCGACGGCGGCCTGACCTTCGACGTGCGCAAGCTCGGCGGCGTGCAGAGCCTCGCGGCCGTGCTCGACATGGGCTCCGGCGCGCTGCTGCTCGGCGGCGAGGCCGGCGTCGCGCCGCTCGCCGCGTCGCCGTCCTGATGCGCGACGGCGGCGCTTGCCGTCGCCCGCATCCGTTCGCCTCGCCGAGCCGACCCGTTTCGCCCGCATCGTCCGTCCCGTCCGTTCCGACCCGAGAAATCCATGAACGACCTGTCACGCCCCACCGAAGCCGTTCCCGCATCGCGCCTCGCCGCGTTCGTCGAGCGCTGCGCCGACACGATCATCCGGCAGCGCCGGCTGCTGATGCTGCTGTGCGTCGCGGTGACGCTCGCGCTCGGCTTGTCCGCGACGCGCCTGAAGCTCGATCCGGGCTTCAACAAGATGATCCCGATGCAGCACCCGTACATGCAGGTGTTCGAGCGCTACGCGGGCGCGTTCCCCGGCGCGAACACGATCCTCGTCAGCCTGCGCTGGAAGGGCGACGGCGACATCTACAACCAGACGTTCATGGACGCGCTGCGCCACGCGACCGACGACGTGTTCTTCATCCCCGGCGTGAACCGCTCGCGCGTGTTCTCGCTGTTCACGCCGAACGTCCACTACACGGAAGTGACCGAAGCCGGCTTTCGCGGCGACGTGGTCGTGCCCGGCCAGTTCTCGAGCGCGAACCCGGACGATCTCGCGAAGGTGCGCCGCAACGTCGCACGCTCCGGGCAGATCGGCCGGCTGGTCGGCAACGACCTGAAGTCGGCGCTGATCCGCGCGGAACTGCGCGAGACCGATCCGGCCTCCGGCAAGCGGCTCGACTACAGCGCGGTCGCGCGCCAGCTCGAGGAAATCCGTGCGCGCTACGCGAAGCAGGGCATCGACGTCAACATCATCGGCTTCGCGAAGCTGGTGGGCGACGTCGAGGCCGGGATCGCCGGCGTGATGGCGTTCTTCGCGCTGGCGTTCCTCGTGACGGCCGCGCTGCTGTTCGCCTATACGCGCTCGCTGAAAACCACCGTGCTCGCGCTCGTCGTCGCGCTGCTGCCGGTCGTCTGGCTGCTCGGCGCGCTGCCGCTGCTCGGGCTCGGCATCGACCCGATGTCGATCCTCGTGCCGTTCCTGATCTTCTCGATCGGCGTGTCGCATGCGGTGCAGATGACCAACGCGTGGAAGCAGGCGCTGGTGCGCGGCGCGTCGTCGGTCGAAGCCGCGCGCGACGCGTTTCGCAAGCTGTTCGTGCCGGGCACGGTCGCGCTGCTGACCAACGCGCTCGGCTTCATGGTGATCATGCGGATCCGGATCGACATCGTGCGCGAGCTCGGCATCACCGCGTGCCTCGGCGTGCTGCTCATGATCGTCACCAACAAGGTGTTCCTGCCGATCCTGCTGTCGTACACGCGCCTCGAGCGCGGCACGCTCGCGCGCGCCCAGCGCACGGCCGCCGCGGGCGGCAGCGGGAAGTGGTCGCGCTTCGCGGTGTTCGCGCGGCCGGCGCCGGCGCTCGGCGTGTTCGCCGTGGCGCTCGCGCTGCTCGCATACGGCACGCTCGAGTCGCGCAAGCTGGAGATCGGCGACATCGGCACCGGTGCGCCGGAGCTGCGCGCGAACTCGCGCTACAACATCGACAACGCCGCCATCACGCACCAGTACAACATCGGTGTCGACGTGCTGTCGGTGATCGTCGAGACGACCGGTTTCGACGACGCGTGCCTGCACTACCCGGTGATGAGCGCGATCGAGAAGTTCGAGATGAACATGCGCGGTGTGGCCGGCGTGCAGTCGGTCACGAGCGTGTCGTCGCAGGGCAAGGTGTTCATCGCCGCGTTCAACGAAGGCAACCCGCGCTGGGCCGCGCTGCCGCGCTCCAGCGACGGGCTCACGCAGGGCGCCAATGCGTTCGATCCCGACAACGGGATGAACACCGCGAACTGCAAGGCGATCCAGGTGCTGATCTACACGCAGAACCACGAAGGCACGACCATCGCGCACATCGTCGACGAGATCAAGCGCTTCGCGGCCGAGAACCCCACGCCGAACGTCGCGTTCCGGCTCGCGGGCGGCAACGTCGGCGTGATGGCGGCGACCAACGAGGCGGTCGGTGACGCGGAGATCGCGATGCTGCTGTCGATCTTCGGCGCGATCGCGCTGCTGTGCGCGGTCACGTTCCGCTCGTGGCGCGCGGTGCTGTGCATCATCGTGCCGCTCACGCTGGTGTCGATCCTGTGCAACGCGGTGATGGCGCGGCTCGGCATCGGGCTGAAGGTCGCGACGCTGCCGGTGATCACGCTCGGCGTCGGGGTCGGCGTCGACTACGGGATCTACCTGTACGAACGCCTGCAGCACGACATCCGCCACGGCGCGACGCTGCCGGACGCATTCGCCGACGCGATGCGCCAGCGCGGCACCGCGGCGCTGTTCACGGCCGTCACGATGTTCATCGGCGTCGGCACCTGGGCGTTCTCCGCGCTGAAATTCCAGGTCGACATGGGCGTGCTGCTCGCGTTCATGTTCCTCGTGAACCTGTTCGGCGCGGTGTTCCTGCTGCCCGCGCTGGCCGCATGGCTCGGCGTCGAGCGCGCCGAGCGCCGCGTGTCGCACGAGCCGCAGCCGGCATCGCCGCAGGCCGCGCCGACACCCGCGCTCAAGCCGACACGCACGCTCGAACCCGGCAATCCGGTGCGCTGAGCGACGCAACCCCCGTTACCCGGTGCGCGGCGGGCCGCCGCGCGTCCCACCAAGAGGAGTCAACCCACATGTCCGCACGCCCTTACAAGATCGAAGCCCAGCCGCTCGCGCAGCGCTATGCGCGCGGCTGGCACTGCCTCGGGCTCGCCCGCGACTACAAGGACGGCAAGCCGCATACGCTGAACGTCTTCGGCCGCAAGCTCGCCGCGTTCGCCGATTCGACCGGCAAGATCAACGTCGTCGACGCGTATTGCCCGCACATGGGCGCCGACCTGAGCCTCGGCAAGGTCGAAGGCGATAACCTCGTGTGCCCGTTCCACGGCTGGGCGTGGAACGGCGAAGGGCAGTGCGCGTCGATCCCGTACTGCAAGCGGATTCCGCCGAAGGCGCGCATCGGCGCGTGGCCGACCTGCGAGGAAAACAACCTGCTGTTCGTGTGGAACGACCCGGAAGGCAACGCGCCGCCGCCGGAAGTCGCGATTCCGCGCCTCGACGTGTGCTTCTCCGACGAATGGTCGGACTGGGTCGTCGACAAGATGGTGATCCAGGCGAATTGCCGCGAGCTGGTCGACAACATCTCGGACGTCGCGCACTTCGCGACCGTGCACCGCGCGCCGATCGACTATTTCGCGAACCTGTTCGAGGATCACAAGGCGACGCAGCTGATGGTCGGCCGCAGCGAGAAGCTCGGCGGCGACAGCCTGACGGCGTTGTCGACGTATTTCGGGCCGGCCGTGCACATCACGCAGATGACGGGGCAAAGCGGCGGGCAGCCGATCCATTCGGTGTTGCTGAACTGCCACGTGCCGATCGACATGAACAGCTTCGAGCTGCGCTACGGCGTGATCGTGAAGAAGGTGGCCGGCCTGAGCGACGCGCAGAACATGGAGATCGCGAACGCATACGTGAAGGAAGCGCAGCGCGCGTTCTACGAGGACGTCGACATCTGGCACAGCAAGACGCGCATCGACAACCCGCTGCTGTGCGAAGGCGACGGGCCGCTGTACCAGATGCGCGACTGGTATTCGCAGTTCTACCTGGACGCGGCCGACGTGCGGCCGTCGAGCGTCGCGCGCAAGACGTTCGAGATGAATATCCGCGACGGCGCGACGCCGCCGGCGCTGCATCACGTGTTCGAACCGCGGTGACGGGCAGTAACAGGGTGAACGGGGGCGAACGCGGCGAAAATAGGGGCTGCATCGTTTCGCCTCCAGATCGCCGCGCACCCCCGCCAGGCAAGGCGCGCGCGCTGCCGCGCGCCTGCATCGCATCGAAAGAGCTTGACGGATCGGTCTGCACCGCGTAGTGTCCGAGACCGAAGTCTTCAAGAAGTTCGATTGCTCATCATTGGCCGCACGCGGTGCGGCAGTCGTTGGTCTCTCCCTCTTTTGATTCTTTCTGTGCCTGTCACGGGCGCATGTTCATCGTTCGTATCAATCGTATTAAGGAAGTATTTGTGGATACCGGTACCGTCAAGTGGTTCAACGAAACCAAGGGCTTTGGTTTCATCTCCCCGGACAACGGCGGCGACGATCTGTTCGCCCATTTCTCGGAAATTCGCGGCACGGGCTTCAAGACCCTGGCCGAAGGCCAGAAGGTCAGCTTCGAAGTGAAGCGTGGCCCGAAGGGTCTGCAAGCGTCGAACATCACGCCGCAGTAAGCCGCGTCGGCACCGGCCGTCGAATGGCGGCCGCTGCCGGACGAATTTCGCGCGGATGCCGGCCCGAGCCGGCGTCCTGCGCGTTTCGACGCACACGACCGATGCATCGCGGAATTCACGATGCATCGGTCGTGTGCTTCTCTCATCCATCGCAGGTCCGTACGACGTGCGATCCAACGCCCTCGCGAAGCGCTCGCCGCGTCGCCAGCGGCCCATGCTGCAACCCGAGTAGACCGTCGCCATGCCGCACACGGCGCGGTCCCGACTTTGCGCGGTGCCGATTGCACCGCCGCCACCGACCGCCCGACCGCCGCATTGCGCCGGGCTCCGATTGCAAGACGGGCGCGTCGTCCGTCTGAACGAATTGATCCCCGGCATCCCGCCGGCCGCCGTCCCGTTGAGGGGCACGGCGCCGGTGAGCTCGCCGCGGCCGCGGTCATCACCTTGTCTGGAGGAATTGGTTTGGCAAAAGAAGAACTGCTGGAACTGGACGGAATCGTCGACGAAGTGCTGCCGGACAGCAAATACCGTGTCACGCTGGAAAACGGCGTCGTGGTCGGCGCGTATGCGTCGGGCCGCATGCGCAAGAACCACATCCGCATTCTCGCGGGCGATCGCGTGACGCTGGAACTGTCGATGTACGACCTGACCAAGGGCCGCATCAACTTCCGCCACAAGGACGCGAATTCGACGCGTCCGCAGCGCCCCGGGCAACCGCGTCGCTAAAGCAGTAGCGATCGGGCAGCGCAACGCCGCACCGATCGAAACCCGTCCGGCCCGTTGATGCGGCCGGGCACACCGGATGGACGGCGCGGCTCGCGCCGTTCGGCGGTCGTCAGCGGCGGGGCAGTGCCGCGGCGGCCGAGGCCGCATTCTCTCCGGTCGAATCGCCCGATTCGGCTCGCTTTTCCCGCACGCGTCGATTCGCCGCGCATCGCTTCTCCACCCACGCCGGTCGTCGGCTGAATGCCCGTGTCTTGCCGCGCGCCGTGCCCGGCTTTACGCGCAGGCCGGCGTAGCCGTACACTCGTCTGCAATTCGCGGCCCGCGCACGCTGCAGCGCCTTTCCTTTCAGTTGCTTTCAGTGCCGCCGCGATCGTGCCAGCAGGACTTTCGTCGCGCGACGCCAGGAGGCGCCATGAGTGCAGACGCAGCCCCCGCAGCTCCGTCGGTTCAGGACCGCATCCGGCACGTGTTCGTGCTGATGCTCGAGAACCGTTCGTTCGATCATCTGTTCGCGCTGTCGGGCTATCCCGACATCGTTGCCGCATCACCGGGTAACAGCAACGCGTACGGCGATGCGGTCTACCCGTTCGGCGGCGGCGCACCCGACCGGATGCCGACCGATCCGTGCCACGAATTCACCGACGTGCTCGAACAGCTTTGCGGCACGGGCGTGCCGTTCGTCAAAGGGCGACCTTATCCGAGCATCAACAATTCGGGATTCGTGTCGAACTACGCGACGTCGCATTCCGAAGGCACGCCGCCGCAGCCAGCCGATGCGGGCAAGATCATGCAGGGCGTCAATATCGCGACGCAGGCGCCGTCGCTGTACGCGCTGGCGAACGCATTCGTGCTGTGCGACGCGTGGCACGCGTCGATGCCGGGGCCGACCTGGCCGAACCGCTTCTTCCTGCACGGCGCGTCGTCGGCCGGCCTCGACCATTCGCCGACCAGGGAGGAAATGGCCGGATGGGACGCGTTCGACGGCTTCCCCTATCCGAAAGGTTCGATCTTCGCCGCGCTCGGCGACGACAACTGGCGCATCTACCAGGACCAGTCGGGCGACCCGCTCGGCCACGTGCCGCAGGTGGCATCGCTGAAGGGCGTGAGCTTCTTCGACATCGACGACCTCGCGCATTTCGAGGCCGATCTCGCGGCCGGCTATACGGCGCGCTATACGTTCATCGAGCCCGGCTACGGCGACATCGTGCACGGCACCTACCGGAACGGCAGTTCGCAGCACCCGATGGATGGCCTGGCCGGTGGCGACCAGCTCGCCGCGCGCGTGTACGACGCGATCCGCAATTCGCCGGTGTGGGAGAGCAGCCTGTTCGTGATCTGCTACGACGAGCATGGCGGCTTCTACGATTCGGTCAGGCCGGGCGCCGCGCCGCCGCCGAACGATGGCGCGGCGGCGACGTTGAACGCGAGCGGCTTCGGGTTCGACGTGTACGGCGTGCGGGTGCCGGCGATCGTGATTTCGCCGTGGGTCGCGGCCGGGCAGGTCGACCATACGCCGTACGACCATGCGTCGGTCGCCGCGACGCTCGAGCGGCTGTTCGGCCTCGCGCCGCTGACGGACCGCGACCGTCTCGCGAACGACCTGCTGGCGCTCGTCACCACGACCTGCCGCACCGACTGCCCGCAAAGGATCGGATCATGAGTACGACACCGGCCCCCGACCCGCGCGATGCGCTGCCCGTGCGCGACGGCACGAGCCTGGTCGCGTATCTGCACATCCTGAAGAAAGCGCATGCGGCGCTGGTCGGCCATGACAAGGCCCATCAGCGCTTCAGCGAGATCGTGACGCGCGGACAGGCGCGGCAGTACATCGAGGAGCTGATGCCGACGCTGCTGCAGGCGCGCGCGGCGCATCGGCGCAAGCGGCACGGCGGGAAGCATCGTTGACGATGCGTGGCCGGGGCGGGCGATCCCGACACCCGAAATGAAAACGGGGCTTGCGCCCCGTTTCCCGTTGCTTCCGGACGAATGGCTACAACGTTCGCTCAGGCCGCGACTTCCCGCGCCCGCACCATCGTCAGCGCCGCGTCCTCGATCATGTCCTCCTGCCCGCCGACGAGCCGCTGGCGGCCCAGTTCGACGAGGATGTCGCGCGCCGGAATCCCGTATTTCGCTTCCGCACGCTTCGCGAACAGCAGGAACGACGAGTAGACGCCCGCATAGCCGAGCGTCAGCGCATCGCGGTCGAGGCGGATCGGTGCGTCCATGATCGGCACGACGAGATCCTCGGCCACGTCGGAAATTGCGAACACGTCGACACCCGTCTCGATCTCCATCCGGTCGCACACCGCGACGAACACTTCCATCGGCGTGTTGCCCGCGCCGGCGCCGAGGCCAGCTGCGGCCGCATCGATCCGGTTTGCGCCCGCGGCAACGGCCGCGACCGAGTTCGCGACGCCCATCGCGAGGTTGTGATGGCCGTGGAAGCCGAGTTCCGTGTCCGGCTTCAGCGCATCGCGCACCTGGCCGATCCGCGCGGTCACGTCGTCGGGCAGCATGTGGCCGGCCGAATCGGTGATGTAGATGCAGTTCGCGCCATACGACTCCATCAGCTTCGCCTGCACGACGAGCTGCTCCGGCGACGACATGTGCGCCATCATCAGAAAGCCGACCGTATCGAGCCCGAGCGTGCGCGCGAGGCCGATGTGCTGCTCCGACACGTCCGCCTCGGTGCAGTGCGTCGCGACGCGGATCGTGCCGACGCCGAGTTCGTGCGCCATGCGCAGATGTTCGACCGTGCCGATGCCGGGCAGCAGCAACGCCGATACCTTCGCCTGCTTCAACTCCGGAATGACGGCGCTCAGGTATGCCTCGTCGGTATGCGCGGGGAAACCGTAATTGACCGACGCGCCGCCGAGCCCGTCGCCGTGCGTGACCTCGATCAGCGGCACGCCGGCCGCATCGAGCCCGCGCGCGATGTTGCGCATCTGGTCGAGCGTGATCTGGTGGCGCTTCGGGTGCATCCCGTCGCGCAGCGACATGTCGTGGACGGTGATCTTCTTGCCTGCAAGTGACATCGTGTGACTCCTCGACTCAAGCGGTGGCGGCCGCAGCGGCCAGCATCTGTTCGGCGAAACGCTCGGCCGTAGCGGCCGCGGCGGCGGTCATGATGTCGAGGTTGCCCGCGTATTTCGGCAGGTAGTCGCCGAGCCCCTCGACTTCCATGAAGACCGACACGCGATTGCCGTCGAACACCGGGCCGTTCTTCAGCGTGTAGCCGGGCACGTAGCGCTGCACTTCCTTGACCATCGCATGCACGGAGGCCGTGATCGCGTCGACGTCGGGCGGCCCGTCGGTCAGGCAGTGGATCGTGTCGCGCATGATCAGCGGCGGTTCGGCCGGGTTGATCACGATGATCGCCTTGCCCTTGCGCGCGCCGCCGACCTGTTCGATCGCGCCGGACGTCGTGCGCGTGAATTCGTCGATGTTCTTGCGCGTGCCGGGGCCGACCGAGCGCGACGATACCGTGGCGACGATCTCGCCGTACGCGACCGGCTGCACGCGCGACACCGCGTACACCATCGGGATCGTCGCCTGGCCGCCGCAGGTCACCATGTTCACGTTCATCTGCGCGCTGTCGAGGTGCGCGTCGAGGTTCACCGGCGGCACGCAATACGGCCCGATCGCGGCGGGCGTCAGGTCGATCATCTTCACGCCGAGCGCGGTGAGCTTGTCGGAGTTGTCGCGGTGCACGTAGGCGGAGGTCGCGTCGAACGCGATGCGGATGTCGTCGGCGGCGACGTGCGGCAGCAGCCCGTCGACGCCCTGGTCAGTGGTCTTCAGGCCGAATTCGCGGGCGCGCGCGAGGCCGTCGGATGCCGGGTCGACGCCGACCATCCACACGGGTTCGAGCACGGCCGAGCGGCGCAGCTTGTACAGCAGGTCGGTGCCGATGTTGCCGGGCCCGATCAGTGCGCATTTGACTTTCTTCATCAGGTTCGTTCCTTTAGATAAAGCGGACGTCGCAACTGCCGATGCCGGAAATGTGCATCGACAGCGCGTCGCCGGCTGTGACCGGAATCAGTTTCGCGAGCGAGCCGGACAGCACGAACTCGCCGGCAAGCAGCGGCACGTCGTATTCGGCGAGGGTGTTCGCGAGCCACGCGACGGCGTCGGCGGGATGGCCGAGCGCCGCGTCGCCGCGGCCTTGCGCGACGCGCTCGCCGTTCTTCTCGATCGTCATTTCGCACGCGGCGAGGTCGAGCGTGCGTGGGTCGACGCGTGCTTCGCCGAGCACGTACACGCCGCACGACGCGTTGTCGGCGACGGTGTCCTCGATGCGGATCTCCCAGTCGCGGATGCGCGAATCGACGATCTCGAAGCACGGCGCGACGGCGGCGGTCGCGGCGATCACGTCGGTGCGGTCGATGCCGGGGCCGCGCAGGTCACGCGCGAGGATGAACGCGATCTCGCCTTCGGCGCGCGGCGCGATCAGCGATTCGGTGGCAATCGCCTCGCCGGCCGCGTAGTGCATGCCGGACAGCAGGATGCCGAAATCGGGCTGGCGCACGTTCAGCATGTCCTGCACGGCCTGGCTCGTCACGCCGATCTTCTTGCCGACCACCGCTTCGCCGCGCTCGACGCGGCGTTCGATGAAGCGTTGCTGGATGCGGTAGGCGTCGTCGAGCGACAGCCGGCGCGGGCGGCTCGACAGCGGCGCGACCGGCGCGCGTGCGTGCCACGCGGCGTACAGCTCGTCGCCGAGCGTCGTATGCAGGCGGGAAGACATGAAAGGGCCCTCGAATCTCGAATGGAAAAAGGCCGCCGTCGCGGGCGGCGTCGGGCGCCGGAGCGGGGCTCCGGCGCGTGGGTCGCGGGGGCGTGCCGCGTCAGCAGGTTGCTTAGTTACCCGAACTGCGGATCGCGTCCGGCGAGAAATACGCCTCGTTGAACTGCGGGCTGTTGTCGAGCTTCGGCATCGGGCCTTCGTTCGTCAGGCGGTCGGCCATGTACGCGCCGGAGATCAGGTCGTGGTAGAACACGACGCCCGGGTAGAACACCTTCGCGTCATACGCATACAGCGTCGTCGCGACGTTGGTGCGCCACAGCTGGCCGCGCGCGTCGTAGTTGTCGGCGAGCAGCGTCATCCACGAATCCTCGTCGATGTACAGCACGCGCTTCGCATACTGGTGACGGTAGTTGCTCTTCAGCGTCGCCTGCAGCACCCACACGCGATGCAGCTCGTAGCGGATGTAGGCCGGATTCTCGTGGCCCTTGGTCAGCAGGTCTGCATACTTCACCGAGCTGTCCATCGCCTTGTAGTTGTCGTACGGCACGTAGATCTCGCGCTTGCCGACGATCTTCCAGTCGTACCGGTCGCCGGGGCCGTTGTACAGGCGGTCGTCGTCGACGGTGCGGAAGCCGCCCGGGCCCTGCGGCTGGTCATAGCCGTATTCGGGCGCCTGGCGCACGCGGCGCGTGCCGGGGTTGTACATCCACGTGCGCGACGAGTTGTCGGCGCCGGCCTTGTCCCAGTTCGTGAAGCCGACGATCAGCGAGCCGCGGTCGGACAACGGCAGCTCCGTCGCATTGCGGTAGTACGTGCGGTTGTTCAGGTCGCTCTTCACGTCGAACTTGCCGGAGTTGCGCGGCGAGTAGATGTCGTAGCGCACCTTGCCCCACGCGATGTTGCCGTCCGAGTACACGACCGCCTGGTCGTAGGTCGCTTGCTCGGCGCCGATCGCCGACGAGAAGCGCTGGTTCCACAGCAGCTCGGCGGCCGTCTTCGGGATCGGGTAGGGCACCGTCGGCGGCGCGTTCGTGAGGCCGTTTGCGTCGGATGTCATCGTCGAATCCGGCGCGTACGTGCGGATGTCCTTGTAGACGGAATCCGCGTAGCGGAAGTCGCGATGGCTCGGGTACACGTTGATCTTGAACGTGGCCGGGTAGCGCTTGAACATCGCCTTCTGGCCGTCGGTCAGGTGCTCCGCGTACTGCGCCATGTTCTCCGCGGTGATCGTCGCGACCGGCTTCTCGCTCGCGAACGGATCGGGGTAGCGGCTGCCGCGCTTGTACTGCACGTCGGGCGGCGTGCCGAGCCACTTGCCCGACCACTCCGGCACGCTGCTGTCCTTGCTCGCGGCGCGCACCGCGCCCATCGGCGTGAGTGGGCCGTCGAGCGCCTTCAGGTCGTCCGGCGTGACCTTCGGGAACGACGCCGTCGCGACGAGCGCGCACGCGGCCATCACCGACGCGCGCAGGAGGGGGAGACGAGTTCGTTTCATGACAAATCCTCTTCTTGCTGAGTGACGAGCGGCCGGGCCGCTCAGAAGTGGTAGGTCGCCGTGGCCAGCACGTAGTCCCGATCGGCAAGCGGACGCGTGACGGGGTTCGGCGAACCGAGGAACTTCGCGTAGACGAGCGCCAGCGACAGGTTGCTCAGGCGCGTGAACGTGACGCCGGCGGTCACGCGGTGGTCGCCCTGGCCCGTCAGCGAGCCGAGCGCGCCGGCCAGCGGCGAGGTACCCGCCAGGTCATGCGTGTACGTAAGCGGCACGTCGAGATCCCAGCCGTTGAACACGTTCTTGTAGCTGAGCGTCCAGGCCAGCTCGAGGGCGAGCGCGTTGCGCGAGTTCGCGAGGGTCGTCGAGCCGTCGACGGCCGAGATGCCGCCGGCGTGCACGTACGTGATTTCACCGACCAGCGACTGCGAATTCGCGAGGAAGCTCGGCCCGATCGAGTAGATGCCGGACAGGTTGAGCTGCGTGACGTTCGCGCGCGTCGCCTGCGCGCCGGTCGGCGTGTTGACGAGCACGGCCGCGCCCTGGCGGTATGACGCTTCGCCCGCGACGTTGACCGGACCGACCTGCGTCGAGAAGCTCGCGCCGGTCAGCTTGATGTTGTTGAAATAGGTCTGCCGGTACTGAAGCACGGGATAGAACGACGTGACGACGCTCGGGTTCATGTCGTTGTAATGCAGGTGATACACGCCGAGCTCGGTATCGCCGAACACGCGCAAGCGTGCGCCGATACCCCACTGGTTGCGGGCGCTCGGTTTTTCGTCGGCCCCGCGCGGAATGATCATCCCGCCCGGGCCGATGATGAACTGCGCGCCCGGGCCGACCACGTCGGAATAGCTCCAGTAGGTGCCGGGCGCGGTCAGGCGGTTCTGCTGGAACGAGAACTGGTAGTAGCCGAGCAGGCTGAAGTTCGGCGTGATCTGCCACTGCGTCGAGATCTGCGGCACGGGCAGCAGGATGTCCTTCACCTGAGCGCCGGCGACATAGGACTTGGTGGCGTCGGCCGGGCCTTGCGCGCCTGCGATGTTCGGGAAGAACAGGCTTTCGCCCCAGGCGACCACCTGGTCGCCGACCTTGACGTTCAGGCTCGTCGTGCCGATCTTGAAGGTGTTGTACGCGTAGGCGGCGAGCAGCGTCGTGTGGCCGCCGGACCAGTAGCGGGCATCGCTCGTGAAGTTGTTGTACTGGCCCGACTGGTTCACGGTACCCGGAGCGTCGTTGTAGTTCGGGCGGTGATAGGCCTGATCGTAGAACGTACTCGCGCGGACGAACACACCCCAGTCGTCGTGCTTCAGGTTCACTTCGCCGAGCAGGCTGACCTGATTCTCGATCAGCTTGTTCTTCGCGAAGTTGCGATCGCCGTCGTCGCCATTGATGTTCGCGGGCGTCAGCAGATTGCCGCTCGGCGCACGCGTGCGCATGCCGAGGCCGTAACTCAGCGTGAACGTGTAGTCCAGCGTCGTGTCGGCGCCAAGGTCGATCGTGCTGCCTGCGTGCGCGTTGGGAACGGCGCACGTGAGCAGCGCGGCGGCCAGCGTCGACAGCGTGGCGGTGGCCCGCTTGTCGGTACGGCGCGAAATCCGTTGATGCATGGTGTCTCCTCTGGGGTATCGACGACGGTCGACTGTGGTTGTCGTGAGAGGCAGAGTAGGGAGATCGCGGTAGCAGGGAATCGTCAAAATGAACTAGATGACTTCCCTAGGACTGGAAACGATCGGGGCGCGCCGGTCGCGTCGCGCGCGTCAGCGTGGTTCCGTTTGCGCGGCCGCCAGGAACGCGGGCCGTTCGCCGCCGCCGTCGAGCCGCAGGTTCGCGCCGGACGTGTACGACGCATCGGGCGACGCGAGGAACAGGCACGCCGACGCGACGTCGTCGGGCGTCGCGAGCCGTCCGGCGGGAATCGTCGCGCGGATCGCGTCGAGCGCGGCGTCGTCGCCGTAATGGCCTTCGGTCGCGGATTCCGTCTGCACGAGGCTCGGGCTGATCGCGCACACGCGCACGCGCGGCGCCCATTCGACCGCGAGCGACGTGACCGCGTTGACGAGGCCCGCCTTCGCGGCGCCGTAGGCGGCGGTGCCGGGCGAGGGCCGCGATGCGCTGACGCTCGCGATGAACAGCATCACGCCGCCGTGCGGCTGTGGCTGCATGATCGCGTTCACGCGTTGCGCGAGCTGCAGCGGCGCGATCAGGTTCAGCCGCACGATCGATTCGGTGAAGCGCGGCGATGCGTCGGCCGCGAGCACGAACGGCGAGCCGCCCGCGTTGTTGACCAGCACGTCGAGGCAGCCGGTGGCGGCGCGGATCGTCGCGAGCAGCGCGTCGACCTGCTCGATGTCGCGCAGGTCGGCCGCGACGAAGGTGGCCGTGCGGCCGCCGGACGAAGGCGGCGTGTCGGGTGCGCTGCGCCCGCATACGAACACGCGCGCGCCCGCCGCGAGAAACCGCTCGGCGATGCGCCGCCCGATGCCTTTGGTGCCGCCCGTCACGAGCACCGTCTTGCCGCTGTAGTCGAATCCGTTCATCGTCTGCCTCCGTTTCGGTGGCCCGATGATAGGAACAAGCGCGCGCGGTTTCGTAGTCTGAAAGGATGATGCCGGCCGGCGCCGGCGGCGCAATCATCGTGGCAGGCATCCATCGATCGACGAAGGAGACAACCCGCGATGACGACCCCCACGACGCCGCCGACCGGCATCTTCACCGACGTACCGGGCGGCCTGCGCCTGCATCATTTCGAGGCGGGCGAAGGCCGCCCGGTGGTGTTCATCCACGGCAGCGGCCCGGGCGCCAGCGGTTTCAGCAACTTCAAGCACAACTACCCCGCGTTCGCGGAAGCCGGCCATCGCGCGATCGTCGTCGACCTGCCGGGCTACGGGCAGTCGTCGAAGCCGTCCGACGTCGCCTACACGCTCGATTTCTTCGTCGGTGCGCTGCATGCGCAGCTGTCCGCGCTCGGCATCGGGCCGGCCGTGCTGCTCGGTAACTCGCTGGGCGGTGCGATCGCGCTGAAATACGCGCTCGATTATCCCGACGAAGTCGACGGGCTGATCATGATGGCCCCGGGGGGCGTCGAGGATCGCGACACCTATTTCCGGATGGAAGGAATCCAGAGGATGGTGAAGCTGTTCACCAATCGCCAGATGAATGACGACACCATGCGCGAGCTGCTGACGCTGCTGGTGCACGACCCGGCGATCGTCACCGACGGGCTCGTCGCCGAGCGGATGAAGGTGTGCGTCGAGCAGCCGACCGAAGTGCTGTCGACGATGAGCGTGCCGAACCTGACGGGTGCGCTCGGCGACCTGCGCTGCCCGGTGCTCGGCTTCTGGGGCACGGACGATCGCTTCAATCCGGTCGGTGGCGCGCTGACGTTCCTCGAACGCTGCCGCGACGCGCGCTTCGTGCTGCTGAACCGCTGCGGCCACTGGGTCATGGTCGAGCACGCGGCGTATTTCAACCGCGAATGCCTCGATTTCCTGGCGGCGCCTGGCGCGGCCGCGGCGCGATAATGCCGGATGCCCTTGATGACCGGCTCGTTCGAGGCCGGTTCGCCTGACTACACGGAGACACAATGAACCTCATCGAAGACCTGTTCGACCTGCGCGGCAAGGTGGCCGCGATCACCGGCGGCGCGCGCGGCATCGGCGCGGAAACGGCACGCACGCTGGCCGCGGCCGGCGCGAGCGTCGCGATCCTCGACGTGCTGTCGCAACCGGCGGAAGCGCTGGTCGAGGAGATCCGCGCGCAGGGTGGCCAGGCCGCGTTCTGGTCGCTCGACGTGACGCACGAGGCCGACGTGGCGCGCGTGTTCGGCGAGATCGTCGCGCGCTTCGGGCGCCTCGACGTGCTCGTGAACAACGCGGGCATCGAAGGGCACAACGTGCCGACGCACGAGCTCACGCTCGCACAATGGCAGCGCGTGCAGGACGTGAACGTCAACGGCGTGTTCCTGTGCACGCGTGCCGCGATTCCGCACATCGAGGCGGCCGGCGGCGGCTCGATCGTGAACCTGTCGTCGATGTACGGGATCGTCGGCGGCCCCGACGTGCCGGCGTATCACGCGTCGAAGGCGGCGGTGCGAATGATGGCGAAGGTCGACGCGATGCTGTATGCGGCGAAGAACATCCGCGCGAACTCGGTGCATCCGGGCTATATCCGCACGCCGATGCTCGAGGAGGCGTTCCGCCAGATGGGGCAGAACCCCGACGACGTGTTTGGTTATCTGCAGACGCACGTGCCGATGGCGAAGATCGGCAGCCCGCGCGACATCGCGGCCGGCATCCTGTATCTCGTGTCGCCGGCGGGCCGCTACGTGACGGGTGCGGAGCTGGTGATCGACGGCGGATACACCGCGCGCTGACGCGCCGCGGCGGTCGAAACGAAACAGGAGACAGGCAGTTGAAAGCGCTCGTGGCAGTGAAGCGCGTGGTCGACGCGAACGTGAAGGTCGGCGTGAAGTCCGACCGCACCGGCGTCGACATCGCGAACGTGAAGATGTCGATGAACCCGTTCGACGAAATCGCGGTGGAAGAAGCCGTGCGATTGAAGGAGGCCGGCGTCGTGACGGAGGTGGTGGCGGTGTCGGTCGGTGTCGCCCAGGCACAGGAAACGCTGCGCACGGCGCTGGCGATCGGCGCGGATCGCGCGATCCTCGTCGAATCGAACGACAGCGTCGAGCCGCTGGCGGTGGCGAAGATCCTGAAGGCGCTGGTCGACAAGGAACAGCCGCAACTGGTGATCCTCGGCAAGCAGGCGATCGACGACGATTCGAACCAGACGGGTCAGATGCTGGCCGCGCTGGCGGGCCTGCCGCAAGCGACGTTCGCGTCGAAGGTCACGATCGCCGATGGCCGCGCCACGGTTGCGCGTGAAGTCGACGGCGGCGCGGAAACGCTGTCGCTTCAACTGCCGGCCGTCGTCACGACCGACCTGCGCCTGAACGAGCCGCGCTACGTGACGCTGCCGAACATCATGAAGGCGAAGAAGAAGCCGCTGGAAACGGTGAAGCCGGAAGACCTGGGCGTGGACGTCACGCCGCGTCTGAAGACGCTGAAGGTGGCCGAGCCGCCGAAGCGCGCGGCCGGCGTGAAGGTGCCGGACGTGAAGACGCTGGTCGAGAAGCTGAAGACCGAAGCCAAGGTGCTGTAAGAGGGAGCGGACGAACATGACGATTCTGGTAATTGCCGAGCACGATGCGGTATCGGCAGGCGGGGCTTCGCCGATCAAGGCCGCGACGTTGAATGCGGTGGCGGCGGCTGCCGAGGTTGGCAAATTCGTCGGCGGCGACGTTCACGTGCTGGTCGCGGGACACGCCGCGCAAGCAGCGGCAGACGCAGCGGCGAAGATCGCAGGCGTGTCGAAGGTGTTGCTGGCCGACGCGCCGCAGCTTGCGGACGGGCTCGCAGAGAACATCGAAGCGACCGTGCTGACCATCGCGGAGCACTACTCGCACATCCTCGCGCCGGCAACCGCCTACGGCAAGAACGTCGCACCGCGCATCGCCGCGAAACTGGACGTCGCGCAGATCTCGGACATCACGGCGGTCGTTTCGGCCGACACGTTCGAGCGTCCGATCTACGCGGGCAACGCGATCGAGACGGTGCAGTCGAGTGATTCGGTCAAGGTGATCACGGTGCGTGCGACGGGTTTCGATCCGGTTGCAGCCGTTGGCGGCAGCGCAGCGATCGAGAAGATCGAAGCGGCGGCCGATGCAGGCAAATCGCAGTTCGTGAGCCGTGAAGTGACGAAGCTGGATCGTCCGGAGCTGACGTCGGCGAGCATCATCGTGTCGGGCGGCCGTGGTCTGGGCAGCGGTGAAAACTACACCACGGTGCTGGAGCCGCTGGCCGACAAGCTGAACGCCGCACTCGGCGCATCGCGCGCGGCAGTCGACGCCGGCTACGTGCCGAACGACTATCAGGTCGGCCAGACCGGCAAGATCGTCGCGCCGCAGCTGTACATCGCGGTCGGCATCTCGGGTGCGATCCAGCACCTGGCCGGCATGAAGGATTCGAAGGTGATCGTCGCGATCAACAAGGATCCGGAAGCGCCGATCTTCAGCGTGGCCGATTACGGCCTCGTCGGCGACCTGTTCACGCTCGTTCCCGAAGCGGCCGCGGTGCTCTGAGCGATGCCGCTGTTCGAATTCAACGGCATGCGGCCCCGCGTCGATCCGACTGCGTACGTTCATCCGAGCGCAGTCGTGATCGGCGACGTGACGATCGACGCGGGCTGCTACATCGGCCCGCATGCGAGCCTGCGCGGCGACTTCGGCGCGATCGTCGTCGAGGCAGGCAGCAACGTGCAGGACGGCTGCGTGCTGCACGTCGGCATCGGCGAGACGTGCCGGCTCGGCGTGAACAGCCACGTCGGGCATGGCGCGATCGTGCACGGCGCGACGCTCGAACCGGACACGATGGTCGGGATGAACGCGGTCGTGATGGACGGCGCGACGATCGGCGCGACGACGATCGTTGCGGCCTGCGCGTTCGTGAAGGCCGGCTACGACGTGCCGCGCGGCGTGCTGCTCGCTGGCGTGCCGGGGCGCGTGGTGCGGCGACTGAGCGCCGCGGAGATCGACGCGAAGGCGAATGGCACGCGGGTCTATCAGCAGCTCGCGGTCGATTGCCTGACGACGCTCAGGCAGATCGACGGCGCGTAAGCGATGTGCGTCATCGATCCGGCGGCGATGATTGCCGACGAGAAAGCCGTCGTCGGGCGGCGTGAATGCTGCAAACCCGCGTGCGTCGAGCACCGAACGCAGCCGTGCCGACAGCGCGGCGCCATCGATTTTCTCGGGGTTTGTGCGGATAGCGGTTGGCCGTCGTGCATGCCGGTCGTGACGTTCGCGCGGGATCGATTGCCTGATGCGGCGTCGTTGTCTTAAGATCGGCGTCAGACCATCCCACCGCCTCCGGCGCCGAATGAAAACGACCTTACGCCTGCGCGTCGCCATCATCGCTTCGGCTTTCGCCGTCTATCACGTATTCATGCACGTCCAGTGGGTCGCCAGCGGTTGCATCGCGTTCCTCGGCAGCCGGCATTGCAGCTTCGAGAACAGTGCCAATTTCGAAGGAATGATGGACCTCGACCTGCTGCTGACCTGCGCGTGGGTCGCGGGCGCGATGATGGGGTGGTTCGCCATCGCACGTGCGCCGAGGAAGCCCGGCTGACCGAGCGGGCGTCCCGCAGCCGCCTATCGAGTGCGCACCGGCGCGGGCCGGTCGTGAAGGAACGCGAGCGACAGCGCCGCGAGACCGCAGCTCGCGATGAGCATCAGCAACGCGCCCTTGCCGGCGTGCACCATCACCCAGCCGCCGACCGACGGAAAGCCGAACGTACCAATGAAATACGACGCGACGAACCACGTCAGCACGCCGTGCCGTTGCGTATCCGCGCAATCGTCGAGCGCCTGCGCCTGGATGACCGGATACATGAGCCCGTAGCCGGCGCCGAGCAGCACGGCCGCGACGGACTGTAGCGATGCATGCTCGGCGGCGCCGAACATGGCGAGCGCACCGAGCATCATCATCATGAGCAACCCCTTGGTCGCGGTTTCGGGGCGCGCCATCCTAACCCATTTCCCGAGCAGCCAGCGCGCACTCAGCACCGTCATCGTGTAAAGGCTGAAGAATGTGCCGGCACGCGCCTGCGTGCCTTGCATGAGCGACATCTGGAACGTCATCAGGCCGGAGAACACGCAGGTGCCGAGTGCGATCATCGCGATCGGCGCGGCCGCGCGCGTGCGCGAGATGGCCCGGAGTTCGCGCACCCAGCGGCCACCGGACGCAGCGGCGGGCGGGCGCGGACACAGGCGACCGAACGCCTCGAACACCAGCGACGCGATCGCGCACAGCGCGCCGACCGCATAAAGCGTGTCGTCGATCGACCAGTGGAGCAGGCGCATCGCATACGCCGAGAACGCCGGGGACATGCCGATCCCCGTCATCTGGAAGGTCGCCGAACGGAAGAACCACACGTTTCGGGCGGCGCCGCTCGTGCGCTCGGCAAGCGACATCGGCGCGGCCAGATGAAACGCGCCCCAGCCGAAGCCGACCAGGAAGCCGGACGGCAAATCGGCCGTCGGCGCGCGCCCGACGAGTGCGAAGCCGACGATGCCGGCGCCGATGCACAGAGACGACAGCGCGGCGATCCGCGCGGCGCCGATCTGCCGCGAGAACCAGCCGACCACCGCCAGACCGGCGAAGGTGCCGACGGTCGCGGCGGCCAGTGCGGCTCCGGTATCGAGATCGCTGCCGCCAATCGCGCGAAAGCGCATCGACAGCAGGAAGGTTGCGCCGTAGCCGCCCGCGGTGAGCAGGGTGCCGACGAGAAAGAGCAACGCAGTTTGAACGCGCATGACAGCCATCCGGGGCGGCAGAGACGGTCAGGAAATCGTCGATTGCGAGACAGTATGGACCAGGACCGATGCGGGATGCCCGCATTTGCGATGACGGGATCGTGCCGTCGGTTTATGCCGGACATGGCTTGAACATGGTGCGCAGGACGCGCCGTTTCGTGCGGTGCGGCCCGCGTCGCAGGCGCCGCACGACTACGATGAATTCGTCGGATCAGCGTCGTTGCACGGCGCCGCTCACGGCGTTTTCTTCGCTCGTTCGCGCGTCTCGCGCGGCCTTTGCTTTCCCCTGTGCGCTGCACTAGATTCGAAGCATTACTTGCCACCGAACGCACGAGGTGAAACCATGACGCCATGGGAAATTCAGGGAACCGAACTGATGAACTGCAATTGTTCATACGGTTGCCCCTGCCAGTTCAATTCGTTGCCGACGCACGGCAACTGCGAAGCGATGGGTGCGATTTCGATCGACAGCGGCCACTACGGCGACGTCGTGCTCGATGGCGTCCGGATCGCGGTCGTGTTCCAGTGGCCGGGGCCGATTCACGAGGGCCACGGACGGTGCCAGCCGATCGTCGACGAGCGCGCGAGTCCCGAGCAGCGCGAGGCCGTGCTGAAGATCATGACCGGTCAGGACACCGATCCGTTCGCGACGATGTTCTCCGTGTTCGCGTCAACGCTCGAGCACGCATACGATCCGATCTTCGCGAAGATCGATTTCGACGTCGATGTCGATGCGCGGCGCGGCCGGATCGGCGTCGAGGGCGTGTTCGACATCGTCGGCGAACCGATCCGCAATCCGGTGACGGGCGCGGAGCATCGCGCGCGGATCGACCTGCCGCACGGCTTCGAATACGAGCTGGCCGAGATCGGTTCGGGCACCGGCCGGTCGCGTGGCCACATCGAGCTGAATCTCGAGCGGAGCTACGCGCAGTTCGCGCGGCTGCACCTGAACAACCACGGGCTGATCCGGCATCGCGTCGCGGCATGATCCCCGTCGGCGATTTTCTCGGGCGCGAGCGCGTCGTCACGCTGCTCGGCATGACCGCGCTCGTCGGCGCGTGCTGGGTCTACCTGTGGACGGGCGCGGGTACCGGCATGTCGGCGCTGGACATGACTGCGGTGGCGTTGTTCCCGCATCGGCTGGCCGACGACATGGGGACCATGGATCCGTCGCTTGCGACCGTGGTCCTGATGTGGTGGGTGATGATGATCGCGATGATGACGCCCAGTGCGGCGCCGCTCGTACTGTTGTACCGGCGGGTGCTGCGGCATCACGGTGCGCAAGGAGCCGGGGCGGCTTTGACGTCGGCGTTCCTGCTGGCGGGCTATCTGGCCGCGTGGTTCGCGTTTTCGGTCGCCGCGGCCGTGCTGCAGACGCTGTTGCAGCCCGCCGGCCTGATCTCCGGAATGATGCTGTGGTCGAAGAGCGCCGTATTGTCCGCGATCGTCCTCGCGCTGGCCGGCGCCTATCAATTCTCGCCGCTGAAACAGGCGTGCCTACGGCAATGTCGGTCGCCGGTCCGGTTTCTCACGACGTACGGGCGCCCGGGACTCACGGGCAGCTTCCTGCTCGGCGTGCGGCACGGCGCGTATTGCGTGGGCTGCTGCTGGTTGCTGATGGCGCTGCTGTTCGTCGGCGGCGTGATGAACGTCGTGTGGATCGTCGCGTTGTCGCTGTTCGTGCTCGTAGAAAAAGTGCTGCCGGGCGGCGAGCGCGTTGGCCGCGCACTGGGCGTCGTGCTGATCGCGTGGGCGGTTGCGACGTTGCTGGTGTAGCGGGCGCGTTCGTCATTGGCGGAACAACGGAGTGTCCCGATGAAAATCCGATACCTCGCCATCACCGTCCTCGGCGCGATGGCCGTCGTTCCGACGCCGGTGCGTGCGGGCGGCAGCATGCCCGACATGAACATGGGCGACATGAAGATGTCGGCGCCGGATTCGGCGTTGACCGATGCCGAAGTGAAACGGATCGATGCCGCGCACGGCATGGTGACACTGAAGCACGGCGCCCTCGAGAACGTCGGGATGGCGCCGATGACGATGGCGTTCAAGGCCGGGGACCCGGCGATGATCGAGTCGCTGCACGTGGGCGACAAGATCAAGGTCCGGGTCGAGCGCGTGCGGGGCACGCTGACGATCGTGAAGCTCGTGCAACGGCAGTAACGGTCGCGCAAGCGACCGCTTGCCTGGCGACCGTCACGGGCCGGTCGCCGGCGCTAACCCGGTCCGTCACCGGAATCGCCGCCGGCTTCGGCAAAATTCAACTCGACGCCATTGCCGGCCGGGTCGGTGAAAAACAGCTGCAGCTGGCGCGTGAGCGGCACATACGTGCGTGAGTACCTGACCTGCGCGTCGGCCAGGCGCCGTTCCATGTCGGCGGCGTTCTCGCACGAAAACGCCATATGATCGAACGTGTTGACGACGTGCGGCGGCCGGACCTCGCCCGGCTGCGCTTCGGACAGGTGGAGGATCGCCTGCGCCCCCGCGTAGAGCCAGTAGCCGTTGCTCTGGAACGGCGGTCGGTAGCCTGGCTGGAGGCCCACGACGTTCACATAGAAGTCGCGCAGCGTATCGAGCGTGGCACGATCCGCGCGCAGGTTGTAATGATTGAGTCCGATGACTGACATGGCAGGTTGTCCGGTTCGAGCAAGGTGCGCACCGCACAGCATCGCGCAACGCGGGGTGTCGTGTCACCCCCGAATGCCTTTGACCGCCGCTGCCGGGCGCGCGAGCCCGCGCGCCGGCAGTGGCGTCGACATCACGATCGACGTGCGCGTTTCGCCGTAGAGGTTGATGCGCTCGATCAGTTGCTCGAGGTGCGCCATGCTGACGGCGACGAACCGCATCACGTAGGAATCCGCGCCGGTCACGTGATGGCACTCGACCACTTCGGGAATCGTCTCCAGCAGCTTCAGGAATTTCGCCTTCGCCGGCTGCGGCACCGTGATGCCGATCAGCGCGCTCACCGGGTAGCCGGCCGCGGCCGGATTGACCCGCGCCGTGTAGCCGTCGATCACGCCCGCCGACTCGAGGCGCTTCACGCGTTCCGTGACCGCCGGCACCGACAGGTGAACCTGGCGCGCCAGTTCCGTGTAGCTGATGCGGCCGTTGGCCTGCAGCAGCGCGAGTATCTTCCAGTCGAGTTCATCCATCGCGGCGGAGTTTTTAAGGTGAAAGACTCATTTTTCCTTAAAAACCGCCTTCAGCGGCGACCGGACTTTCCCTACGATGCGGTTCATGTCATTGCATGTCGCGAGGAGCCGGCCATGCTGTTCATCAAGTCCGTCGTGATGGGGTTGTCGATCGCGGTGCCGGTCGGCCCGATCGGCATGCTCTGCATTCAGCGCAGTCTGAGCCGCGGCTTTCACGCGGGGTTCGCGACGGGCATCGGCGCCGCGTGCGCCGACGCGATCTACGGGCTGCTCGGGGCGCTGGGCGTCGCCGGCATCGTCACTGCGTTTCCGATGCTGACCGTCACGCTGAAAATCGTCGGCGGCGCGTTCCTCGTGTGGCTGGCCTGGTCCATCGCGCGGCAGGCGCCGGCCGCGTCTGCGGTGCACGACGTGCCGCGCGCGACCGTGCTTCGCGATTTCCTGACGACCTTCGGCCTCACGCTGTCGAACCCGATGACGATCCTGTCGTTCGTCGGGATCTTCGCGGCGCTCGGCCCGCTGGCGGGCACGCATGAAGGCGCGATGGGGCCGCCCGTGACCTTGATGGTCGCGGGCGTGTTCCTCGGATCCGCGACGTGGTGGCTGTGCCTGAGCAGCGCGACCGCCGCGTTGCGCACGAAGATGCCGCTGACGTTCATGCGCGGGCTGTCGCGCGTATCCGCAGCCGTGATCGCGGTGTTCGGCGCGATCCAGTTGATCGCGGGCATGCACGGCGTCGTCTGGTCATGACGCGAATCGCGGCATCGACACCCCGCGCGCGCGGTCAGAACGTGTAGCTGACCTTGCCGAACGCGGTGCGGCCGAGCGTGTTGTAGCCGTACGCGGTCATGTACTGACGGTCGAACAGGTTCGACAGCGTCGCCGACACCGTCAGGTGCGAATTGATCCTGTACGACGCGCGCAGGTTCACGGTCAGGTACGACGGCAGATACGTCGTGTTGGCCGGGTCGTCGAACGTCGTGCCGCCGTAGTTCAGCGACGCGCCCGTGCTCAGTGCATGCAGGTGCAATTCGTCCCACGTGTGGTCGACGTTGACGCTGACCGTCTGGCGCGGCCGGCGGTTGAGCCAGCTGTCGTTGGTTTCGTCCTGGGGATTCAGGAAACCGATCGCGATGCTCACTGGCGTATGGCGGCCGATCGTGCCCTTGTACGACAGGTCGATGCCGCGGATATGCGAGCGACCGATGTTCATCGGCGAGCGCGTCGCGGGGTTGTACGCGATCAGATTGTTGATGCGCGTGTCGTAGATCGCGGCGCTGAACGTGCCGTACGCCGTGTTCGCGTCGAGCGCGGCCTCGACCGAATCGCTGCGTTCCGGGTTCAGGTCCGGATTGCCGTAGCCCGGGTAGTACAGGTCGTTGAACGAGGGAAGGCGGAACGCGTTGCCGTAGGACACGCGGGCCGTATAGACCTGCGTGATGGCCCACGACAGCGCGGCATTGCCGGTGTTGACGGCCTTCCCGGCGATGATCTCGTGCCGCCCCGCGACGAACATCGTCACGCTGCCGAGCGTCGCCGACTGATGCAGCGAGAACGCGGAGTCGTTGCGCGTGGGCACGCCGTCGGGCACGTCGACCGGCAGGAATGCCTGTTCGCGCGTGAAGTCGTACGCGAGCTTCGTCTCGCCCGACAGCGGCAGGCCGAACAGTCGGAAGCCATGCTCCTGGTGGGTCAGCGACGTCGACGAACTGATGCGCTGCGAATTGATCTGGTCGGTCGGGATCGTCGGGTCGCTCGCATACAGGAACTGGCGGTCGTTCGCATAACCGAACGACTGGTCGAACTGGGTGTCGGGTGTGATGTCGAGATGGAACGCGATGCCGGTCGTCAGCTGATGATCGAGCTCGCGATTCGCAAAGCCGGCGTTGTCATAGGACAGGTCGGAGCGGTGATACAGCGCGAACGTCGAGATCGACCAGTTGTCGCGCGCGTAGCCGAGTCGCGCATCGAGGTCCTGCGCATGATACGGATTGCGGCCGGCCTCGTGGCCGTACGCGAACGGTCGCGTCGCGTCGATGCCGGCCGTGTTGTAGTCGTGCAGGCCGAGCGTGTAGGTGAGGCCGCCGAGCGCGGCGAGCGGCCCCGTCGACGGCACGGTGCCCGACGTGCGCAACTGCGTGTCGAAGGTCTTGTTCGAGCCGCCGCCGAACGACACGGTCGTCTGGTTCGGCTGGCCGGCGGCGCGGCGCGTGAACAGTTGCACGACGCCGCCCATCGCATTCGCGCCGAACGATGCGGCGGCCGGCCCCGAGATCACCTCGACGCGTTCGAACGCCTCGGTCGGCAGGTCGGCCCACGGCGCGATGCCGGTCGTCGGCGAGCCGATCCGGATGCCGTCGATGAACACCGCGACCTGGTTGGCGGACGAGCCGCGGATGCTCACGGACGCGGACGAGCCGGGGCCGCCGTTTTGCGAGACGGTCACGCCCGGCAGCGTCGCGAGCGCCTGCGTGATGCTCGGGTCGCTCGGCGACAGCCGATCGAGATCGGCGCGCGTGAGCACCTGCGTCGTCGCATAGCGCTGGTCGAACGATTCGGGCAGGTGCCGTGTGTCGGTCACGCTGATCGTCGGCAGGTCGGCGGCTTCGGCGGGTTGGGGCGGCTGCGGGAGCGCCGCGTCGCCTGCGGCATGGGCGATCGGGGCGAACAGCGCCGTGGCGGCGGACGTGGCGAGAAGGTGGCGAAGATTCATGAGGCAATGAACGTGATCGTGTTGCAGGTACGGCGAGCGTGAGCGGGTGGCGGTGCGTACCGCCCGGGTTCGTGTTGGTCTATCGCGAGACCGGGGAGCGTGGGCGGTCGTCGCGAGGATCGGGCGACACGGCACGGCGCACGCGTGCGCACACGCCGCGCCCATGGCTGGCTGGCGCGACGGCACGACGCTTCCGGCGAGGAAGCGGAGGCGGAAAGACTGGACATCTGAAGGGTCCTGAGGTCGGGCCGTCCATGCAACGGGGCGACCGCCAAAGGTGGTGCCTGGCGCTCCGGGACACCCCGCCCGGCGCGGCTGCTTGGACCTCGGGTCGATGGCAGGTCTCCTGGCTCGCGGGTCGCTATTCGCACCGGCCTTCCCGGTTTCCCAGTGGCGTGGGGTAGTGCGGATTCGCCGCTCACAGTTGCGGGGGCAGCCGCAGATTCGAGGCGCTGCCTCTTCTGCGTTCCCTTTTCATCCCGTCTCCGGGAACCATCAGCGCGCAAGCGTAATGGCGAGCGCTCCGGCGCGTCAATTGGCGAAGCGCGCAGGGATGCGAAAAAACGTCAGTGATCGCCGGATTTTTTCCAAATCCATTCTTGCGAGACACGCCGGCCGCTTTACATCTGATGAAATGGGGCGCTGGCCGCGCGGCAATCGCGCCGGAACCGGCTCGGCGCGACACCCGTCCATCGCACGAACGCACGCCGGAATGCTTCCTCGCCGCCGAACCCGAGATGCGCGGCGATTCGCGCGACCGGCCAGTCCGACTCGCGCAGGCAGCGCCGTGCGACGTCGGCGAGACACTGCTCGTGCAACGCGTGATAGCCGCTGCCTTCGGCAGCCAGCCGCCGTCGCAACGTCGCCTCGCTGACGCCGAGCCATCTCGCCAGTTCGGCGAGCGTGGGCAGCGCCTGCTCGCGCGCGAGCGCCGCGTCGAGAAAACCGCGTACCTGCTGCGCCCATGACACGACGGCCGGCGCCGCATCGATCAGACGAAACGGAAAATCGACGAGGAACGTGGCCAGTTCGCCCGGCTGGCGGATCACGCGGGCATCGAGCTGCGCGGCGTCGAATGCGAAGCCATAGGTTTTGCGGCCGACGTCGACCGGCGCATTGAACAGCCCGAGCAGCGGCATCGCGTCGTCGCGGCGCTGATGGCCGAGCCAGACTTCGTCCGGCCGCAGCGGCTGCCCGATGAGCCAGCCGAACAGTTGCAGATAGCAGAACAGGCCCGTCAGGTCGACGAGGCACGCGGCCGGGCTGCGCGTGCGGCGCAGCGAATCCATCCGGAACGTCGCGCGCGCGTCACGCACCGCGAGCGACAGCGCACCGGCGCGCGGCGTCAGCATCTCGCAGAACTCGGCCGCGCAGCGGATCGCGTCGGCGAGCGTCGTGCAACTGAGCAGGCAGCGGCACATCAGGTCGACTTCCTGCTTGCGCATCGGCGGATGGCCGTTGCCGCGCGCGACTTGCGCCTCGAGCCGCTCGATGGCGTCGCGGTACAGCGCGACGAAGCCGCCTGGCGTCGTCGACGCGACGTCAGCGGCCGACGTCGCCGGTCGTTCCACTGGCGGTGCGCCGCTGCGCGTCAACTCGTCCCGCAGGCGGTCGCCGAGGCCCGGCAGCATGCGACCGCGTGCCGGCAATGCGCGTTGTTTCATATCTCTGCCGATCTGAGCGTTGCGACAGGGGCGGGTGAGCGGGCCGGTAGGGGTTCGCCGGCCGTCGCCACGCAAGAATGTTATCCACGCCGGCCGCTTCCGGCCTCGCCGGAACGGCGTAGGCGGCCGGCATCGCATTGCGCCACGAACGAACCGAGACGACCCGCGAATGATCCAGATCGTAGACGAAATCACCCTCGCACCCGAACGCATTCCCGACGTGCTGGCGCTGCTCCGCGACCGTTATTTGCCGGGCCACGCGGCGCGCGGACTGACGGCGGCCGGCCGCTGGGTGTCGCCGCCCGTCGCGGTGCCGGGGCAGCCGAGCACGCTGTGGCTGACGTGGCAGGTTGCCGATGCGCCGGCGTACTACCGGATGCGCGCGCTGACCGACGGTGACGTCGTTGCGTTCTGGACAGCCATCGATGCGCTGTGCGACGCCCGCCGCCGCCATGTGATGACGGACGCCGATGCACCGCTGCCTGCACTGACGGAGGTCGACCATGCGGCATGACACGGCGCAGATATTCGTTTCGGCGACCGACGATGCCAGCGCGGTCGAGCGTGCATTGCGCGACGCCGCGCATGCGCTGCCCGGCGCGACCCGCGTTGCGCTGGCACGCAATCTGGAAGGCTGCTGGAACGCTGGCGACTACACGCTCGACGTGCTGCGCGACGAACGGGCGACCGACCACGCGCCGGGCTTCACCGCGCTGGCCCGCATACCGGGCGTCGTGCGGATCGACGGCGCCGCATGCCGGGCGATCGGCGGCGGTCTGCGCGAGCCGGCGCTGCGCGACGGCGTATGGCGCACGCTGATGTTGCGCGTGCGGCCGGAGGCCGACGAAGCCCAGGTACGCGACCTCGAGCGCGAGTTGCTGCGCATGCCCGCGTTCATGCCCGGCATCCGCAACTGGCGGCTGAGCAGGATCGTGACGCCGGGTGCGTGGACCCACGTCTGGCAACAGGAATTCGCGCACGTCGGCGATCTGCTCGGCGAGTACCTGCTGCATCCGTATCACTGGGGCTGGGTCGACCGCCGCTTCGACGCCGAAAGCCCCGACTGGACGGTCGATGCGATCGCGCACGCGTTCTGTCCGCTCGCGTCGAGCCTGCTGGCCGACACGGCGGCGTGACGCGCGGCGCACGCGACCCGCCGCCATGCAAACGACAACCCTGGAGACACCACCATGCGAGCCTTGCTGATCGACCGCATCGGTCATTCCGACGCGCTGCGAATGGCCGACGTTCCGGCACCGAGGCCGGGCCCCGGCGACGTGCTGATTCGCGTCGCGTACGCGGGTGTCAATCCCGCCGACTGGAAATGCCGCGAAGGCTATCTCGGCGCGTTCATGCGGATCACGTTTCCGTTCGTGATCGGCTTCGACGCGGCCGGTGTGGTCGAGGCGGTCGGCGATGGCGTGGAAGGATTCGCGCCCGGGATGCGCGTGTTCGCGCAGACCGACGTCGGCGCGGGGCGCTGGGGCGCGTATGCGGAATACGTCGCGGTGCGGCACGACTCGGTCGTGCGCCTGCCCGACACGGTCGGCTTCGCGGAAGCGGCGGCCACGCCGACCCCCGCGCTGGCGGCGTGGGCGGGCCTGTTCGACGACGGCGGGCTGCGTGATGGGCAGACCGTGCTGGTGCACGGCGGCGCGGGCGCGGTCGGCACGTTCGCGATCCAGCTTGCCGCGCAGGCGGGCGCGCGCGTCGCGGCGACGTGCTCGGCCCGCAACCGCGCGAGCGTCGAGGCGCTCGGCGCGGCGGCGAGCATCGACTATCGCGCACAGGACATCGCCGCGGCCGTGCGGGCGTGGGCGCCCGGCGGCGTCGATCTGGTGCTCGACGCGGTCGGCGGCGCCACACTGGCCGATGCACTCGACCTGCTGGCACCGGGCGGCACGCTCGTCAACATCATGACGCTCGCGGCCGGCGACGCGGAGCGATTGGCCGCGACGGGCGCCGAAGCCGCGAAGCGCGGCCTGCGCACCGCGATGACGTACAGCCGGATGCCGAGCGGCGCCACGCTGGCAGCGATCGCGGAACGGCTCGGCCGTGGCGCGCTACGCGTGCCGCGCTTCGAGCGCTTTCCGCTCGAACAGGCGGCGCGCGCACTCGATCTCGTTCAAACGGGCGACGCGAAAACCAAGTTCGTGTTGCACGTTGCGGATATCGCGGGCTGACGCAGAACGGCCCGCACATGACACCCCTTTTACCGGAGACATCATGACCGACACCCGAACCGCGACGCTTGCGGGCAAATGCGCGCTCGTGACCGGCGCGAGCCGCGGCATCGGCCGCGCGATCGCGCAGCGCCTCGCGTCGGAAGGCGCGACCGTCGTCGTGACGGCGCGCAGCCTCACGCAATCCGCGACGACCGCCGGCACGCTCGCCGAAACGGTCGCGCTGATCGAGCAGGCGGGCGGCCGCGCGATCGCAGTGGCGGCCGACCTGTCGAACCCGGCCGAGCGCGACGCGCTCGTCGGGCGCGCGGCGAAGGCGGCCGGCGGCCTCGACATCCTCGTGAACAACGCGGGCGTGGCCGACTACGCACGCGTCGACGCGATGCCGATGGCGATGTTCGACACGACGATCGAGCACTATCTGCGCATTCCGTTCGCGCTGAGCCAGGCAGCGATTCCGCTGATGCGCGCGCGTGGCGCCGGCTGGATCGTGAACGTCGGCTCGGTCACGGCGCTCGCGCCGCTGCGGCCGTTCGACGATTTCTCGCGCGCGGGCGGCGCGACCGTCTATGCGGCGGTCAAGGCCGCGCTGTCGCGCTTCACGCAAGGACTCGCGGCCGAGCTCGAAGCCGACGGCATCGCGGTGAACCTGGTCGCGCCGAGCACCGCGATCCGCACGCCGGGCGCGGCCCGCTACATCCCTGAAGGCTATCCGACCGAGGACGTCGCGTATCTCGCGGAAACCGCGCTCGCGCTGTGCAGCCTGCCGGCAAGCGAGCGCACGGGCCTCGTCACGCACAGCCTGCATTTCCCGCTGTCGCAGGGGCTCGCGGTGCGCTCGCTCGACGGCCGCACGCCGTTGCCGCCACCCGTGATTCCCGCATACGCGCATCCGAGCATCGACCCGACAGGACATTGACATGACGACTTCGATTCGCTTCGACGGCGGTACCGCCGTGATCACCGGCGCGGCCAGCGGTATCGGCAGCGGGCTCGCGCGCCACGCCGCCGGGCTCGGCATGCGCGTGGTGCTGGCCGATCTCGACCGGGGGAAGCTCGACGCGTTCGCCGCGACGCTCGACACCGACGTGCTGTGCGTGCCGACGGACGTCAGCCGCCCTGAAGCCGTCGATGCGCTGGCCGACGCCGCATGGCAGCGCTTCGGCGGCGTCGACCTGCTGTTCAACAACGCAGGCGTGATGGCGACCGGCTTCAGCTGGGAAATCACGCCGGAACGGTTCGAGCGCAGTTTCGCGATCAACGTGCACGGCGTGATGAACGGGATCCGCAGCTTCGTGCCGCGCATGCTCGAGCGCAACATGCCCGCGCGCATCGTCAATACGGCGTCGGTCGGCGGCTTCCTGCCGAGCCCGTTGATGTCGCCTTACTCGGCGACGAAATTCGCGGTGGTCGCGCTGACCGAATCGCTGCACGGCGAGCTCAAGATGCTCGGCGCGCCGGTCGGCGTGTCGCTGCTCGCGCCGGGCCCGGTGCAGACGGGCATTTTCAACGACCCGTTCGGCGCCGCGCACGACCGGCCCGAGGTGCAGGGCTTCGTCGACACGATGCGCGCGATGCTGAACGCGCACGGGCTCACGCCCGACGCATTTGCGGCGCGGGCGTTCGACGGCATTCGCGACGGGCGTTACTGGCTGATTCCGCAGCCGGAGACGATCGACGGCGCGCTGCAGCGGCGCACCGCGGACATCCTCGCCGCGCGCGATCCGTCGCTGCCGTCGTTGTGAAGTCATGGCGCGGGCCGGCCGACCGACGCGGCCGGCTCACGCCGGGTTACATATGCGTGCCGGCGTGCGTGCGGCCGCTGGGTTCGCCACCGCGGTCGGGCGGCGTATTGTTCTGATCGATCTTCGCGAGCACGAAGCCGGCGTGCGGCAGCGCGGCGGGCGATCGGTGGGCGGCCTGCGCGACCGGGTCGTGCGGCGAAGTGGCGGAAAAACCGGATGACGTCGCGCCCGGTTGCGCGAACGCCGTGAGGGATGCTGCCGCGAGGGCGGCGGCGACGATCGCGTGCGTGTTCATGGCGACTCCTTCTTCACGACTGACTGCGGGACAACGCATTCAGTGTAGGGCGCGAAACTTAACGCGACGTGAAGGAGTGGCGGCGCGCGGATGACGGGATGTTCATGCAGTCATCCGCGCGCCGCGACGCTCACGCGGATGCGGCGACCAGCGCGCAGAAGTTCTCGAGATCGACGTTGCCGCCGCTGATCACGATGCCGACGCGCTTGCCTTTCAGTTCGTCCTTCATCCGGCGCGCGGCCGCGAGCGACAGGCAGCCGGTCGGCTCGACGACAATCTTCATACGGGTCGCGAAGAAGCGCATGCAGTCGACCAGTTCCGCGTCGGTCGCGGTCAGGATGTCGTCGACGTCGCGCCGCAGGATCGGGAACGTCAGGTTGCCGAGGTGCTGCGTCTGCGCGCCGTCGGCGATCGTGCGCGGCGTGTCGATATGGACGATCGACCCGGACCGGAACGATTGCTGTCCGTCGTTGCCCGCTTCCGGCTCGACGCCGTACAGCTTCGCGTGCGGCGACAGCGCGCGCGTCGCGAGCGCCGTGCCCGACAGCAGGCCGCCGCCACCGAGCGGCGTGAACACCGCGTCGAGCGGCCCGACCTCGTCGAACAATTCCTTCGCCGCCGTGCCCTGGCCCGCGATCACGTCTGCGTGGTCGTACGGCGGCACCAGCGTGAGCCCGTGCTGCTCCGCGAGCGCGCGACCGATCTGCTCGCGGTCCTCGGTATAGCGATCGTAGGTCACGACGTTGCCGCCGTAGCCGCGCGTCGCGGCCATCTTCGCGGCCGGCGCGTCCTGCGGCATCACGATCGTCGCCGGGATGCCGAGGATGCGCGCCGACAGCGCGATCGCCTGTGCATGGTTGCCGGACGAGAACGCGACGACGCCGTTGCGTCGCTGCGTCGCGTCGAAGCGCGACAGCGCGTTGAACGCGCCGCGGAACTTGAACGCGCCCATGCGCTGCAGGTTCTCGCACTTGAAGAACACCTGCGCGCCGAGCGCTTCGTCGATCGTTCGCGACGTCATCACGGGCGTGCGGTGCGCGCGGCCGTCGAGCCGTGCCGCGGCGGCCGCGACGTCGTCGTAGGTGGGGAGGGTCGGAGTGTTCATGAGTCGCTCGTCGGAAGAGTCGGTCAACAGGTCAGCGGGGCGCATCCGCCTCACGCATCATTTCGCATCGTTGTATACGGTGGCGCGCGACACGCCGAGATGCTGCGACACGATTTCCATCGCGCGGCGCACCTCGAGGAAGCCGTCGGCCTTCAGCGTCTGCATCAGCTCGCGGCGCTGGTCGGTCTTCAGTTCGCGCGGCGTGGTCGCGAGGCGCGTCGCGAACGCGTCGATGCGCTGCCGGATCGCGTCCGCGCCGGCCGGGTCGAGCGTTTCGGCGACCGGCGCGCCTTCGGTGCTGCAGAACTGGTTCAGCATCCCCTGGAAACCGCGGAACAGTGTGACGTCCGCGTTCAGGCACAGCGCGGCCACATAGCGGCCGTTCGAATCCTTGATGCCGATCGACGTGCTTTTCGCCGTGCGGCCGTCGGCGAAGCGGTTCGCGTAGTTCGCGAGCACCTGCGGGAAGTCGTCGTCGTCGATGCGGGCGAGCCCGAGTTCGGTCGCCGGATCGCCGATCGCGCGGCCCGACAGGTTGTTATGGATCGCGAGGATCGCGTGCTTCGGCGTGCGCAGGTCGTGCACGACGACTTCGGTGAACGGCGCGAACATCGCGCCGAGCCCTTCGGCGATGCGCAGCACCTGCTCGATCAGCGACGCCTGTTCCAACTGCGGCCTGGAGCGGGGCGTGGTCATGGTTTGGCCTCGAGCGCGGGCGCGTCGGTCGTTTCCGGCCGCGTGATGTCGGCCAGCAGCGGGCGGGCGATCCGCACGTAGTCGGACGCGTCGAGCACGACCGAGCGGTCGAGGCGGCCCGCGTTGAACGCGATTTCGTCGTTGAGTTCGATCAGTGCGGGGTCGACGACGAGCGTCACGTTCGCGTCGAACACGAACGGCGGCACGGCGCCCATCACGCAGCGCGTGACCGTGGCGGCAAGTTCGGGCGGCGCGAGTGTCGCCTTGCGGCGGCCGACCGCGTCGGCGACCTTGCGGAAATCGATCTTCAGATGGCCGGGGATGACCGCGAGCGCGGTGACGTCGCCGCCGTCCTTGAACGTGCAGAGCATCGCCTTCGCGCCCTGTTCGGGACGCGTGCCGCGAATCGCGGCGATCACGTCGGATTTGCCTTCGGCCGGGTGATCCAGCACGCGGAACCGCGCGCCGGAGGTGTTCAGCAGCTCGCACAGCGCGTCAAAAACGGGATAGTCGCTCATGTCGATCCGGGCAGGAGGGCGCATCACGGTACGCGGGGGACGGCGTGCCTCGGTTTGCCGTCGATGAATTGTCCAAGTATAGACGTTTTGTCATGTGCATGGCAAAGCCCCGAAACAGGGATCGCCATGTTTGTCCTCCCACCAACTGCCGAAAGGCCGTTTCATATCGCGGAATGCGCGCGGAATTCCCGCCGCGCCGCCGTCCCGCCGCTTGAAAACCGGTTTTGCATCGCAAAATGCACCGCTTATCTCATTGAAAAACAAGCAAAATTTATATCTTATGTCTTATATAAGACCTCGCCGAAAGCGCATCGGGCGGCGTTACTATTGAGTCCATGCAGTTCGCTTCGTCATACGGAGCGGGCAAGCTGAACCCTTTACTCAAATGCGCTTCGTTCCCAGGAGATTGACATGTCCCAATATCAAGACGACATCAAGGCAGTGGCTGGCTTGAAGGAAAACCACGGCAGCGCGTGGAATGCCATCAATCCCGAGTATGCCGCCCGCATGCGTGCCCAGAACAAGTTCAAGACGGGCCTCGACATCGCGAAGTACACCGCGAAGATCATGCGCGCCGACATGGCCGCGTACGATGCCGATCCGTCCAAGTACACGCAGTCGCTGGGTTGCTGGCACGGCTTCATCGGCCAGCAGAAGATGATCTCGATCAAGAAGCACTTCAACAGCACCGAACGCCGCTACCTGTACCTGTCGGGCTGGATGGTCGCCGCGCTGCGCTCGGAGTTCGGCCCGCTGCCGGACCAGTCGATGCACGAAAAGACGTCGGTCAGCGCGCTGATCCGCGAGCTGTACACGTTCCTGCGCCAGGCCGACGCACGTGAACTCGGCGGCCTGTTCCGCGAGCTGGATGCTGCCAAGGACGCCGCTGCCAAGGCCGCCATCCAGGAAAAGATCGACAACCACGTGACGCACGTCGTGCCGATCATCGCCGACATCGACGCCGGTTTCGGCAACGCCGAAGCAACGTACCTGCTGGCCAAGCAGTTCATCGAAGCGGGCGCGTGCTGCATCCAGATCGAAAACCAGGTGTCCGACGAGAAGCAGTGCGGCCACCAGGACGGCAAGGTCACCGTGCCGCACGAGGACTTCCTCGCGAAGATCCGCGCGATCCGCTACGCGTTCCTGGAACTGGGCGTGGACGACGGCATCATCGTCGCCCGTACCGACTCGCTCGGCGCCGGCCTGACCAAGCAGATCGCCGTGACCAACGAGCCGGGCGACCTGGGCGACAAGTACAACGCGTTCCTCGACTGCGAGGAGCTGTCGGCCGACCAGCTGGGCAACGGTGACGTCGTCATCAAGCGCGACGGCAAGCTGCTGCGTCCGAAGCGCCTGCCGAGCAACCTGTTCCAGTTCCGCGCCGGCACGGGCGAAGCGCGTTGCGTGCTCGACTGCATCACGTCGCTGCAGAACGGCGCCGACCTGCTGTGGATCGAAACCGAAAAACCGCACATCGCGCAGATCGGCGGCATGGTCAGCGAAATCCGCAAGGTCATCCCGAACGCGAAGCTGGTGTACAACAACAGCCCGTCGTTCAACTGGACGCTGAACTTCCGTCAGCAGGCGTACGACGCGATGAAGGCAGAGGGCAAGGACGTGTCGGCATACGACCGTGCGCAGTTGATGAGCGTCGAGTACGACGAGACCGAACTGGCCAAGCTCGCCGACGAGAAGATCCGTACGTTCCAGGCCGATGCATCGCGTGAAGCAGGCATCTTCCACCACCTGATCACGCTGCCGACGTACCACACGGCCGCGCTGTCGACCGACAACCTCGCGAAGGAATACTTCGGCGAACAGGGGATGCTCGGTTACGTGGCGGGCGTGCAGCGCAAGGAAATCCGTCAGGGCATCGCGTGCGTCAAGCACCAGAACATGTCCGGCTCGGATATCGGCGACGACCACAAGGAATACTTCAGCGGCGACGCAGCGCTGAAGGCAGCGGGCAAGGACAACACGATGAACCAGTTCTCGTAATCGTCATACCCGCGGCACGACGCCAACCCGTTCATGACGGGTTGGCGTTTTTTTTATCCGCGCACGGCCTTCACGACGTATTGGCTCGTCGGCACCACGTCGATCTTGTCGAAATCGATGAAGCGTCCGCAGCTGTCCATCATCTCCCCGACGTTGCGCTGGAATTTCTCCTCGTCGCCGACTGCATCGAAGAACGCGTACGGATCGGTCATCGCGGCGGCCGGGAAGCATTCCTCGACGATCGCGTCGTAGCCGGGCGCCGCATGCGTGAGCGCGCGCACGACCACGTTCTGCACGTACAGGAAGTTGTCCTGCGTGTCGATCGCGACGCGCGTGTGATGGCCGTGCCATACGTCGAGCCATGCTTCATGCGTGAGGCGCGGCGGGCGCTTCAGGAACGCGAGCTGCGAGAAGCCGCTCGTGCGCTCGCCGGGCCGCGCCGGAAAGCGCATGTTCGGAATCGGCTGCGATTCCGTGACGAGATACGCGGCCATGTGCGGGACGATCGCGCGCACCGCGTCGTCGAACGGCTGGCGGAACATCGGGTTCGCGCTGTCGATCCACACCGCGACGATGCCGTCGATGCCCGGGTGCGTGTTGGTCTGCTTCAGGCCGGCGGCCGGCGCGACATCGGCGTCGGCAACGTTGATCTGCACGCCGGGCGCGCCTAGCGACAGCAGCTTGTCGGCGAGCTGCGCGCGCACGCTGCGGCTCCATTGTTCGGGCGCGGCCTGCGCATCGCGCCACAATACATAAATGACTTTCTCCATTGCTCCGGCTCCAAAGGGGATGACGAGGTCGGCGGCGCTGCCGCCGGGTTTCAGGAAGCGTTGACGGCCGGATCGGTCGCGCCGGACGCGTCGTGCGCGCCCGGTGCGAAGCGGTTGGCGGTCAGCGTGAACGACGGCGGAATCGGCGACGTGACGGTTTCGAACAGGCGCTCGTGACGCGTCGCGTGAATACGCCACACGCCGTCGTGCTTCACGTACTGGTCGTCATAGAACGCGGTGCCGTGCATCAGGTAGTTATCCTCTAGATTGATCGCATGATCCTCGAGAAACCACACGCCGCACGCATGATCGGCGGACACCAGCGTGAGCTCGGGGTGGTGGCCGTGATGCATCGTCAGGAAGGTCGCCTTGCCGAGCAGTTCGCGCAGGCTGGACACGAATGCGTCGCGGCCGTCGTACGCATAGCGGCCGCCGTACAGGCGCGCCTCGCAGTCCTCGGTCAGGCATTGCGCGAGCAGCGACCAGTCGTGCGTATCGACCGCGCGGAAATACCGGTACTTCAGCTGGCGGATCTGCTCGTACTCGTGGAGCGTGCGGGTCGTCTCGTCCATCGCCGTGTCTCGTGGTGGTGTCATCGGATGGTAGGAATGAAGCCGCCTGCGTCACATCGTCTGTTCGGACGAACGCCGCGGGAGCTGCGTTCAAGTTCGCCGATACGCGACATCGGGGTTCATCCAAACAGGTGATGGCCGGCCTCCCGTGCGCCTGTAACGTGGCGTCGACGCGGCTTCGATCCGCGCACACGAGACCAAGGAGACGGCATGACCCCGATCGAACGAATGGAAGCGCGCGTGCGCAGGCTGGAGGACGCCGACGCGATCCGCCGCCTGAAGGCGCGCTACTTCACGTGCTGCGACCGGAAGGATCCGCAGGGGATGCGCGACTGCTTCGCGCCCGGCGCCGTGCACATCGACTACGGCCGAATCGGCACGTTCGACCACCGCGATGCGCTCGTCGACGTGTTCGAGCGGCTCGGCTGCCATCCGCACATCGTCGAGATGCACCACGGCGTGAATCCCGACATCACCGTGCTCGACGACACGCATGCGCGCGGCACGTGGGGCCTGCATTACCAGATGCTCGACACCAACGCGCGCACGCTCACGCAGCTCGGCGCGACCTACGACGACGAATACCGGAAGGTCGACGGCGAATGGAAGATCGCGGCCACCCGCTGCGTCGTCACGTCGACGTTGTCCGCCCGCTACGACGGCGATGCGCCGGGCGTGCTGTTCGCCGGCGCGCAGCCGCCTGCTGCGTGACGACGCGCACGACCCACTCAGGTTGAAAACATTCCCCAGGAGACATCGAACATGGCACAGAACAACGAGGCGCCCGTCGCCGTCGTGACGGGCGCGTCGCGCGGTGCCGGCAAGGGCATCGCGCGCGCGCTCGGCGCGGCCGGTATGACGGTCTATGTGACGGGGCGCTCGCAGAACGAAGGCGACGCGCCGCTGCCCGGCACGATCCACGAAACCGCGCGCGAAATCGACGCGCTCGGCGGCCGCGGGATCGCCGTCGCGTGCGACCACGCGGACGACGCACAGGTAAAGGCGCTGTTCGAGCGCGTCGAACGCGACAGCGGGCGACTCGACATCCTCGTCAACAACGCGACCTATCTGCACGACCAGCTGATCCTGCCAGGCCCGTTTTGGGAGAAGTCGCTCGACCTCGTGAACATCCTCGACGTCGGGCTGCGCTCGGCGTACGTCGCGAGCTGGCACGCCGCGCCGCTGATGGCGAGGCGCCGCAGCGGGCTGATCGCGTTCACGTCGTCGTTCGGCGCGAGCTGCTACATGCACGGCGCTGCGTACGGCGCGCAGAAGTCCGGCGTCGACAAGTTCGCGAAGGACATGGCCGTCGACCTGAAACCGTTCGACGTCGCGGCCGTGTCGATCTGGATGGGGCCGCTGCGAACCGAACGCACGACGCGCGTGTGGGACGAGCATCCGGACCTCTACAAGGAATTCTCGCTCGTCGCCGAAAGCCCGGAATTCACCGGCCGCGTGATTCATGCGATCCACGCCGATCCGCAGCGCATGGCGTTGTCGGGGCAGGTGCTGGTCGGCGCGGAAGCCGCGCTGCAATATGGCATCGCGGATCTCGACGGCAAGCAGCCGCCGTCGTATCGCGAACTGCTTGGCGGGCCCGTGCAGGCTCATCCGGCGATCGTCGCTTAAGGAGCGCACATGGGCATCCTCGAAGGCAAGGTCGCGCTCGTGACGGGCGCGGGGCAGGGCGTCGGGCAAGGCATTGCGCACGCGCTCGCGGGCGAAGGCGCACAGGTGGCCGTGGTCGGCCGCACGCGCGACAAGCTGGTCGCGACTTGCGATGCGATCCGCGCGCGCGGCGGTATCGCGGAGCCGTTCGTGTGCGACGTGATGGACGCCGCGCAGATCGCGCGGTGCGTCGATGCGGTCGTCGAGCGGTTTCGCGGCGTGCAGATCCTGATCAACAACGCGCAGGTCGTGCCGCTCGGCCGCCTGCTCGACGTGACCGACACGGATTTTCTCGCGGGCCTCGAGTCGGGGCCGATCGCGACGCTGCGAATGATGCGCGCGTGCCATCCGCATCTGAAGGGGGATGGCGTGATCGTCAATTTCGCGTCGTCGGCCGCGGTGCGCTGGGACGCGTCGGGCTATGGGGCCTACGCGGCGACCAAGGAAGCGATTCGCGCGCTCACGCGTGCTGCCGCATGCGAATGGGGCGCCGACGGCATTCGCGTGAACGCGGTTGCGCCGCATGCACTGTCGCCGGGGCTGAAGGGCTGGATCGACGCGAACCCGGACGAAGCGGCGGCGTTCTTCCGCACGATCCCGCTCGGCCGCGTGGGCGACTGCGAGCAGGACATCGGGCGCGCGATCGTGTTTCTCGCGAGCCGCGACGCCGCGTACCTGACGGGCGCCACGCTGCCGCTCGACGGCGGGCAGGCGTATTGGGGCTGACGGCGAACGCGACGCACATCAAGGGCCGGCACCGATGCACGTGGCAGCGCGTCGCGGCCGGCAAACCGGAATCGGAAAGCATCGAGGAGAAAACGACATGGGTCGACTGGAAGGGAAGGTGGCGATCGTCACGGGCGGCGCGCGCGGGATGGGCGCCGCGACATGCAGGCTGTTCGTCGCGGAGGGGGCGCGCGTCGTGATCGGCGACGTGCTCGACGCGGAAGGCGAGGCGCTGGCGCGCGAACTCGGCGACGCGGCACGCTTCATGCGGCTCGACGTGAGCGACGAACAGAACTGGGCGCGCGTCGCCGATGCGACCGTGGAGCAGTTCGGCCGCATCGACGTGCTCGTGAACAACGCGGCCGTACTGATGTTCGGTGCGATCACCGAATTGTCGAAACGTGATTTCGAGCGCGCGGTATCGGTCAATCTCGTCGGCACGTTCGTCGGCATCCGCACGATCGCGCCGCGCATGATCGCGCAGAAGAGCGGATCGATCGTCAACATCTCGTCGGTGGACGGGCTGCGCGGCGTCAACGCGCTGGCCGCCTACGTATCGAGCAAATGGGGCGTGCGCGGGTTGACGAAGGTGGCGGCGCTCGAACTCGGCCACCAGGGCGTGCGCGTGAATTCGATTCATCCCGGTGGCGTCAACACCGCGATGTCGAACCCGGCCGGCGCGCCGCTCGACGAGATCAACAAGCACTACACGCACGTGCCGCTGCAGCGCGTCGGCTTGCCTGACGAAATCGCGCGTGCGACGCTGTTTCTCGCGAGCGACGAAGCGTCGTACTGCAACGGCGCCGAACTGTCCGTCGACGGCGGGATGGCGGCAGGCGCGTATTACCCCGGATTGCCGGGCGCGCCGTTTTGAGCGGTAGCGCACACAACGCATGCGCGATGGATGTTTGTGTACGCAACCTAATTCAGGGTTTGCCTGAGTAGCGAAAACGCGAATCTGCGCCGCGACATGTTCGCGTGCATCGCATGCGAGCATGTCGCGCGATTTTTCCGTTTTCGCGAAACCCTTGCAGGACGGATGTTCCAGCCGTTTCGTCCCCAAAGCTCACGCGTCGGCGCAGTAAAAAGGACATGCCGGCAAGCGGCATGCCGGCGCGTCGTCACAGTTGTTTCTTGTTGCAACGCAACGCCCGCCCAATAACGGCGATGGTATGCTGGCCGGCATGGAGTTGTACGGCAGGTTGCTTGCATGGCGAAACTCGCGTTCGCACGCTCATACGAGACATCACATTCTCTCGCCCGCATCGCGGCATCGACACGCGCTCCGCTCGCGTGTGCCGCCTTGCGCGTCGCTGCATCCTGCGCTCCGACCGCATTCCCCATCTCGCGGGCTCGTCCCGCATCCCCCATCCCCGCCCAATAGTCTGGAGACATTCCCATGTCGCAAAACAACCTGGCCGAAGCGACGCACGGCCCGCTGATCGCTCCCCCGGCATTCGTCAAGCATCGCAAACTGATCGACTGGGTGTCGCGTATCGCGGCGCTCACGGAGCCCGATCGCGTCGTCTGGTGCGACGGCTCGCAGGAAGAAAACGACGCGCTGTGCCAGGCGATGGTCGACCAGGGCACGCTCAAGCGCCTGAACCCGGCGAAGCGCCCGAACTCGTATCTCGCGCAGTCCGATCCGTCCGACGTCGCGCGCGTCGAGGACCGCACCTTCATCTGCACCGAATCGCCCGACGACGTCGGCCCGACCAACAACTGGATCGCGCCGGAAGAAATGCGCGAGACGCTGAACGGTCTGTTCCGCGGGTCGATGCGCGGCCGCACGCTGTACGTCGTGCCGTTCTCGATGGGCCCGCTCGGCTCGCCGATCGCGCACGTCGGCGTCGAGTTGTCCGACAGCCCGTACGTGGCCGTGAACATGCGGATCATGACGCGCATGGGCCGCGACGTCTATGACGTGCTCGGCGAGGACGGCGAATTCGTGCCGTGCGTGCACAGCGTCGGCCATCCGCTCGAAGCGGGCCAGAAGGACGTGCCGTGGCCGTGCAACCCGGTCAAGTACATCGTGCATTTCCCCGACACACGGGAGATCTGGAGCTTCGGCTCGGGCTACGGCGGCAACGCGCTGCTCGGCAAGAAGTGTTTTGCGCTGCGCATCGCGTCGACGATGGGCCGCGACCAGGGCTGGCTCGCCGAACACATGCTGATCCTCGGCGTGACGTCGCCGGCCGGCAAGAAGTATCACGTCGCGGCGGCGTTCCCGTCCGCGTGCGGCAAGACCAACTTCGCGATGCTGATCCCGCCGCGGGGTTTCGACGGCTGGAAGGTCACGACGATCGGCGACGACATCGCATGGCTGAAGCCGGGCCGCGACGGGCGCCTGTATGCGATCAACCCGGAAGCCGGCTTCTTCGGCGTCGCGCCGGGCACGGGCGTGAAAACCAACCCGAACGCGATCTCGACGCTGAAGGAAAACGTGATCTTCACGAACGTCGCGCTGACGGAAGACGGCGACGTGTGGTGGGAAGGCCTGACCGACACGCCGCCCGCGAAGCTGACCGACTGGCAGGGCAACCCGTGGACGCCGGAGATCGGAAAGGAAACCGGCCGCAAGGCCGCACACCCGAACTCGCGCTTCACGGCGCCGGCATCGCAATGCCCGTCGATCGACGCGGACTGGGAAGACCCGGCCGGCGTGCCGATCGACGCGTTCATCTTCGGCGGCCGTCGCTCGACGACCGTGCCGCTCGTGACCGAGGCGCGCGACTGGATCGAAGGCGTGTACATGGCCGCGACGATGGGCTCGGAGACGACCGCCGCGGCAGCTGGCCAGCAGGGCGTCGTGCGCCGCGACCCGTTCGCGATGCTGCCGTTCTGCGGCTACAACATGAGCGATTATTTCGCGCACTGGCTGAAGATCGGCAAGCAGATCGAAGGCGCCGGCGCGACGCTGCCGAAGATCTACTGCGTGAACTGGTTCCGCAAGGATGCGAACGGCAAGTTCGTGTGGCCGGGCTTCGGCGAGAACATGCGCGTGCTGAAGTGGATGCTCGATCGCCTCGAGGGCAACGGCGGCGGCGGCGAACATGCGTTCGGCGTGTCGCCGGCCTATGACGACCTGCACTGGAACGGGCTCGACTTCACGCGCGAGCAGTTCGAGGCGGTGACGTCGATGAACGCCGACGAATGGCGCGAGGAACTGAAGCTGCATGCCGCGCTGTTCGACACGCTGAAGCTGCGTTTGCCCACCGAGCTGACCGACACGATGAAGAAGATCGAACAGCGCATCGGCGGCTGACGATCCGAATCGGTGTAACGAAGTAACGACGTGGTGGCATGAACGTCCCGCCGCCGGCATGCATCGCCGGCGGCGGGACGTTTTTGTTGCTGCTTCGTTTCAGCGTGGCGCGTGTTGCGCGGGCAGTGCGCTCACGCGCCGCATTGCGCGACCACTTCGTTCACCGCGCGCTGCACGTCGCCGCGCCGGTAGCGCAGCAGCGCGATATCGGCCGGATCGGGTTCGTACGACACGACGTTGCCGCGCCCCGTGTAGATCGCCATATCGGGCAGCAGCGGATGCTCCTGGTCGAGCGACGGCACCGGCTGCGGATTGCCCGCCGCGCGGAAGAAGGCCGCGAAATAGTCGGCGAAGCTCAGGTTCTCGTCGCCGACGAGATAGGCCTTGCCGGATGCGCCGCGTTGCAGCGCGCCCCAGATCGCTTCCGACAGCGACTGCGTCGAGATGAAGTTGCTGCCGCCGGCCGGCCCGTACACCGGCAGGCCGGCGAGCTTGCCCTGCGCATAGCCCGTGTACGCGGCGAACATCTCGTTGCGCAGCCCCGGCACCGACCCGACGACGAACGGCGCATTGACGCTGCACACCGCGAACGACGGCGACGCGAGCGCGCGCACGCGTTCGTCCGCGAGATGGCGCGAGCGCACGTACGGCACCGTGTCGACGAGTGCCGGCGCGACCTGCGGATAGAAGCTGCCGACCAGCACCGCGCGCTTCACGCCCGCGTCGCGCGCGAGCGCGAAGAAGCGCGGTACCGCGTCGACGTTCGCGCGTTCCCAGTGCGCGGCTTCGTCGGTGCCGGGCGGCAGGTGGCGAATGTCGTTGCCTGCCGCGAACACGACCGCGTCGAACGGCGCGAGATCGTCACGCGTGAAGTTGCCGGCCACGTAGTCGCGCAACAGCACGTCGAATTGCGCGAGCGCGCTGCCAGGCGCGGGCGGCTTGCGGGCGGCGAGCGTCACGTCGTTGCCTTGCGCGCGCAGATGCAGCGCGGCGTGGCCGCCGATGAGGCCGGTGCCGCCGATGATCAGGATGTTCATGGTGTCTCCGAGGGCGGCGCAGGCGCGCCGCATGAATTGAACCGACGATTGAACGGATGAAGCCGCACGGAAGTGCGCTCAGAAGTTGAAGCCGTTGCCCGTGACGACCGGCAGGTTGGTCCAGAAACCGTTCGGGTCGCGGTACCAGCCGGCCGCCGCGAGCGCGCCGCCGTCCACGTGCAGCGTCGTGCCGGTGACCCACGCGGCGAGCGGGCTCGCGAGGAACAGCGCGGCGCCCGCGATGTCGCCGGCGGCACCGAAGCGCCCGAGCGGAATCCAGCGCGGGATGTGCGCGCGATGCTCGGCCGCGACCATCGCGCTCACGGGCACCTGCGGCGTCTCGGTGGTCTCTGGCGCGATCTGGTTCACGCGAATGCCGGCCGGCCCGAGTTCGAGCGCGAGGCTTTTCGTGAAACCGGTCAGTGCGGTCTTGAACGACGCATAGACCGTGCAGTTCGGAATCGCGCGGAAGCCCTCGATCGACGACACGCCGACGATGCTGCTGCCCGCGCCGCGCTTGCGCAGCAACGGCAGCATCGCCTGCGTGACGACGAACACCTGGCGCAGGTTCACGTCGAACAGCCGCGCGATGTCGTCGTCGGTATGATCGTCGAACGGTTTCGCGATCTGCAGGAAATCGCCGACGTTGTTGACGAGCACGTCGAGGCCGCCGAAGCGTGCGTCGATCGTCTGCGCGAATGCGTCGACCTCGTCGCGGCGCGTGACGTCCACGACGCCGACGAGCGCGTCGACGCCCGCGGCTTCGAGCGCCTGGCGCACGTCCTGCGCGCGAGCGGGGTCGAGCTCGGCCACCGCGACGCGCGCACCCGCCGCGCCGAATCCTTCCGCGCACGCGCGGCCGATGCCCGCGCCGCCGCCGGTGATCAGTACTGTCTTGCCGGTAAATGAAATCACCACAACACTCCTTCGAACGAAAAAGCCACGAGCCGCATCACAGCGACGAAACGAGTTGCGCGTTGTCGATCCGCAGCTCCGCGCCGTTCACGAAACGCGATTCGTCGGAGGCAAGGAACAGCACGAGATTCGCGACGTCCCGCGGATCGCACATGCGTGCCATCGGATCGCTGCCGATGCCGAGTGCGGTTGGATCGAGATCGGGCATCAGCGCCTGCGTCATCGGCGTCCAGATCCCGTCCGGATGGATCGAGTTGCAGCGGATCCGGTAGCCGCTGCGCTTGCAGTGCACGGCGACGCTGCGCGCGAGCGCCGTCACCGCGCCTTTCGACCCGGTGTACGCGCACATCATCGGCAGCCCGCCGAGCGCGGCGACCGACGACATCATCACGATCGAGCCCGGCGTGTCGTTGCCTTTCATCGCGCCGATCGCGTACTTGCAGCCGAGGAAATAGCCGTCTGCGTTGACACGCAGCACGCGCCGCCAGGTGTCGAGGCTCGTGTCCTCGATCGAGCCGACCGGGCAGATCGCCGCGTTGTTGACGAGTACGTCGAGGCGGCCGAAGCGGTCGAGCGTCGACGCGATCGCGTGCCGCCAGCCGTCCTCGTCTGCGATGTCCTGGCGCACGAACAGCGCGGTGTCGCCGATTTCGCGCGCGAGCGCGCGGCCCGCATCCTCGTCGATGTCGGTGAGCACGACGCGCGCGCCCTCGGCGGCCAGCAGCAGCGCATCGGCGCGGCCGACGCCACTTGCCGCGCCGGTGATCAGCGCGACCTTGTTTGCGACTCGATTCATGTTGGGTTCGATTTCCTGCGACGTTGAAAGAAGGCGGGCGCTCATGCGGCGCCCGGCGCGCGGCCGGCCTTGACCGCGTCGAGCGCGGCCGCGCCGTAGATCTGCGCGATCGTTGCGTCGACGCGCGGGTTGGTGCGCAGCTCGTGGCCGCCGTCGACCGCGAAGCTCTGGCCGGTGACCCAGCCCGACTCGGGGCCCGCGAGATAGCGCACCGCGTGCGCGATCGCTTCCGGTTCACCGAGCGTGCCGAGCGGAATCTGTTCGAGGAAGCTGTCGACCAGCGCACGGTCGTCGAACATCGGGGCGGTGGCTTCGGAGCGCGTGAGGCCCGGCCGCACTGCGTTCACACGGATCTTCGCGCCGGCCAGCTCCTCGGCCGCACCGCGCACCAGCGCCTCGAGCGCGGCCTTCGCGGTGCAGTACGCGGTCAGCCAGCGGAAATTGATCTGCGCGGCGGTCGACGAGATGCAAACGATGGAGCCGCCGCCGCTGTCGGCGAGCCGCGGCGCGGCGTGACGGATCGCGGCGAACGCGCTGGACAGGTTCAGGTCGATTTCCGCGCGGAAGCTGTCGGCGTCGTGCATCAGCAGCGGGCGGAACCCGGCGCCGCCGACGGTCGGCACGACGATGTCGAGACGGCCGTCGAGCGCCCATGCGGTATCCAGCGCGGCCTGCAGGTCGGCGTCGTCGCAGGCGTCGCCGGCGTGGATCGCGACCCGGCTGCCGGGCACTGCCTCGGCCAGATGCCGCTGCGTGCGTTCGAGCGCGTCGCGGCGGCGGCCCATCAGCACGACGGCCGCGCCATCGGCGGCGAGCGCGTGCGCGCAGGCCGCGCCGATGCCGCCGGCGCCGCCCGTGACGAGCGCGGTGCGGCCGGCGAGGGGGAGGGGCGAGCGCATCGTTCAGCCCTCCAGCGGCAGGTCTTGCGACCAGTCGACGTGCAGCGTGCGCGCGGCGAAGCGCCACGTGCCGCCGTCGAACACGCAGCGGTCGCGATAGCGCAGCCCCCAGTCGAGCTTGCGCTTCACGCCGTCGCGCACATAGACGTGGCACGCGACGCCGTAGGTCTCGACATCGGCTTCGCCGCCGTCGAGCGTGACGAGCTGGTTGTGCACGTGATGCTGGGTCGTCTCGTAGCGCTCGATCACGCTCATGCCGGCGACGATCGCGTCGCGGTCGTCGAAGCGGAAACCGGGGCCGTCGAGCTGCGCATCGGCGGTGAAGAGGGTGGCGAGGCGCGGCCAGTCGCGCCGATCGACGGCTTGCGCGTAACGGCACGCAAGTTCGTACAGCGCGTGGCGGGGATTCGAATCGGTCATGCGGTACTCCCGTGAGTGAACGGAAAGCGTTTGCCGCGCCGCGAGCGCGGATGCAGCGGCGTTGCGACGTCGACGCGCAGGTTCGCATCGGACCGATCGATGCTCATCATCCATACGGAGCAGGGTCAGGATCGGGGAAAACACCGGGGCCGACGGCGGTGCAACGTCCGATGCTGCGATGCAGCGACGGATGCACGGCATGCGGCCGACGGTGATGCGGCCGATCGCAACAAGCCGGGGCAGACGGTTTGCGGGTCTTTCAGTCGAACCAATCACGCAGTAATGCTGCAGTGCGGTGCGCCGCATGAAGCGCGATTCGTGTTTGCCCCTAGTCGAAATGGACGATGGCTGGCGGGCCGGCGCTGGCTACCGTGCAGTCATCCGGCGCCGTTGCACGTGGTCAGTCGCCGGATACGAACCGCGATAGCGGCCAACCGGAGGGGACGACAATCATGAGACTGACGACTCGCAAGCTGTGCGTATTGGCGATAGGCACGTTCGCGGCCACGGTAGTGGCGCGATATGGTGCCGAGCAGGTCCCGTCGCCGCCGTATGCGGCCGGCATCCTGCAATGCCGCTCGGTCGACTCGAACGGCTTGCCGACGGGTTGCGTACCGATCGATCCGTCGCACTTCGGCTTCGCCGCGCTGCGCGGCATGTGACGCTGGCGCGGCCGTGCGCCGCGCCGATTCGATGTCGCCGGGAAGCCGTCGCGATGCGGCGGCGTCCTCGCGGACAGACCGGGTGGAGCACCGCGATACATGCGCCGCGGGTCGCCCATCCGGTTTCCCGTCGTCGTTCGAGTTTCCCGCCCACGATACCCCGCGCGGCTCGCATGCGCGCTCTCGAGCGCTCGCATCGACACCGCGCCGACGTCCGTGTCGGGCTGCCTGCCCGGCGGTGCTTCGCCACGACCACCGCCTTTCACCCATTCCCTTCACGCAGAACCATTACGCGATGTCATCCGACTATTCCCTGACCCGCCCCCTGAACGTCCGCGACGTGCGTCGCTGGGACGCCGAACACGACGTCGTGATCGTCGGCTTCGGCGCGGCCGGCGCGTGCGCGGCGATCGAAGCCGCGAGCGCCGGCGCCGACACGCTGATCGTCGAGCGCGCGTCGAGCTACGGCGGCACGAGCGCGCTGTCCGGCGGCGAGATCTACCTCGGCGGCAGTGGCGGCACGCCTGCGCAGCGGCAGGCCGGCTTCAGCGACGATACCGAGGACCTGTACCGCTACCTGATGCTCGCGGGCGGCCGAGACGCGGACGAGGCGAAGGTGCGTCTCTACGCGAACGAGAGCCTCGCGCATCACGACTGGCTCGTCGCGCAGGGCCTCACGTACAAGAACACGTTCATTGCCGAGCGGATCGTCGAACCGGAAACGGACGATTGCCTGATCTGGTCCGGCAGCGAGGAGGCCTGGCCGTTCAGCGAGGCCGCGAAGCCGTGCCCGCGCGGGCACACACCGCAATGGCCGGGCTGGGGCGGCGGGCAGATGCTGATGCGCGTGCTGGCCGGGCGCGTGCAGGCGCTCGGCGTATCGACACGCTACGACACGCGCGCCCTGGCGCTGATCGTCGACGATGCCGGCGCGGTGCGCGGCGTCGTGCTGCGCGCGTACGGCGAGACGGCATGCGTGCGGGCGCGCCGCGCGGTGATCCTGTGCGCGGGCGGCTTCGCGATGAACCGCGACATGGTGCGCCGGCACGCGCCGCAGTTGCTGCGCTCGGACGAACCGATCGGCAGCCCGGGCGACGACGGCTCGGGCATCCTGCTCGGCCAGAGCGCGGGCGGGGCCGCGATCCACATGGACCAGGGTTTCGTCAGCCTGCCGTTCTACGCGCCCGAATCGCTGATCCGCGGGATCTTCGTGAACGCGCGCGGCCAGCGCTTCATCAACGAGGACGGCTATCACGGCCGCACCGGCCATCACGCGTTCCACCAGGCCGACGACCGGATCTACCTGCTGGTCGACCAGGCGACCTATCAGGAGCCGCCCGCGATCGCGCGGATCGGCATCGCGGCGGCGGGCGAGACATGGGAGGAAGTCGAACGCGACCTGCAGATGCCGGCCGGCACCCTGACGGCGACCGTCGACGTCTACAACCGCCACGCGGCCGAAGGCGTCGATCCGTTGTTCCACAAGGCGGAGAAGTGGCTGACGCCGCTGATCGAGCCGCCGTTCGTCGCGCTCGATTGCCGGATCGACTACGCGTTCTATCCGCATTTCACGCTGGGTGGGCTCGACACGCTGCCGACCGGGCAGGTGCTCGACGCCATGCGCGTGCCGGTGGCGGGCCTCTATGCGGCCGGCCGCACGAGCTGCGGGCTGCCGCGCTGGGGCGCCGGGTACAGTTCGGGGCTGTCGCTGGCCGATGCGACGTTCTTCGGCCGGCAGGCCGGCCGTCATGCCGCGCGTTCGGCGAGCGAGGCGGAGCGCCGCGCCGCGTAGCGTCGCCTGAACAGGAAAGCACGACGCCCCGGGCAACCGTGTTGCACCGGGGCGTCGTCGTTTCAGGCGGACGTCGGTGGCGCGTCGACAGGCCGTCAGCCGAGATCGAGCGCGTTCGTCAGGTCGCCCGGCGGCGTCGCGCTGCGCGACGCGAACGCCTTGTCGCGCGCGGCGACGCCGTCGAGCGGCGCGAGCCCGTGCACGCGGCTGATGAAGCGCAGGATCGAGTTCGTGTCGTACATCGTGTGGTCGACGTAACCCTTCTTCGCGAACGGCGAGATCACGAGCGCGGGAATCCGTGAGCCGGGGCCCCAGCGATCGCCGACCGGCGGCGCGACGTGATCCCACCAGCCGCCGTTCTCGTCGTGCGTCATCACGATCACGGTGTTCGCCCACTGCGGGCCGCGCCGGATGCGTTCGATCACGTTCGCGATGTGGCGATCGCCGGATTCGACGTCCGCATAGCCCGCGTGCATGTTCAGGTTGCCTTGCGGCTTGTAGAACGCGACGGCCGGCAGGCGGCCCGCGTCGATGTCGGCGATGAAGCGGTTGGTCGACGGCTCGTCGCCGAGGCCCGCGTCGCGCAGGTGCTTGCGGCGCGCGTCGGTGCCGGGCGCATAGTTCGCGAAGTAGTTGAACGGCTGATGGTGATACTGGAAATCCGGCACCGTGCCCGTGTCGCGGTGCTCGAGCGCGTATTGCCACGCGCCGCTGTACCACGCCCAGTCGACGTTCTTCTCCGACAGGCGGTCGCCGATCGTCGCATGGCCTTGCGGCGGTATCACGCGATGGTCGGCCGGATCCGCGTATGCCGCGTTGCCCGGATCGGCCGGCGGCACGTAGCTCGGCTGGTACGGCGGCGCCATCGTGTTCACGCCGTAGCCGTCGGGCGTCAGCGGGCCGTCGATCGCGAACTTCGGCGGGCCGTCGAGCGCGGATGCCGGCGAATCGGCGGCGAGCGTGAGCCGCGTGCCGGCCGGATCGTCGCCGTCGACCTTCGACAGCAGCTTCGCCGCGTGCGGATGCCGGTGTGCATCCGGATAGATCGGCGGCTGCGCGGAAATCAGGAACATGTGGTTCAGCCACGAACCGCCGAAGGCCGCCATGAAGAAGTTGTCGCACAGCGTGTATTGCCGTGCGAGATTCCACAGCCGCAGCGTGTCGGCCGAATTGCGGTAATGGCCCATCACGAGGCCGCCCGAATCGGCCCACGCGGCAAACTGGTTGTTGCGGCCGCCCGCGATCTGCATCTGGTTCTGGTAGAAGCGGTGCCACAGGTCACGCGTGATTACGCCATTGGGCAGCGGCTTGCCCTGCGCGTCGGCGATCCGGAACGGCGCGTTCGGCAGCTTGTCGATGTCACGCTCGGCGATCGCGTAGCGCTTGCCGTCCACTTCCTGCGCCTGCGGCACGAGTCCGCCCCAGATTTTCGGCAGCACCGGCAACGGCGTCTTGCCGTCGCGATCGAGCTGCTGCGCATGCTCGGGCCGCACCTCGCTCAGCGGGTAGCGCACACCGGGGAAGTCGCCATACAGGTTCGCAAAGCTGCGGTTTTCCGCATAGATCACGACGATGTGGCGCACCTGCCGGCGCAGCGCCTCGTCGAGCCGCAGGTCGGCGGCGGTGCGCGGCGCGCCGCCCGGCGTGGTCTCGCAGCCGCCGAGCGCGACGCCGGCGCCGAGCGCGGCGAGGCCGCCGAGCATGCGGCGGCGGTCGGGATCAACGGGAAGGTCGTCGGGGCGATCGGGGGTGTCGTTCACGTCGTGAGCTCCTCGGATGGGCGGTTGTCGTTCGATGCGCGGCGGCGTCACGCGGCCTGCCGCGACGCGGGACGGGACGCAACGGCCGGCGTCGCGCCCGGGCGGGGCGATGCCGGCTGTCACGGAAATGTCATGAACGCGACTATAACGTGGCCGCCCGCCTCGATGAAAGCTGTTTGTCGGACAATGCGCGACGCTTGCGCGCGAACTAGACTTGAATCACGGGCGGCGCGTTGCCGTGCGTCGTCCGCGCGAACGGCGCGTGGCGCGCCTTCGCGGTGTCATTCATGCGACGAAACGAGGCGAAGATGACGCGGATGCGTTCCGTCTGCGCGTGGCTGCCGATGCCGCGTGCCGGCCCGGCGCGCGGGCACGCATAAGCGCGCGGCGGCGTGACCGGCCGGCCCGATGCCATGGACAGGAAATTCGACTACGCAGGATTGCTGATCGCGGCGGGCTTCTTCGTGCTGTTCGCCGCGCAGTTGCTGATGCTGCGTCCGACGTCGACGCTGATCGCGTACAGCGATTTCCATCGGCTCGTCGCCGCGCGGCTCGTCGACGATCTCGAGATCGGATCGACGACGATCACGGGCACGCTGACGATGCCGCAGGCCGGCGCGATGCTGCCGGCGTCCGAAGTCACGGCCCTGAAGTCGGAGGGCACGCCGCCGCGCTTCGCCACCAACCGCGTGACCGACCCGCAGTTGATCGACGCGCTGACCGCCGCCGGCATCCGCTTCCACGGCGCGTCCGACACCGGCTGGATCGCGTCGCTCGCGTCGTGGCTGGTGCCGCTCGTCGCGTTCGTGTTCATCTGGAACCTGATGCTGCGCAAGCGCGGCGGGCTGCAGGATTTCACCGGGATGGGCAAGAGCCGCGCACGCGTCTACGTGCAGCAGGAAACCGGCATCACGTTCGACGACATCGCGGGCATCGACGAAGCGAAGGCCGAGCTGCAGCAGCTCGTCGCGTTCCTGCGCGATCCGGATCGCTACCAGCGGCTCGGCGGCAAGATTCCGAAGGGCGTGCTGGTCGTCGGCGCGCCCGGCACCGGCAAGACGTTGCTCGCGCGCGCGGTGGCGGGCGAGGCGGCCGTGCCGTTCTTCTCGATCAGCGGCTCGGCGTTCGTCGAGATGTTCGTCGGCGTCGGCGCGGCGCGCGTGCGCGACCTGTTCGAGCAGGCGCAGCAGAAGGCGCCGTGCATCGTGTTCGTCGACGAGCTCGATGCGCTCGGCAAGGTGCGCGGGGTCGGCCCGATGTCGGGTAACGACGAGCGCGAGCAGACGCTCAATCAGTTGCTCGTCGAGATGGACGGCTTCCAGGCCGGCTCCGGCGTGATCATCATGGCCGCGACCAACCGGCCGGAGATTCTCGATCCCGCACTGCTGCGCCCGGGCCGCTTCGACCGTCACATCGCGATCGACCGGCCCGACGTGAACGGCCGCCGCCAGATCCTCGGCGTGCACGTGAAGCACGTGAAGCTCGCGGCCGACGTCGACCTCGGCGAACTCGCGTCGCGCACGCCGGGCTTCGTCGGCGCCGATCTCGCGAACGTCGTCAACGAGGCCGCGCTGCATGCGGCGGAACTCGGCAAGCCGGCGATCGGGATGGACGACTTCGACGAGGCGATCGATCGCGCGCTGACGGGCCTCGAGCGCAAGAGCCGCGTGATGAACGCGCAGGAGAAGCTGACGATCGCCTATCACGAGGCCGGCCATGCGCTCGTCGCGGAAAGCCGCGCGCATTGCGATCCGGTAAAGAAGGTGTCGATCATTCCGCGCGGCGTGGCCGCGCTCGGCTATACGCAGCAGGTGCCGACCGAGGATCGCTACGTCCTGCGCCGCAGCGAGCTGCTCGATCGGATCGACGCGCTGCTCGGCGGGCGCGTCGCGGAAGAACTCGTATTCGGCGACGTGTCGACGGGCGCGCAGAACGATCTCGAGCGCGCGACCGCAATGGCGCGCCACATGGTCATGCAGTACGGGATGAGCGAGCGGATCGGGCTGGTGAGCTTCGACGACGGCGATGCGCGCACCGGCATGCCGGGCGCATGGCATTCGGGCGAGGGGCGCTGCAGCGAGCACACCGCACGGATGATCGACGACGAGGTGCATACGCTGCTGACCGATGCGCATGCGCGCGTCGCGTCGACGCTCGGAGAACGTCGCGATGCGCTCGAGCGGATCGCACGACGGCTGCTTGCGTGCGAGGTGCTCGAACGCGATGCGTTGCAGGCGCTGATCGACGGGCGCGAGGCGCCTGGCGCCGTGCCGTCCACGACCGATCCCGGGCCTTGCGCGGGCGCGAATGCGCCGGAGCAGGCGTCGGCGGTCGAGCGCGATTTCGTCGCATACGGGCCGCCGCGCGAACCCGAACGCTGAAGCGCGAGCCTGTCGCCGGCAGGACGTGGTGCGTCAGGACTCGGTCGCGGCGGCGACTTCCGCCGCTTCGGCGAGCGCGTCGAGAAAGCGCGTGCGCCACCAGTGCACGTCGGTCTTGCGCACGATCGCCATCAGCGCGTCGTGGCGCTGGCGGCGTTCGTCGAGCGGCATCGTGAGCGCGCGCTGGATCGCCTGCGCGGTGCCTTGCGTGTCGTACGGATTGACGAGCAGCGCGGGCTTCAACTGCTCGGCCGCGCCCGCGAAACGCGACAGCACGAGCACGCCCGGATCGGCCTCGTCCTGCGCGGCGAGAAACTCCTTCGCGACCAGGTTCATGCCATCGCGCAGCGGCGTGACGAGCGCGACGCGGCTCGCGCGGTAGAGGCCCGGCAAGCGCTTGCGCGCGACCGTGCGGTGGATGTAGCGCATCGGCATCCACTCGAGTTCGCCGTAATCGCCGTTGATCGCGCCGCACAGGCTGTCCATCTCGCGCCGCAGGTCGTCGTACGCGCCGAGATCCTCGCGGCTTGGTGCGGCGATCTGGATCAGCGTCGCGCGGTCGCGGTTCTCCGGATATTGTTCGAGCAACTGACGGAACGCGTGCACGCGCTGCGGCAGCCCCTTCGTGTAGTCGAGCCGGTCGACGCCGACGAGCAACTGGCGACGCGAATACTCGTCGCGCATCCGCTCGAACATGTCGATGCCGTCGCGGTTCTCCGCGAGCGCCGCGAATTCGTCGACGTTGATGCCGATCGGGAACGCACCGGCCGACAGCGTGCGGCCGAACGCGTGCAGGCGGCCGTCCGGTAGCCGCGCGGCGCCGGCTTCCGCCTCGACGTAGTGCTCGAAGTGAAGGAGATCCGATTCGGTCTGGAAGCCGACGAGATCGTAGGCGAACAGCGAGCGCATCAGCCACTCGTGCTCCGGGATCGCGGCCATGATCGGCGGCGGCGGCATCGGAATGTGCAGGAAGAAGCCGATCGGATTCCTGCAGCCCATCGCACGCAGTTCGGCGGCGAGCGGAATCAGCTGGTAATCGTGGACCCAGACGACGTCGTCGGGGCGCAGCAGCGTGCTCAGCTTGCGCGCGAACAACTGGTTCACACGCCGGTAGCCGTCCGCGAAGCGGCGGTCGAACTGCGCGAGATCGAGGCGGTAGTGGAACACCGGCCACAGCACGTTGTTCGAGTAGCCGAGGTAATACGCGTCGTAATCCTGCGGATCGAGATCGATCGTCGCGAGCTGGATGCCGCCGACGTTCTGGATCTGCACGTCGTCGCCGTGCGCGGGGCGTTCGCCGTCGCCGCGCAGCCTGCCGCTCCACCCGAACCAGACGCCGCCCGATTCCTGCAGGCTGTCTTTCACGGCCACGGCAAGCCCGCCTGCCGCGGCTTTACGGGGATCTGCAATGCGATTGGATACGACGACGAGTCGGCTCACCAGCTCTCCTGCGAATGGTTGGGGAAGGTTCGTGCGGCCAGGGCGCGAGGCGGACGCCGCCATCGACGCGTGGCGCGATGGGGCCGCGATACGAGCGGACGGGAATCAGGGAACGCGATTCGCCGTTCGAACGTGGAGTGCTTTTTTTAGGATACTCGTCATTCGCATGATTTAAAAGTGCATGACCGTGATCGGCGAATTCGCAGGCGGTTCAACACTTGCCGTTTCGCGTGCAGGGCGGGCGGGACCGGAAATTGCGCTGCAGCGTGTGCAGCGAGAGGCGGCGATCCTGGAGAAAGGGGATCGTGGACGGACGCGCCCGATCGTGCTCCGTGTCGATCGAAATTGCTTCGATCGATCGCGATTTGCGTGGTCGACGCGCGCGAGGATGCGTGCCGCGGACACATGGAGCGTGCCGCGCGACGCCTGGCGTTTCAGGTTCGCACGAGCGCGACGACCGTCGCACGCAGGCGGTGGCGATGCGCAGCCGGGCCGTGTTACGTGCGACGCGTTACGCGTGACACGCGTGACACGTTATGCGGCAGCAGCCTGCCAGTGCGACGCGCTGTCGTCTGCTTGCGCACGCGCGTGTGCCGACGCTGCATGTTCGCCGGCCGGCATCCGGAACGCGGACACCGTCTCCGACAGATCGCGGCCCTGCGCCTCGAGCGATTTCGACGCGGCCGCAGCCTGTTCGACGAGTGCCGCGTTCTGCTGCGTCGTCTCGTCCATCTGCGTGATCGTCAGGTTCACCTGGTCGATGCCGCGGCTCTGTTCGGCCGATGCGGCCGCGATTTCACCCATGATGTCGGTGACGCGCGCGACGGCTCGCGTCACGTCCGACATCGTCTTGCCGGCTTCGCCCGCGAGCGCCGAGCCGTCCTGGATCGTCTGTACCGACGCCGAGATCAGTTCCTTGATTTCCTTCGCGGCCGTGGACGAACGTTGCGCGAGGCTGCGCACCTCGCTCGCGACGACCGCGAAGCCGCGGCCCTGTTCGCCCGCGCGTGCCGCCTCGACTGCCGCGTTCAGCGCGAGGATGTTGGTCTGGAATGCGATGCCTTCGATGATCCCGGTGATGTCCGCAATTTTCGACGAGCTGTTGCCGATCTCCGTCATCGTATCGACCACGCGGCCGACCACCGCGCTGCCGCGCAGCGCGACGTCCGACGCGTTCGCGGCGAGCGTGCTCGCCTGCTGCGCGTTCTCCGCGTTCAGGCGCACCGTCGACGTGAATTGCTCCATCGTCGCGGCGGTCTCCTGCAGCGATGCGGCCTGTTCCTCGGTGCGCTGGCTCAGGTCGAGATTGCCCGATGCGATCTCGCCTACCGCATGCGCGATGCTGTTCGACGAATCGCGCACGCGACCGACGATGTCGATCAGCCGCGCATTCATCGTGCGCAGCGCGTCGAGCAGGTCGCGCGTCTCGTCGTTGCCGCTCACGCTGATACGGCTGCCGAGATCGCCATTGGCCACCGTGCGCGCGACGTCGACTGCCGCGACGATCGGTGCGGTGATCCTGCGCGTCAGCCACAGGCCGCCGCCAACCGCCACCGCGATCGCGATTGCGCAGATGGCCAGCAGCAAGTTGCGCTCGAGCGCGTAGCGATCCGAGAATGCCTGCGCGATCGCGACTTCACGCTCGTGCGTATAGGTTGCGTACGCATCGGTCGCGCGAACAAGTTGCGCAAGCAACGGACGGCAGCGATTGTCGATATCGGCGGTCGCCTCGTCCTTCTTGCCGGCCTGCGCGAGCCCGACGATATTCAGCGCGACGGGCCCGTAGCTCGCTTCGACGCGCACGATCTCGGCGACCAGTTCGCGCGCGCGGTCGGTCGTGTCGGTCGCATTCGCCATCATGTCCTTCAGCTTCGCGAGACGGTCCTGCACGTCCTTGTGCGCCTGCTGCACTTCTGCCAGTTCGAGCTGAATGTCGGACGGCGTGGTCACGAGCACCAGGTTGCGCGCGGCGATCGCGCGCCGGTCGACCGCCGTGCGGATTTGCGCGGACAGGTTTGCGCGCGCATTGACGCCGTTCATGTACCGGGAAAACTCGTCGTTCGTATCGGACAGCGCTTTCAGCGCCATGCCCGACACGACCACGACGACCACGGCGAGCAAACCGAAGCCGCCAAGCAGTTTTGCCTTGATTGTTATTCTGGCGATTTTCACGATGTGCCTCTGTGCGAGTGGTTGGCGATGGGAATTTGTTGTTCGACCGCGTGCAGGCCCGTGCCGTCATTAACGGGAATGCCGGATATTTCTTTACCCATCGAAAACCCTGATATTTATTTTATTTCGCTTGGAACCCTCGCCGGCTGGGCTTTCTCGATCCGGATCAAGGCTCGGGAATCATCAATGATCGTCGCGTTCATACGCGGACATAAAAATCGACTTTTTACCGAAAGTTAATACGTTCTGGTCGGTTTCTCAAATCGCCAGATTGGTATGTTCCTTGATTTACGGGTGAATCGCGCATTTACGTTCGGACGCTCGGGAACGCCCGATTTGGCCCTGTAAAAGAGGCTAAGAACGTGCGCCCGTTCGACCCGGCCCGCGGTCGGCGCTGCGGGCCGTCCGGCGATCAGAACGTCGTGCGCAGGCCGGCCATCATGCTGCGGCCGCCTTGCGGTGCGAAGCCGCGCACGACCGAGGTCGCATAGCGGATCTCCTGGTTCGTCAGGTTGTCGCCGCGCAGGTACGCGAGCCAGTGCGTCGCGCCGACACGGAACTTGTACGTGAGCATCACGCCGAGCGACGTGTAGCCGTCGGTCGGAACGTCGTTGTCGGGCACGCGGTGCTGCGACCATGCGTGCGTGACCTGTGCGCGCGCACCGAACGGGCCGTAGCCATAGTCGGCCGCGAGCGTCGCGCGCAGCGGCGCGATGCGCGGCAGCGGCTGGCCGGTGTCGACGTTGCGTGCATGCGTGTAGTCGGCGGTCAGTTCCAGGTCGACCGTGTGACCGCGCCGCGAGAACGCGCGCCACTTGCCGTCGAGTTCGACGCCGTAGAACTCGGCGCGCACGCCGCGATAGATTGCTTCGTCGAGCGTATCGCCGGCGCCGGGCGCGACCGGTTCGCCGTCGTCGTTCACGATGCGGCCCGTGTTGTACTCGGTCAGGTAGTTGGAAAAGCGGTTGTAGAACACGCCGACGCTGCCGCGGTTCGGGCCGCTCGCATAGCGTAGCGACAGGTCGGTCGACACGGCCTTTTCCTTCGACGCGTTCGGGTTGCCGATCAGGAACTGGCCGGTCGCGTCGTGCGGGCCGTTCGAGTACAACTCGTAGAAGGTCGGCGCGCGTTCGGTGTACGCGACGTTCGCCGCGACCGACCACACGGGCGTCAGCGAGAACAGCGCGCCGGCCGATACGCTGCCGGCATTGAAGTCGCGCGGCTGCGCGACCGCGAATTTCTCGATACCGGCCGGATCGGGATCGATCTTCACGTGCTCGAAGCGCCCGCCGAGGCTCAGCTTCAGCGCGGGGACGACCTGCCATTCCTCGAGACCGAACAGCGCGACGCTGTTCGTTCGCGTGGACGGCACGAGCATTTCGTCGCCGAGCGCCGAGAACGTGTTCTGGCCGAACTGAATACCGATCGCGCCTTCGAACGGGCCGATCCGGCGATGCCGCGCCTCGATGCGCGCCTCGTAGCCGCGGTTGCGGAAGGTGGTGGCCGTCTCGCCGTTGTCGACTTCCTTGTGGCGATAGTCGGTGTACGCGAAGTCGAACTTCAGCGTCGTGAACGGTCCGCTCAGGTTGCGCACCTCGGACGCGAGCGCGAGGCGCTCCTGGCGCATCCGCAAGCGCACGTCGTCCTCGGCGACGGAGCCGTAGTTCGACTCGTAGCCGCTGTACGACAGGCCCGCGAAGCCATCGGCCCACGTGTACGACGCGCCGAGCGCGCCGCCATGCACGCGGCCGTCGCTGTTCGGCACGTTGCCGTACGGTTGCGGCGTGTCGGGGCTGTCGATCGCCCGTTGCTGGCTGCTGCGCGCGTAGCCGGGAATCCGCAGCTTGCTCGTTTCCCGGTCGAATGCGTCGACATGGAACGCAAAGCGGCCGTTGCCGCCTTCGACCTGCGCGGCGCCCGCGCGCACCGAATTGGCGCCACCGTAGCGCGCGTCGAGCGCGCCCGTCACGCCTTCGATCGCCTCTCGCGGAATCCGGTTGTCGATCGTGTTGACGACCCCGCCGACCGCGTTGCCGCCGTACAGCAGCGCGGCCGGCCCGCGCACGATCTCGACGCGTTCGATCGACAGCGGATCCTGCGGCACCGCGTGGTCGTACGACAGCGACGACGCGTCGTAGGCGGCGACGCCGTTCTGCAGCAGGCGGATCCGGTCGCCGTCCATCCCGCGGATGATCGGGCGGCCGACCATCGGCCCGTAGGTGGTGGTCGATACGCCGGGCAGGCCGTCGAGCGTTTCGCCGAGCGAATCGGCCTGGCGGCGCGTCAGCGCGTCGCCGGACAGTTGCACGGTCGGCGAGATCAGCTCGGTGTCGCCGAGCGGGTTCGCGGTCACGAAAATCGGTGCGAGCGGCGTGGTGTGCGTCGGCGTCGACGAGGCGGGCGTATCGGCCTGTGCGTGCGCGACGGCGGCGAACAGCATCAGCGAAACGGGCGGTAGCGGGCGAAGCGGTAGACGAGGGAGGTCGCGCATGGTCGGTGAATCGATTGGAATGGGTTGGAATCGGATCGGGAAACGAGACATGTGGGTCACCACTTGATACGATATATTGTTGCGTCTGCTACGCGCAGTGACCCGTTTGGATATGACTCGGCGTAACCCGGCCACCCGGGCGGAACGGCTTCAGATGGACGAGTTCGCGAATGATATGTTATATCATCACAAATTCCAAGCGGAACGGCGGTAGCCCACAGGGTCTACGACAACCTGCCGAAATGGCCGAGAACGCGGCGGCGGGGTGTTCAAACCGGCACCGGCACTGGCAGCGCGAGCAACCATGTCTCGCGATGAATCCGCCGCCGGCGCGCACGATTTCTGCCCCGTTGATGCGCATCAATGCGTTCCGGTTTCGAGCCCGGATACTGGCGCGGTCATCGACCAGACAGGAGCGACGCATGACTCAAACCATGAAAGCGGCGGTGGTGCACGCGTTCGGCGAACCGTTGCGCATCGAGGAAGTGCCGATCCCGACGCCGGGCCCTGGCCAGATCCTCGTCAACATCAAGGCGACGGGTGTCTGCCATACGGACCTGCACGCAGCCGACGGCGACTGGCCCGTGAAGCCGACGCTGCCGTTCATTCCCGGACACGAAGGCGTGGGCGTCGTCGCGGCGGTCGGCGCGGGCGTCACGCACGTGCGCGAGGGCGACCGCGTCGGCGTGCCCTGGCTCTACACGGCGTGCGGCCACTGCGAGTACTGCCACACCGGCTGGGAAACCCTTTGCCACGGGCAGCAGAACACCGGCTATTCGGTGAACGGCAGCTACGCGGAATACGTGCTGGCCGATCCCGACTACGTCGGCCATCTGCCCGCGCAGGTCGCGTTCGACGAGATCGCGCCGATCCTGTGCGCGGGCGTAACCGTCTACAAGGGGATTCGCGTCACCGACACGCGTCCGGGCCAGTGGATCGCGATTTCGGGTATCGGCGGGCTCGGCCACGTGGCCGTGCAATACGCGCGCGCGATGGGCCTGCACGTCGCGGCGATCGACGTGTCTCCGGCCAAGCTCGAACTCGCTCGCCAGCTTGGCGCACAACTGACGATCGATGCGTCGACCGACGATCCGGCGAAGGTCATCCAGAAGGAGATCGGCGGGGCGCATGGCGTGCTGGTCACGGCCGTGTCGCGCAGTGCGTTCGCGCAGGCGCTCGGGATGGTGCGGCGTGGCGGCACGGTGGCGCTCAACGGCTTGCCGCCCGGCGATTTCCCGTTGCCGATCTTCTCGACCGTGCTGAACGGCATCACGGTGCGCGGCTCGATCGTCGGCACGCGTCGCGATCTGCAGGAGTCTCTCGATTTCGCGGCGGACGGGCTGGTGCGCGCGCATATCCATCGTGACCGACTCGGCAACATCAACGACATATTCGCGCGGCTGCGCGAAGGGAAGGTCGACGGCCGCATCGTGCTGACCGACATGCATTGACGCGCATTCGGGCACGCTGCCGCGACGCGAGGCGCGTCGCGGCAGCGCTGCGCTCACGCGTGCATCACGGCGCGAAGAACACGTCGGTGCGGTTCGTCAGGTTGCCCGCGTTGGTCTGGACGAAGAACGGATGGAACGACGACGACGGCAGCACGTCGAGCCCCTGGTAATCGCCGATGAAGAAGCCCTCCGCGTTCGGCGCGAGCTTCATGTCGAACGGGCCGCCGACGCGCCGCTCGTCGGCGAACGTGGTGCCGCCGTCGTGCGAGATCTTGCGCCAGAACCCGGTCGGCAGCGTCGTCGTGTTGCCGGCCTGCAGGTCGCGGAAGTCGTAGTAGGTGACCATCACCGAGCCGGCATTGTCGACGCGCACCGACGGATTGAACGCGGCACGCCCGGTCGGCGTGTTCACTTGCAGCGGCGCGCTCCAGCTCGCGCCGCCGTCCTTCGACGTCGACAGCGCGATCTCGTCGTAGTTGCCGCCGTTGAAGCGGCTGTCCTGCCAGACGACGTACAGTTGCCCCGATGCCGGATCGATCGCGGGCTCCGGAATGATGTCGCCGGTGCGTACCGGTTCGCCGGTGTTCGGATCGGTCACGCCGACCGTCTGCAGCCCGGCGATCACCTGCGGCTTCGTCCAGGTCGCGCCGTCGTCGGTCGACTTGATGAACGCGACCTTGCCGGCCGCCTTGCTGAACGGCGGCTGGATCAGGTCGAAGAAGTCGTAGAGCGTACCGGTCTTCGGGTCGACGACGATCTGGTTGCCGATCGTCTGCTGACGCGACGGCACGTTGACGATGACCTTCGCTCTGCTCCACGTCTTGCCGCCGTCGACCGTCTTCGAGAAGAATGTCGGCCCGCGATATGCCTGCGTGTGCAGGTTCGCGTACGGGTTGCCGTTCGGCAGTTCGAGGCGGTCCCACACCGCGTAGGCCGTGCCGGCCTTCACCGGGTTCGCCGTGACCGATTCCTTGTCGTTGAAGAACTGTGTCGTCGGTTCGTCGTTCGCGATCAGTACGGCCGGGCTGCTCCACGTCTGTCCGCCGTCGGTCGACACCGAGGCCGCGACCGCATTGCCGTTGTTCGACTGGTTGAACGAGATCGATACCGAATACGCGGTGCCGTCGGGCCCGAACGACACCCACGGATCTGACGCGCGCTCGTACTTGAGGCCGCCCGGCGCGCAGGCGCTGAACGGTTGCGGCGTGCGCGCCCAGGTCGCACCGCCGTCGAACGTGTAGCCGGCGACGAGCCCGTGGGCGCCGCCGTTCGACCAGCGATCCTGCTGCCACACGCCGATCATGTTGGTCGGGTTCGCCGGATTGACCGAGAGCCATGGTTCGACCTCGGCGTTCACGTAGTTCGTGCCGGGGCCGCCGATGGTGCAGGCGGCGAACGGGCTCGGGCCGGACACGACCACGGGGTCGGCATGCGCGGCCGCGGCGGCGGCCATCGCCATGCCCATCGTGGCGGACAGGCGGGTGAGGCGGGTGACAAGCGAGTGGGATACCATCGTGTGTCGCATGGACTGCTCCTCGTTCACGTGCGGCGGCGATGTCAGGGCGCAGCGGCACGTCGCGCACCGGTACGCGGCGGCAATGGATGCCGTGCCACGCGTCGGATCGTGTCGTTCAGGATGCCGCTTCAGTCATCGCAATCCGCGTGTGCTGGATGCCGCCAGCACGTCGGTCAAGACACCTCTTCGTTTTCATTGCTTGTCGAGTGCGTCCCGGGCTGCGGACGCGACGGGAAGGCCAGTCCGTGCATATGACGAATGCGTCGAAGTGGATAGCAATGTAGGCGATCGGTATGCGGCGCGGGAGGCAATTTTTTGTAACAGGACGTAGCCGGAAAGCGTTGCCGAAGCGGTGCATCCGGAACGCAAAATTTGCCGCCGGAAAGTTCGGAAACCGAATCGAAAGCGCGAATCGGAATTGCTATCGATTACGCGGCATCGTGCCGATGCAGCGCAACGCTGGCGCCGTTCAGCGTTCGGTCGGAAAGCGGTCCTGCAATGCGTGCAGCCAGCGCGCGACGACGTCGAGTTCGGCGTCGGAAAACCCGTCACACAGCTTGCCGTTCAGCTCGCGCAGCGCCACGCGCGCACGCTTGAGCGCCGCTTGTCCTTCGTCGGTCAGGAACAGGCGCGTTGCACGCCCGTCGTCCGAATCGGCGTGACGCGCGAGCAGGCCGGCCTTCGCCATCCGGTCGGCGAGCCCCGTCATCGCGGACGGCGCCAATTGCAGCGCCGCGCCGACTTCGCCGATCAGCGCGCCGTCCTGCCTCGCGAGGCAGAACAGCACGCCGGCCTGCGCGGCGCTGGCGCGCGCATCGGTCTCGGCCTTGCGATCGACCCAGCGCTGCACGCGCCGCTGGCCGATGGTCAACAGGAAAAACAATCGTCGGTCTTCGCTCAAGCTCGGTTCCCGGCTGCAATGGAAAGGGACGGGCGACCCGCCGCGCGCGGCGCGTCGAGTGCCTGCGCGAGCCAGTCTGCGACCGCTGGCCACAGCACGGTGCCTGGCCGGCTGCGGAAGAAACCCATGTGTCCGACCGGTCCGCTGCCCGCGGCGTTCGGATCGATCTGGCGGCGTTCGACGGCCGCCCGGGTCAGGTAGCTTACCAGCAGGTCGATCGCGGGCGGGTTCGCCCACGGATCGTCGTCGAAGCCGAGCGCGAGAATCGGCAACTGCTGCTTCGAGAAGCGCTCGGCTGCCCCGAGCGTCGGATCGTCGAAGAAGTAGCGCGGCAACGTGGTCCAGCGGCTCCACTCGCGGAACACGCCGGCGGGGAGGTCCTCGCCGAGCCCGAGCCGCTTGCCGGGCACGTAGCCGAGCAGCGCGGACGCGAGCGGGCCGAGCACGCGCAGGATCAGCCGCACCTTCAGCCGCTCGGCCGCGCGGGAAATCAGCCGCGTGCTGCCCGCGTGCGCGGCGACGAGCACGGCCGCGCGCAGGTGCGCGGTGCCGGCCGACAGCCCGATCGCGTGACCGCCGACGCTATGCCCGACCGCCAGCAGCGGCAACCCTGCGTACGCGTCGCGCGCCCACGCGATCGCGGCGCCCACGTCGAGTTCGACCCAGTCGCGCATGCGAGCCTGCAGCGCGCTCAGCCGCGCGGGCCGCGACGCACCGATGCCGCGATAGTTGTAGGTCAGCGCCGCGAAGCCGCGTTCGGTCAGGAAGCGCGCGAAGCCCGCGTACAGCCGCTCCGGCACGGCGGTGGCCGGATGGATCAACACCAGCGCGCGCGGCGGCGTGTCCGGCAACCACCGCGTGCCGCGCAGCGTATAGCCGTCGGCGGCGCAAAACTCCACGGGGTCTGACGTCATGGCGATCCTCATTCGGGAAGTTATTTCGTATGCGAAATATAGTTCGTGATTTATTTCGCGCACGAAATATCTATCGAGGAATCATTCGAACGGCGTTGCGCGACGCGTGGCGGCCGGCGTCGCTTCGTGGCGACTCATCCATAAAACATTTGCATCTTTGCATAGAAGAATATTGCGTTTGTCTCATGAAGCGGATCGCCTTATCTTCATCGGTTCCATCCGTGCGCCGGCCGTCGCGGCAAGCGGACCCAAGGGCGACGCCGTCGCGCGGCCGTCCGCCAACCACCGGGGAGATCACGTTGTTGAGCCGAATCGTCACGGCGCTGCTGCTCGCGCTCGCCGCGCAGCCGGGCATCGCCAAAGACACCGTCACGCTGCGCGTCGGTGAACAGAACTACTTCAACATCCAGGCGTCGATGGAGGCGTCCGGCGTGCTGAAGGACCTGCCTTACACGATCGAGTGGAAGCACTTCCAGGCCGCCGCGCCCGTTGCCGAAAGCCTGAACGGCAATGCGATCGACATCGGCTTCCTCGGCGATTCCGCGCTGCTCACGCTGGCCGCGCGCGGCGCGCCGGTGAAAGTGATCGCGGTGTCGCGGCAGAGCCTCGACGGCGTCGCGATCCTCGTGCCGAAGAACTCGCCGGTGCGCACCGTCGCCGACCTGCAGGGCAAGACCGTGGCCGTTTGGCGCGGCGCATGGAGCCAGCAGCTCGTGCTGCGCGCGCTCGAACACGCTGGCCTGCGCGCGGATTCCGTCAAGTACGCTTACCTGATGCCGATCGATGCGACCAACGCGCTCGCGAACGGCTCGGTCGACGCCGTGTCGCTGTGGGAGCCGTTCGTCAGCACGCTCGCGCTGCGGCAAGGCGCGCGGCCGGTGACGACCGCGCAGGGCCTGATGCCCGCGCTGAGCTTCGTCGCGGCGAACGAGCAGGCGGCTACGGCCAGGCGCGCGGAGATCACCGATTTCCTGAAGCGCGTGGTGGCCGCACGCCAGTGGGTCGACAGTCATCCGCGCGAGTATGCCGACCTGTGGGCGAAGCGCGCGAAGCTCGAGCCGGACGTCGCGTACCGCTGGCTCGACAACGCGCACCAGCGCGTGGGCCCCGTCGACGACACGGCCGCGAAGGACGCGCAGAACACGGCCGACTTCCTGCACAAGGCCGGCGTGATTCCGGCCGCCTACGACACGGCGAAGCTGCTCGACCGGTCGTATGCGGGCGCATTCGCGGCGCCCGCGCAAAAGACGGCCGCCGCGCAGTGACCGTGCCGCCACGCCCGCCCGTTCCGATCCACCATCAGAAGGACAACCCGACATGCCCGTCGACATCATCGGCATGATCACCGCGACGCCCGGCGCGGAGGTCGACGTACCGGGCGGCGCCGCCGTTCAGCCCGACTACGTGCGGCGCTTCGCGCAGGCGCACGAAGCCGCCGGCTTCGACCAGATCCTGGTCGGCCATTTCAGCAACGCGGCGGATGGTTTCATCGTCGCGTCGTTCGCGGCCGCCGCGACCGAACGCATCCGCATCCTGCTCGCGCACCGGCCGGGCGTGATCGTGCCGTCGGCGGCCGCGCGGCAGATCGCCACGCTCGACGTGTTCAGCGGCGGCCGGCTCGCGCTGAACGTCGTGTCGGGCGGCGACGATGCCGATCTGCAGCGCGACGGCGATTTCGTGCCGCACGACGCACGCTATCGTCGCACCGGCGAATATCTCGACGTGCTGAAACGCATCTGGCTCGCCGACGCGCCGGTCGATCACGACGGCGCGTTCTATCGGCTGCGCGGTGCGTCGCCGGTCGTGAAGGGCGCGCAGCGCCCGCACGTGCCGATCTATTTCGGCGGTTCGTCGCCGGCCGCGCTGGCGGTGGCCGGGCAACACGCGGACGTCTACATGACGTGGGGCGAGCCGCTCGCCGCGGTGCGCGAGCAGATCGCGCGCGTGCGGGCCGCCGCGGCGCCGTTCGGACGCGCGCCGCGCATCAGCGTGTCGTTCCGGCCGATCGTCGCGAGCACCGAAGCCGCCGCGTGGGAAAAAGCCGAGCGGATCCGTGCGCGCGTGCGCGCGGCGCGGCTCGCGAACGGCCAGCCGATCGACGGTCACGCACCGCAGAATGCGGGCTCGCAACGGTTGATGGCCGCGGCCGCGCAGGGCGACGTGCTCGACGAGCGGTTGTGGATGGGCGTCGCGAACCTGACCGGCGCGCGCTGGAATTCGACCGCGCTCGTCGGCACGCCGGAACAGGTTGCGCGGGCGCTCGGCGCGTATTACCGGCTCGGCGTGTCGACGTTCCTGATTCGCGGTTTCGATCCGCTCGACGATGCGCTGGCCTATGGGCGCGATCTGATTCCGGCGATTCACGCGCATGTCGCGGAACTCGACCGGTATCACGAGGCGGTGACGGCGTAGGCGGCGAAGGTTGTCTTGTCGTTTCGCCCCGGCATGTCGATCGCGGAATGCCGGGGCGATTTCATTTCACGGGTCGGCGCATCGAGTCAGAACGACGGCAACCCAGGCGGATTCGTCTCCGCGCGCGCGACCGCCTCGCTCTGCAACCCCCAGCGCGCCAGCGCCTGCCCGTAGCGGCCGTTGCCGATGAGCGCGTTCGTCGCGAGCGTCAGCGCCGGCGCGAGCCCGCTGCCGCGACGCGTCGCGATCGCGACATCCGCATTCGCCGGCCAGCCCGCGTTGACGACGCCGACCCGGCGAATCCTGCCGTCGCGCGCGGCCTCGTAAGCCAGCGACGCATTCGGGTTCAGCTCGGCATCGGCGCGGCCCGACAGCAGCGCGACGCGGGCGGCCGCATCGTCGTCGAAATAGAGCAGTTCGGTCGCCTTCAGCCCCTGCGCGACATTGCGCCGGCTCCATTCGAGCAGGATGCGCTCCTGGCTCGTGCCCGCACCCGTGATGATGCGCAGGCCCGCGACATCCTTCGGCTCGGCAATCTTCGCGATCGGACTCGCGGTGCGCACGTAGAAGCCGTGCAGCCCGAGCCGATAGGTCGTGAAATCGTATTTCTCCTTGCGCTTCTCGGTCACGCCGACGTTCGAGATCACGGCATCGTACTTGCCCGACGTGAGCCCGAGGGGCCAGTCTGCCCACGCGATCGGCACCAGCACCAGCGTGCGGCCGAGCGCGTCGGCGACGAGCTGCGCATAGTCGGGATCGGCCCCGACCACGGTGCGTGCGTCGGTCGCATAGGTCGACACCGGTGGCGCGTGCGGAGAAATCGCGACCGTGAAGGCTCCGTCGCGTACCCAGCGGTAGCTGCTTGCCGCACGAATCGCCGCATCGTCGCGCGACGCGCGGATCCGGCCGGCCTGGCGCGGATCGAGGTCGGCCGTCGCGGCGGCGTCGGCCGCGTGCCACGGGAGGCCGGCGGCGGCCGCCAGCGTGGCGGTCATGAACTGGCGTCGGTCGATCATCGTCGGTTGCCTCGGAGGTCGTGAGCGGCGCGCATCAGAGCACCCGCGACAGGAACGCGCGCGTGCGCGGATGGGCCGGCGCGTCGAGCACGACGGCGGGCGGGCCCGACTCGACGATGCGGCCGCGCTCCATGAACAGCACGTGGTCCGCGACTTCGCGCGCGAAGCCGATCTCGTGTGTGACGATCACGAGCGTGGTGCCCGAACGCGCCAGCTCCTTGATCACGTCGAGCACTTCGTTGACCAGTTCGGGATCGAGCGCCGACGTCGGCTCGTCGAACAGCAGCACCTTCGGGCGCAACGCGAGCGCCCGCGCGATCGCGACGCGCTGCTGCTGGCCGCCCGACAGCTGGCGCGGGTACGCATCGGCCTTGTCCGCGAGGCCGACGCGCGCGAGCAGCGTGCGCGCGGTGCGCTCGGCCGCCTCGCGCGTGACGCCGCCGACGGCGACCGGCGCCTCGATGAGGTTCTCGAGCACCGTCAGGTGCGGAAACAGGTTGAAGTTCTGGAACACCATCCCGACCGCCGTGCGCCGCTTCAGCACGTCGCGCTCCTTCAGCTCGTGCAGCGCGTCGCCGTCGCGCCGATAGCCGATCAGCTCGCCGTCGATGTCGATGAAGCCGTCGTCGATGCGTTCGAGATGGTTGATCGTGCGCAGCAGCGTCGACTTGCCGGAGCCGGACGGCCCGACGATCACCGTCACGCTGCCGCGCGGCGCGACGAACGACACGTTGTCGAGCACGCGCTGCGTGCCGAACTGCTTCGACACGTTGTGCACGGCGACTTCGCCGCCGGTGCGCGGCACGGGCGCGTCAGCGGTCGTGCCCTGAAGCGTCGCATCGGCCGTTGCGCTGCGTGTCGCCGCACGCCGCCGCAGCGCACCGATGCGCGCCAGCAGGAACGTCAGCGCCGACGGCGGCGGATTGCGCAGCGCGCCGCGCGCATAGTGACGCTCGACCTGGACCTGGATCGCGGACAGCACGGTCAGGATGATCAGGTACCAGACGGTCGCGACCATCAGCAGCGGAATCACCTCGAGATTGCGGCGATAGATGACCTGCACCGTGTAGAACAGTTCGGGCATCGCGAGCACGTAGACCATCGACGTGCCTTTCGCGAGCGTGATCAGGTCGTTGAACGCGGTCGGCAGGATCGCGCGCATCGCCTGCGGCAACACGATCCGCGTGGTCTGGCGGCCGCGCGGCAAGCCGAGCGCGGCGGCCGCTTCGAGCTGCCCCTGGTCGACCGCGAGAATGCCGCCGCGAATCACTTCCGCGGAAAACGCCGCGTGGTTCAGCGTGAGACCGAGCACGGCCGCGAGGAACGGGCTGATCAGGTCGGTGGTCGGCGTGTCGAACCACACGATGTTGGTGAACGGCACGCCGAGCCGCACGTGTTCGTACAGGTAGCCGAGGTTGTTGAGGATCAGCAGCAGCACGATCAGCGGAATCGACCGGAACAGCCACACGAACGTCCACGCGCTCGCGGCGAGCAGGCGCGAGCGCGACAGCCGGGCCAGCGCGACCAGCGCGCCGAGCGCGAAGCCGAACACCGCGCCGAGGAGCGTCAGCACCAGCGTGCGCGCGAGCCCGGACAGCACCGGCGGCGACAGGAACCATTCGGCGAACACGGGCCAGCCCCATTGCGGGTTGCCGAGAATCGAATGCAGCGCGAGCGCGATCAGCACGAGCGCGAGCACGGCGCCGACCGTGCGCGACCGGTGCCGGGCCGGCACGATCCGCGGGCGCGTGCCGGCGTCTCGGGCGTGGGAGGAAGCAAGCGGCAGCGCGCCGCCGAGATGTGTCGTGTCGCTCATGTCGGTGAGGGTCCTCGATCGAGTTGGCCGGGTGCGGCGGGCGAGGCGCAGCGCCGGCGTCAGGCGTGCGCTTCGGCCGCGTCGCCGTGTTGTTGCACCGCGCCGGGCGCCGCATGGCGGCTCGCCTTGCGCGGCAGGCCGAGGTGGTCGCGCAGCGTGCTGCCCGGCAGGTCGCGGCGGTAGCGGCCGCGCGCCTCGAGCACCGGAATCACGAGTTCGACGAAGTCGTCGACGCCCTGGGCCTGCACCGGGAAGCCGAGGATGAAGCCGTCGCCGGCACCGGCGTCGTGCCAGCGGATCAGCTCGTCGGCGACGTGCTCGGCCGTGCCGATGAAGTTCGGTCGCGGCGTCGCGACGGCGAGTGCCGTCTCGCGCAGCGTGAGGTGCTTGCGCTTCGCGTCGGCCTTGATCCGGTCGGTGGTCGAGCGGAAGCTGTTGCGACCGATGTCGCCGAGTTCGGGGAACGGCGCGTCGAGCGCGTACTGCGTGAAATCGTGGTGATCGAAATAGCGGCCGAGATACGCGAGCGCCTCGTCGATCGTCAGGAGGTCGCGAATCGCCTGGTATTTGTCTTCCGCCTCGGCCGCCGTGCGGCCGACGATCGGCCCGACGCCGGGGAAGATCTTCACGTCGCCCGGCTGCCGCCCGTGCTCGACCGCGCTTTGCTTCACGCGCCGCGTGAACGCGGCCGTTTCGTCGAGCGACGGCGAATGCGTGAACACGGCGTCCGCATACTTGCCCGCGAGCCCGATGCCGGTGTCGGACGAGCCGGCCTGGAAGATCACCGGCTGCCCCTGCGGCGAGCGCTGGATGTTCAGCGGACCGGCAACCTGGAAGAAGCGGCCGTGGTGGTCGAGCGTATGCAGCTTGTCGCGATCGAAGAAGCGCCCGGTCGCGCGATCGCGCACGAACGCGTCGTCGTCCCAGCTGTCCCACAGCCCCTGCACGACGTCGAGGTATTCGTCGGCGATTTCGTAGCGCAGTTCGTGATCGGGATGCGCCTTGCCGAAATTCTTCGCGGTGCCTTCGAGCGGCGTCGTCACGACGTTCCAGCCCGCGCGCCCGCCGCTGATCGCGTCGAGCGACGCGAGCTGACGCGCGACCGTGAACGGCTCGCTGTACGACGTCGAGATCGTGCCCGCGAGGCCGATCTTCTTCGTCGCGACCGCGAGCGCCGACAGCACGGTGAGCGGCTCGAAGCGGTTCAGGAAGTGCGGGATCGACTTCTCGTTGATGTAGAGGCCGTCCGCGACGAACGCGAATGCGATGCCGGCGGCTTCCGCCTTGCGCGCGATGCCGATCGCGAAGTCGAGGTTGATGCTCGCGTCCGGCGGGTTGCTCGGATGCCGCCATGCGTTCATGTGGCTGCCTGCGCCTTGCAGCATCAGGCCGAAGGGAATCGATCGTCGGGTCGTCATGGGCGCGTCACGCGTTCTGGTCGGGGGAAGGGAAACGTTCGGCGGCGAGGGCCGCCTGCACGGGCGTGATCGACTGCGCGCCGCCGAGCCATTCGGCAGACGCGAGCCGCGCCGCGTAGTCGGTCACCGGCGAGTCGATCACGAATGCATCGACGTCGAGCCGCCGGCTCAGCGCGTCGAGCGCGCGGTGCACGCGCTCCGGCGTATCGGCCAGCACGGTCGGACGCAACTCGTCGATCCGGTAGTCGGACGCGCCGCTCTGCCGCGCGAATTCGGCGGCGGCGTGCGCGCTCGCCAGGTTGAAGCTCTGGCCGCCGGCGAATTGCAGCTTGAAGATCTTCAGCGGGCCGATCAGTTGCTCGGCTTCGTCGCGGGTCGGCGCGGCGACGGCGTACAGCGCGACGATCGGGCGTGTGCCGCCCGCGTCGCGGTACGCGGCCAGCGAACGTTCGAGGTTCGCGTCGTCGCCGTTGAAGTGCCCCGCGTAGCAGAAGCGCCAGCCGTGGCGGGCGGCGAGCGCGCCGCTATCGGGCGAGCCGCCGAGCAGGATGCGTTCGGGCGCGTGCGGCGGCACCGGCATCGCGACGGCGCCGGCGAGCGGATGGTCTTCGGCGACGCCCCAGCCGAGGAACGCGTCGAGTTCCGCGAGCTGGCCCGCGAAGTCGGGCTTCTTCGCCTTGTCGTGAAACCACTGAAGCGCACGCGTGGTCAGCGGTAGCCCGCCGGGCGCCTTGCCGATGCCGAGATCGACGCGGCCTGGCCCGAGCGCGGCAAGCAGCTTGAACGACTCGGCGACCTTGAACGGGCTGTAGTGTTGCAGCATCACGCCGCCGGAACCGACGCGAATGCGCGACGTGTGCGCGAGCAGGTGCGCGACGACGATCTCGGGCGCGGAGCTCGCGAAGCCCGGCGCGCCGTGATGCTCGGCAATCCAGAAGCGCTCGTAGCCGAGCTGTTCGGCGCGTCGCGCGAGGGTGGTCGTGAAGCGCAGCGCGTCGGCGGCGGTCGCGCCGTCGGCGATCGGGCTTTTGTCCAGCAATGAAAGCGAATAAGACATGGTGTCGGCGTTCCGGCGAGGGCGTGGACGGGCGGCGCTCAGATCTTCGGCAAGCCCGGCGGATTCGTGCGCGACTGGTCGATCGCTTCGGAGGCGAGGTTCCAGCGATCGAGAATCTGCTGATAGCGGCCGTTCCTGATCAGCCCGTTCAGCGCGATCGTCAGCGGATCGGCGAGCCCGCTGCCGCGGCGCGTCGCGATCGCGATGTCGGCCGTGCGCGGCCAGCCGCCGCTGATTGCGCCAACGAGGCGCGTCTTGCCCTGCTGCGCGCTCTGGTAGGCGAGCACCGAGTTCACGCTGAACACGGCATCGGCGCGGCCCGACTGCACGGCGACGATCCGCATCGCCTGGTCGTCGTAGTACTGGACCTGCACGGGCTTCAGGCCGTGCGCGACGTTCTCGCGATCCCACGCGAGCAGGATCTTTTCCTGGTTGGTGCCGGCATCGGTGACGATGCGCAGCCCCGCGACGTCCTTCGGCTCGCGGATCGACTGGATCTTGCTGTCGATGCGCACGTAGAAGCCGACCTGGTCCTTGCGGTAGGTCGAGAAATCGAACTTCTGCTTGCGCTCCTCGGTGACGGTGACGTTCGAGATCACCGCGTCGACTTTCCCCGATTCGAGCGCGAGCGGCCAGTCGGCCCACGCAAGCGGGACGATCTTCAGCTTGCGGCCGAGGCTGTCGGACACGAGCTGGCCGACGTCCGCGTCAAAGCCGATCACCGTGCGCGCGTCGGTCGCATACGAACTGATCGGCGGCAGGCTCGGCGCGACGCCGATCGTCAGCGTGCCGGCCTCGGCGAACCTGAACGACGCGGGCACCGCGCGCTCGACGGCCGCATCGGCCGCACCGCGCGGGCGGCCGCGTTGCTCGGGGCTCAGGTCGAAGGTCGCGGCGGCCGCGGCGATCGCGGTCACGCCGATCAGCGCGGCGGCCAGCGTGCGGATTGCGCGCGGCGTGAAGGGTACGGCTCGTTGCATGGATGTGTCCTGTTGTCGTCGTGTCTTGGGGAACGGGAGAGCGGAATCGGATGGCGCGGGGCGTTCAGCGCGGCAGCACGGCCTCGGGCAGCGGCGCCCGCAGGTCGGCGAGCGTCGACGTGCGCGACGGATCGGCGAGATCCTTGCCGAAGCGCAGGTGGAAATACGCTTCCGGGTCGATCGACGAATCGAACAGCCGCGTATAGCCGGTGCGGTCGTACAGCGCCCACGCTTCGGGCTGGCGAAAGCCGGTGGTCAGGTACACGCGTCGATAGCCCTGCTGCGCGGCGCGCAGTTCGAGTGCGTCGACGATCAGGCGCGCGAGCCCCTGTCGGCGCAGGTCCGCGCGGGTCCAGATGCGTTTGAGTTCGGCGGTCTGCGCGTCGTAGCGCTTGAACGCGCCGCCGCCGATCGTTTCGCCGTCGCGCAGCAGCAGCACAAACGCGCCTTCGGGCGGCGCGAACAGCTCGGCCGGGTAGCGCGCGAGTTCGTCGCGTGCGGACGCACGGCTGTCGGGGCGGTACGCGTCGTAGCGCGTCGCGTATTCGTCGATCAGCGCGTCGATCAGCGGCTGGGCGCGGACGTCGAGCGGCGTCGTGTCGATGAGGCGGTCGTTCGTGGCCATGGGCATCGCGAAGGGCGCGCGATGCGGACGTTCCTGGCGGGGGCGGGCCACGGGGCCCGCCCGGTCTGTTCCGTTATCGCGACGCGGTTGTCGTGATGACGGCGGCCACGGTGCTTCCTGCGCTGCATCCGGCGTGCCGCCGCCGTTTCGAACACGTTAGCGGCGCGACCGGCAAAGACGAACGAAGCAATTTCGATAAGGATTTCGCGGGGTGCGTCAGAAGGCTTGCAGGGGGAGTGGGGTGGGCGGAGAAACCGGTGTCGATCAGGCGTATCACCCGATGACGCGCGGCGGCGTCGACGCCTCCGCCAGCTGAAACAGGCAATCGCCGCGCCGCACCTGCGCGGGCACGCGCTTGCACACCACTTCGCCGTCGCCCTTGAAGCGGTGCAGCACCGGTTCGCGCAGCGGCGTGTCGGGGAAGTGCACCCACGCGGCCGGCTGGCCGGCCTTCACCTGGTCGCCGAGTTCGACGAGCGGTTCGTACAGCCCGCGCTCGTACGCGTAGACGAAGTGGCGATCGCCGTCGACGCGCAGGAAGCGCGTGACGGTCGGCGGCGCGTCGGGCACGAGCGCGCCGTGCAGCAGGCCGATATGGCCGAGGTAGTGCAGCAGCCCGTGGCGGCCGAGCCGGATCAGCGACGGATCGGCCATCCCCGCGCCGCCGAGCTCGGTCACGATCGAGATCGCGCCCTGCCGGCGCGCGGCCGATGCCGAGTGCACCGGGTTCGGCGCGTGCAGCAGCGCGTTCGGCAGCCCGAACGCGACCAGCAGCCCGTTGAGCTTCGCCGCCTCGTCGTCGTCGAGCGGGTCGATCGCGAGCATGTTGCCGCCCTGGTACAGCAGCGAGCTGCCGCCCGAATGCAGGTCGACCAGATACTGCGCGCGCGACAGCAGCGCATGCTCGATGTAATGCGCGATCATCTGCGTCGGCGTGCCGGTCGGGTCGCCGGGGAAGCTGCGATTCAGGTTGCCTTCGTCGAGCGGCGACACGCGCAAGCCTGCATCGGCCGCGGGGAAATTCGCCATCGGCAGCAGGATCAGTTGCCCGCTCACCATCTCCGGATCGATCTCGCGCATCAGCTGCGACACGATGATCTGGCCTTCGTATTCGTCGCCGTGGTTGCCGGCCATCACGAGCGCGACCGGGCCGTCGCCATTGCGGATCGACGCGATCGGGATCGGCAGCCAGCCGTATGCGGAGCGATGCACGGAATGCGGCAGGCGCAGGTAGCCCGCATGCTTGCCTTGTGCATCGAGATCGATTTCGCAGTGGATGGGATTTCGGTGGGAGGAGGAAGCGGTCATGGCGGCATCGTTCGATGAACGGAATCTGCCATCTTATCGGGAAACGGCCGCCGCGCGGCGTGCGCGACGTGGGCGATGCCGGACGCTGTCAAGCGGCCCGCGCGCGAACCTGCGACATGCGCCATCCGAGCAGCCGCACGCGATGTTGCAGCGGTGATACGCATGCCGGCGCGCGGCCGCCCGCGCACGCCGTGTTTCGCGTCGGGCCCCTTGTCGCAACGGGGCCGGCGCGCGCGATCGCTTCAGCGACCGGATGTTTCAGCTTCGATACGGCCTTCTTCCCACAGCGCCCAGAAACGGCTGCCGGCGCGATAGGGATTTGCGCGTCGCGCCGCGTGATCGGTGACGCCCTGGCGAAATGCGCCGTACAGCGTCAGCGGCGGATTGTCGACACACGCGGCTTCACGCGCGGCGGGCGCGCGGTGATCGGAAACGAGCCGCCGGATCAGCGAGGCGCCGTCGATCACGTCAAGTTGATCGCTCGCTTCCGCACGGCTGAGGACTTCGACGGTATTCATGTGTGGGCTCCCTGACATCCTGTTTCCCAGTCAAGGAGCAATAAGGGTGCCAGCCGCGAAAATCCGCTTGCCGCACCGATCGTGCGGGCTTCTGCGGCGAACGTGACGCGCGGTGCGGGCCGATGTTACGGAACACGTCACGTGACACGGGCGAGCGCGGCGGAACACGTGCGCGTATGCGCCGAGCCACGCGACGCGTTTCGGGAATCAATCGCGGGGAAGCGAAAAGGGACGCGCGGGAGGGGCACGCAGTAAAGCGCGGAGGCCGTCGGCGTCAACGAACGCGCGCGCTTAGCTCGTGGTCGCGGGCGCCACGCGCCTGCTTCCTGCCGAATAGAAGCGGTAGATTCCCTTGCCGGCCGACTTCGCTTCGTACAGCGCGCTGTCGGCCTGCCGGATCAGTTCGTCGGCGGAGCCGTGCCCGTCGTCGAGCGCGATGCCGATGCTGATCCCGAAGCTGACGGTCTCGCCGATCGACAGCGCGTACGGCGCCGAGATCTGCCGGATGATCCGCGCGGCGAGGAGCGAGCAGGCCTGCATGGTGGTGGCGTCGAGCGCGACGACGAACTCGTCGCCGCCGATCCGCGCCGCGAGCTCGCCGGGCGGCAGAGTTTTGCCGAGCCGCTCGGCGACCTGCGTGAGCACTTCATCGCCGGCCTGGTGGCCGAACCGGTCGTTGATTGCCTTGAAGCCGTCGAGGTCGAGATACATGACGGCGAGCGTGGCGCCCGGCAGGCGCGGCCGATGCGCGAGCATCCGCTTGAGTTGCGCATGCAGTTCGTGGCGGTTCGGCAATCCCGTCAGCGCGTCGTGTCGCGCGAGGTGCCGGATGTGCTGCTCGCTGCGGCGGCGCGTGGTGACGTCCTCGACGATGACCACCGCGTTGCCGTCCGGCACGCGATGGCGTGTCAGTTCCAGCTGTCGGCCGTCGGCGAGCGTGATGTCGAGCGGCACCGGTTCGTCATGGTTCAGCCAGACGTCGCATTGCACGGCGAGACCTGCACCGTCGGAATCGGTCACCGCGTTCGCGCCGAGCGCCGCGACGACGTCGGGTAGCGGCGTATCGAGCATGATCTCGCGTGGCGAGCCGAACAATTGCGCGGTGCGACGGTTCGCGACGATCACGCGGCTCTCGCCGTCGATCATGCACAGGCCGTGCGGCATGTAGGTGAGGGCGGCGTCGAAGCGCGCGACGAGCTCGGCGTTGCGCTGGCGCGCGGCGATCAGCGCGACCAGCACGCGGTAATGACGCTGGACGACCGTGCGCATGGCCGCGAGATAGATCGCGAGCGGCGGCAGCAGCAGCCATGCGCCGGGCCGGTCGACCAGCAACGCGCCGAGGCCGATCGGCAGGACGCCGAGCGTGACCTGGGTCATCGCGAGCCGCGGCAGCGCCGAATTGCGCGACGCGATCCCGCCGAACACGCCGCCCGCGACCATCACCGACAGCGTGCCGAGCTCGGCGTCGGGCGCCGCCACGCAGCCCATCACGCCGAGGCCGAGCACGAAGCACGCGGCAAGCGACACGGGCGCATAGCGCAGCGCCCAGTATTCGGCGCGATCGTCGCCGGCGGCACGGTGCACTGCATACGCGCGTGCGATCGCGAGTCGCGCGGCGAGCAGGCCGACGTCGACGATGAGCCACACCAAACACCAGAGTTGTTGCAGCCGGATCAGCGCGATCGCCGCGACGAACGCGCTGGCGAGGCCGGACAGCGCCATCGGGCGTACGTCTTCGAACAGCGTGACGAGCATCGACGGGCGTAGCCCGGCCGTCACGCGGTGATTGCCGCAGGGGGGAGTGGCGAGAACGGCGTTCAGGAGGCTTGCCTTGACTGCCATGGCTATTTTGACCTCGACACGATGCGGCGCATTGCCGAGCGCCCCGCACGGCACGTGGCGGGGCGACCGGCGAGCCGGATGCGCACGACATTACCATGAAACGCCGGCCGCGCGTGACGTGCGGGTGCGTCGGCGAGTCGTCTCAGACCACGCCGGCGTGCGCCGTGCGCATTCGCCGACGCGGGGGCAGGCGTCGTTGCCCACGGGACGATGTCGGGCAGTCGCCCGCGGACCGGTTTCGGCGCGCGCCGCACATGGCAGGCCCCTGGCGCGCGATCGTCCGGCGGCGATCGATACGCCCGCCGCGACACCGCCCGGTCGCGCACGTGTGCCGCCCGCGACCGGGCGCCGCAGCCCGTGTGAATCCCGTTATAAGAAATTCAATAAGTATTTCATGTGGGAAATACTATAGGCGATATATCCAAAACAATGCCAGAATGCGCGCCGCTCCGAACGCCGCGACACCCTATCGCCGTCCGAGCCGCATCAGGAGGTTCCCCCCACATGAAAAACCACGGCCTGTCACGGCGGGGTTTTCTGAAAGCCAGCGTGCTGGCGGGCGTCGCGGTGTATGTCGCGCCCATCGGCAGCCGCGCGTTCGCGGCGCTCTTCGAAGAAAAACTCCTCACGCCCGTCAAATGGGATAGCGTCACCGGCATCCCCCAATTCCGCATCGACGGCATCGCGAAAGTCACGGGCTCGAAAGTGTTCGCACGTGACGTGCGTGCCGCCGACATGCCGCACTGGCCGCAGCAGCAGTCGCACGCGCTGATCCTCCGCGTCACGCAGGCCGACCGCACCTACGAAGGCTTCGACCTGTCGCTGCTCGGCGACGAACTGAAGCCGGACCGCGTGGTCACGGCCGATGATCTCGCGCGCGACGGCGTCGCGTTCCCGGCGTTCTATGGCGACGACATGCTGTTGCCCGCCGGCAAGACGCCCGCGTATCTCGGCCATGCGGTCGCGATCCTCATCTACCACGACTTCGCGCGCTTCCGCTTCGCGAAGAACGCGCTCAAGTTCCGCGACGACGTGATCCGCTACGGCGCGGTCACGGGCCCGCTCGAGCGCGATCCGTGGGGCACGTTCCGCTTCGTTCGGGTAGGCGGCAAGACGGCCTATGACGACGACGTCTATTCGAGCCTGAAGGATGCGCCGATCTTCCCGAGCATGATGCGCAAGCACCTGCCGGTCTGGCCGGACGGCAAGGAGCACGGCAAGCTCGACGAGCAGGGCATGTTCCTGGCCGGACAGATCGCCAGCGAGTTCGACCATCCGCCGGCCGACTGGCTCGTGTTCGACCGCGCGTACAGCACGCAGTCGGTCGACACCGCCGCGCTCGAACCCGACAACGCGAACTGCTGGTACGACGCCGCGACGCAGGCGCTGCACCTCGTCGTGCCGACGCAGTCGCCGCTCGAAGTGGCGGAGAACGCGGCCGCGATGGTCGCGAAATGCCGCTTCCCGGTGAAGAAACTGTTCGTGCATCCGTGCTACACGGTCGGCTACGGCTCGAAGGATCACTGCAACGTGCCGTTCTACGGCCTCGTCTGCGCGCTGTACGCGGACGGCCGCCCGGTGCGGTTCGCGAACGACCGCTACGAGCAGTTCCAGACATCGCTGAAGCGTCACGCGTTCAAGATGCATTACCGGATCGCGGTCGATCGCAACACGGGTCTCATGCAGTCGTTCAAGGGCGACTTCGAGGCGAACGGCGGCGGGCGCTCGAACTTCTCGCCGTCGGTGGCGATGGTCGGCGCGACGGCCGCGCAATCGATCTACTACTTCCCGAAGAGCGACCTCGCGGCAGTCGCGATCGCGTCGCGCGCGATCGACGCAGGCTCCGCGCGCGGCTACGGCACGCTGCAGAGCATGGCCGCGACCGAGATGGCGGTCGACGAAATCGCCGCGCAGCTGAACCTCGATCCGATCGAGTTCCGCCTGCGCAACGCGCTGCGTTCGGGGATGAAGAACACGCAGGGCGCGATTCCCGCCGGCGCGCTGCGCGTCGACGAAGTGCTGGAACGTGCGAGGCAGCATCCGTTGTGGACGCGCCGTGCGGCGCGCAAAGCCGAATTCGAGGCGGCGAACCCGGGCAAGCGCTACGGCGTCGGCTTCGCGTGCGTGCAGAAGGATTTCGGCACGGGTGCCGAGGCATCGTTCGCGAAAGTCGAATTCGACGAGAACGGCAAGGTGTCGCTGCATCACACGGCTGCCGAGATCGGCACCGGGATGTCGACGTCGCAGGCCGTCGCGGTCGCGAAGTGGCTCGGTCGCCCGGCGACCGAGGTGCGCGTCGCAGTGACCGAATGGCCCGATCTGCCGGTCGAGACGAGCGGCGATCCGTACCTGATGTCGCAAGCCGACCAGGACCGGCTGAGCGCGAATCCGCGCTGGTCGCCGGGCTATGCGTCGCCGTCGAGCGCGACGAACTCCGCGTACTACTTCACGCACAGCACGCGCGAAGCCGCGCGCGCGGTGTTCCGCTACGGGCTGTGGCCGGCCGCGATGTCGATCTGGACGCGCGGCCTCGGCGGCGGCCAGGCCGCGCCGTACACGATCCGCATCCAGGACGCGCGCTGGGTCGACGGCAAGCTGACCGCCGACGGCCTCGAGCCGCTGACGTTCGAGCAGCTCGCGAAGCAGGCGCATGCGCTCGGCCTGGCGACCGGCGCCGTCGTACACGTGTTCAACCGCTGGCAATGGACCGACGCCGAGTTCGACGTGGGCGGCGCGGTCGATCGTCTGCCGATCGACGGGCTGTCGCTGCGGATCGGCGCGCCGAAGACCGGCGACGACGGCCCGATGCCGGGCACCGCCGCGCCGGTCGGCGCGACCGCGATGCACGGCACGCTGGCGCCGACGGCGAACGGCTATCGCGTGCTGGACCGCAAGCGCGTGTTCATCCCGCCGACGAGCCGCAACAACGCGGCCGTCACGTACTACACGGCGGTCGGCACGCTCGTCGAGCTGGCCGTGCACGAAGCGACCGGCAAGGTCGAGCTGCTCACGCATCACTCGATCATGGAGTGCGGCAACCAGATCTCGCCGCAGCTCGTGTCGGGCCAGTTGCAGGGCGGCCTCGCGATGGGCATCGGCCATGCGCTGCACGAGTACCTGCCGCTTTACGAAGACGGCCCCGGCAACGGCACGTGGAACTTCAACCGCTACCAGCTGCCGCGCGCGACCGATGTCGCGGTGTGGTCGCAGACGGGCGACATCCTGCCGCCGCTGTCCGAGACCGATCCGCCGAAGGGTGTCGCCGAAGTGGTGATGATCCCCGTCGTCGGCGCGATCGTGAACGGCATCGCGCACGCGATCGGCCATCGTTTCACCGACTTGCCGGTGACCCCGCAAAAGATTCAGGAGGTGCTCGCATGACGACCGCCCAAACCGCCGCGTCGGCCGCGAGCGCCAGCGCGTCCGCGCCGAACGCGGCTTCGGCCGCTCCGGCACCCGCGGCACCGGCTGCCGCACCGGCCGCCGTCGAGCGTCCGCTCGTCCGCCTTCAGCAGAAACCGCTGTCGGTGAACATCAACGGCAAGTCCGTCGGCCCGATGCAGGTGCCCGAAGGGCTGATGATGATCGAGTTCCTGCACGAGTATGCGGGCCTCACCGGTTCGCGGCTCGGTTGCGGGCAGGGCATCTGTCACGCGTGCGTCGTGATCGTCGACAAGCCGGACGGCACGAGCGAGGAAATGCGCACGTGCATCACCGGCGCGCACTTCTTCCACGGCCGTTCGATCCGCACGATCGAAGGTCACGCGAAGCGCAACCAAGCCGGCGAAGTGGTCGAGCTGTCGCCGATCCAGCAGAAGTTCCTCGAGCACTTCAGCTTCCAGTGCGGCTACTGCACGCCGGGCTTCGTCAACGCGGCGACGGTGCTGATCGAACGCCTGAAGCGCGAGCCGGTCGCGAAGGCCGACGTCGAGCGCACGATCACCGACGCGCTGAACGCGCACATCTGCCGCTGCACCGGTTACGTCCGCTATTACGAAGCCGTGAAGGACGTGATCCTGACGACGCCGGGACTCGTGAAGGACGCCGCATGAAACGCACATTCGCCCATCGTGCCGCGCGGGCCGCGGGCCTGCCGGCACTCGCGGCCGCCTGCGCGCTGCTGCTCGCCGCCTGCGGCGGCCATGACGCGCCGGCTTCGAGCGCGGCTTCCGGCGCGCCCGGTGCCGACCAGGTCGCGCGCGGTCGCTATCTCGTGAAGGCCGCGGACTGCGCGGCGTGCCACACCGCGAAGGACGGCGCGCCGTTCGCCGGCGGTGCGCCACTCGAATCGCCGTTCGGCACGTTCTACGGCTCGAACATCACGCCCGACAAGGACCACGGGATCGGCGGCTGGAGCGCGGACGACTTCTACGCCGCGCTGCATGACGGCAAGGCGCCGGCCAAGCGCCTGTATCCGTCGATGCCGTATACGTCGTACCGGCAGCTCACGCGCGCCGACACCGACGCGATGTACGCGTACCTGAAGACGGTGAAGCCGGTCGCTCAGGAAAACCGCCCGCACGAACTCAAGTTCCCGTACAACCTGCGCTTCGGCATGGTGTTCTGGGACATGGTGTTTCTGAAGGACAGCCTGCCCGATGCATCGACCGGCCAGTCCGCCGACTGGCAGCGCGGCCGCTATCTGGCGGGCGCGCTCGGCCACTGCGCGGAATGCCACACGCCGCGTGCGTTCACGGGTCAGCTCGACGGCGCGAAGCCGTTCGCCGGCGCCGCGCTCGGCCGCGTGGCCGCGCCGGACATCACGCCGGCCGGCCTCGCCGCGCGCGGCTGGACGGGCACCGACCTGCAGACGTTCTTCGGCGTCGGCATCGCGCCGCAAGGCTCGGCGTTCGGCGAAATGTATCCGGTCGTGCACCTGAGCACGCAATACATGACGAAGGACGATCTGCGCGCGCTGTCCGTGTACCTGCTCGGCGATACGCCGCCTGCGCCGCAGGCGGTGAAGCCGGTATCCGCCGATGCCGCGCAGCTCGCGGCCGGCCGCTCGGTGTATCTCGCGGTGTGCGCGGGCTGTCATGGTTTCGACGGCGAAGGCAAGCCGCACGTGGCGGTGCCGATGAACGGCAATTCGACGCTGCGTCAGGGCGATGCGCGCAACCTGCTGGTCGCGATGCTCGACGGCATCGACGAGCAGAAGTTCGCCGGCTTCGAGAACCTGCAACCGATGCCGGGTTTCGCGCACACGCTGAGCGACGACGAACTCGCGCAGCTCGCGAACTACTTGCGCGCGACGTGGGGCGGCCAGCCCGCGAGCGTCACGCCGGCCGACGTGAAGGCCATGCGTCGGTAAGTCGTGCGGCGCGGCGGGGCGTCGCGCGCGAGGTGGCCGGCTTTCGGCCGCGCTCGTGCGTAACGCCCCGCTCGAGCCTTTCCGGCGGTGCTTCAGTAGCCGCCCCCTCCGCCGCCACCACCCCCGCCTCCGCTGCCGCCCGCGCCGCCATACCGGCTCATCCCGGGGCCTGGCGATACGCCGCCACCCGACGACGTACATCCGGCCGACAGCACCAGCATCAGTGCCGCGAGCAGCGCCGCGGCCAATCTTGCCGAATTCATTTCACTCTCCTTTCGCCGAGAAGGCCGCGCGGCAGGATGGTTCGCGTGAACCGGCGACCGCGCGATGACGAAACGTTTCCGGCGGGCGGTTTATTCCATGCTTTTTGCGTATCGGCACAGGGCGACATGGAGCGAGGCAGGCGCTCGCGCATGCAGCCGGGGCGCGGCGCGCCCCCGCAGATTCGCTGTATCACGGGCAACGGAGGGTGAGCAGCCGGAATGCCGCCGTCGCGGCGGCATCCGGTCAACGATAGACGAGATCGGCGCGGCGGTTCTGCGCCCACGAATCCTCGTCGTGGCCGAGCGCGACCGGCTTTTCCTTGCCGAGGCTGACCGCTTCGAGTTGCGACGCCTGCACGCCCAGCGTTTCCAGTGCGCTCATCACGGCTTGCGATCGGCGTTGGCCGAGCGCGAGGTTGTATTCGGACGTCCCGCGTTCGTCGGTGTTGCCCTGGATCAGCACGCGGCGCGACGGGTGGCTGCGCAGGTAGTCGGCGTGCGCCTGCAGCAGCGTCTGGTATTCCGGCTTCACGGAGTACTGGTCGAAATCGAAGTAGACGCTGCGCTTCGCGAGCGGGCTGTTCGGGTTGTTGAGATCGTCCGCCGCCACCGTCGCGACCGCTTCGCTCGATGGGGCCGGCGCCATCCCGGCGTTCTCGGGCGTTTTCGCCGCGTGGTGACAACCCGCCAGCAGCGCGAAGGCTGCCATGACCGCAAATCGGTTCGTTTTGCTCATCGTGCGTCTCCTGCGGTTGACTGCGAGGAAAGCGTGGTGCGCGCGAACTGTCGCGTCACGCATCCGGCGAGACGGCACGAAAGTGCCGGCTTCCGTGCGCGATGCGCTTTCGTAAGCCGGCGATGCGCCATATGAAAGATTGTCTCGACCGGAACGCCGAAGCACGGCGCCGCTGCAACTAGATTAGGAAAAATGTCACAGCGTGACCAGTTTCTCGGCATTTTTCACACGGGAACGACGCAGGACGCATTCTTGCTTGCGCGGAAACCGCGGCATGCGCGGCGATGCGTGATGCGCCATGCCGGTGCGGGCGCGTCTCGTGTCGTGTCGCCGGGTCGTCAGAACTTGTGCCGCAACCCGAGCGCGACCACCAGCTGGTTGCTATTGGCTGACGGCGTCATCGTCCAGACGGTCGCGTTGAACGCGGGATTGCCGTTGCCGCCGCTCACGCTTTGATAGACGGCTTCGAGATACGCGTCCGTGCGCTTCGAGAACGCGTAGTCGGCCTGCGTGACCACATGGTTCCATTTCGGGCGCGTCTGGCCGGTGCGCGTATCGAAACGGCCCATCGTATACGTGTACGCGGCGGCTACGCTGAACGCCGGCGTGACGAAGTAGCGGCCATCGACCGTGAAGTTGTCGAAGACGAGCGATTCGCCCTTCAGCGGGGTGATGCCGCTGCCCTGGAGCACGCCGCTCACGCCGTCGGTGGCCGAGTGCGACCATGCGGCGCCGACCGAATGCGGGCCGAACGCATAGCGCCCGGCCACGGCCCAGATCTGCTGGTTGCCGCCCGTGATCGTTGCCGAGCCGTCGACCGTGCTCAGTGCGCCGTCCGGATTCGGCGCATTGCGGTCGCGGCTGATCTTCAGGTAACCGGCGCCGAGCTTCAGCGGTCCGTTCGCATACCCGAGCCCCGCGCTCCACACGGCGTTGTTCGAGAACGCGCCGGCCGTGTTCGAGAATCCGTACAACGCGCCGAACGTCAGCCCGCGATACGTCGGGCTCGTGTACTTCACCGCGTGGTTGATGCGCAGGTTGCGGTTCGAGTCGTCGTTGTCGTACGGATGCACCGCGAGGTTGCCGCCCCAGCCGGGGCCCGACGCGCCGAGCGGCGTCACGAAATCGAGGATCAGGTCGTACTGGCGGCCGAACGTGAGCGTGCCGGCCGTGCGCGAGCTCACGCCGAGCCACGCCTGACGGCCGAACATGTCGACGCCTTTCTGCGACAGCTTGCCGTTCGTGCCCGTGAAGCCGTTCTCGAGCGTGAAGACCGCCGCCATCCCGCCGCCGAGATCCTCGCGGCCGCGCAGCCCCCAGCGCGACGCGTTCAACGCGCCGCTCGTCAGCCCGACGCTGCCGCTGCCGGGCGAACCGGCACCTTGCGTACGCTGGTTGGTCGCGTAGGTGATCGACGTATCGATCAGGCCGTACAGCGTCACGCTGCTCTGCGCGTGCGCGACGCACGGAATCAGGCCGGCCGCGCAGGCGGCGAGCACTGTCCCCGGGAGCGCCCCGGTACGACGGCCGCGGCGGACGGCATGCGGCGTGGCAACGCGCGCGTTGGCGGGCTGGATGGTTTTATAGGAATGCATAGGATTTTTTATCGTTGGTCTCCGGCCCGATCGCCGGTGGGTCGCGTCGGCGCGCCGGCCGACTGATCGAGCGGCCATTATTGGAGATCGCGCGACCGTCGATTAAGCCGCTGCACAGGAAAGGTCCTCTGCGAAATCGCGTGGAATCGTGGCGTTTCGATGCAGGGTGTTTCCGTCGAATCGGCGCGCAATGGAACCATCGCGTGGGCGGAAGGATTCGGCAGGGCCGGGGCGGCTCAGCGTGAGCGTCGGTACTTTCACGAGCCTGCGGCGGATGTCGTCGGGGTGGTGATCCAACGCGCAAGGTTGTGTGTTGCTCGTTGGCGGCGGCATGTATTTCTGGTCTCGTGCGCGGCACCCGGCAAAATTTGCCGCCCGAAGCGGCAACGGTCGAATTGCCGCTTCGGGTTCATTCCGTTCGTAGCAGGAGTCTGCCCGCGCTGCCGCAACCCGGCCGGCGACTACGTAATGCGCGACTTTTTCACGCGTGCCCGTTCTGCACAATGGACCATTGCGCGTGGCCCGTCTGCCGCTGTGCCGGCACGTCACGCATGCCGCGGGAGAATGGACATGGTGTTGATGGCTGTGGGCGGGGGCGGGCCGGTGAACGTGCCGCAGCCGCAGAATGACGACGATCCGGCACCGAAGAACGGGGCAGGCAGCACCCCGCCGGCCCAGACGCCGGAACAGCAGGCCCTCGCGGCCGCGCAGGCCGAGACGCAGCGCCTGCTGCAGCTCGCGCAGGCCGAAATGGCGACGCTCAAGCGTCTGCACGACCAGGGCGCGTCGCAGGCCGATCTCGACAACCAGGTGAAGAAGGCCGAAGCCGCATGGGGCTCGGTGCAGGCGGCCGTCGAGAACCAGATGCGCGTCGCGGCGGACGGCGGCGGCGACACGAATAAGGCGATCGCGGGCGTGGCATCGGATCTGCGCAATGCGTCGCCGAACGATCCGGTGTTCGGCTCGGTGCTCGACGATGCGCAAAAGGCGGTGTCGGCCGAATCGGCGCCTGAGCGGGCGACCAACGTGAAGGCGTTCCAGTTCGCGATGGCGATGCAGAAGGATCAGGCCGCGAACGCTGACGTGCAGCAGTACAACGCGTTGCCGGGCGGCATCCGGCGCGCCGATCCCGACACCGGCGCGCAACTGCGCCAGGCGGCCACCACGGCCGACACGAACGCCGACGACGCATACACGGCGCTCACCACCGCGTTGCGCCACGAATACAGCACGTCGGCCGCGACGCTGCGCCTGAACGACGCGAAGGCCGACTATGCGGCGTGGCAGAAGGAGCCCGGCGGATTGCGCCGCGCCGACGAGGCCGACATCACGCAGGAGCTGTCGCAGGCGCAGAGCCAGTACGACAAGGTCGTGACGGGCGGCGACGACACCGCGCTGACCTACGTGACGGCCGACGAGCAGAAGCAGGTCGTCGCGTCGGTGAAGCAGAATCACGACGGCATGTGGTACACCGGGCTCGTCGACGCGCTGGGCGAGGAAAGCCAGCTCAAGCGCACGATCGCGACGATCAATCCCGACGATCCGTCGCTGTCGCCGCAGATGAAACAGCTCGCGCAGTCCGACCCGGTCACGTTCGCGCTGTTGCAGGACACCGGTGTGACCGTCGATCCGAACGACCCGAAACTGTCGCCGCAGGAGAAGACGCTTGCCCAGCAGAATCCGCTCGCCGAGGCGTTCGTCAAGCTGACGGGTGTTCCGGTCAGCACGGACGGCAAGAGCGAATCGGACGCGCAAGCCCTGAACGCGCAGATCAACCAGGCGGGCGGCGTGTTCGCGTATGCAATGGCGCACGCCGACCAGAACCAGCCCGGGTACCAGAAGATCAAGCTGCTGCTCGCCGCCGCGCCCGACGTGCGGCTGCAGTATACGAAGCAGCAGGTCGCACAACTGATGGAGAATCCGGGCAGCAATCCGGGCGCGGCGCTTCAGGTGCTGAACACCAACATGAACGCGTCGTTCTCGCTGGACGAACGCCAGACGCTGTGGACGCAGGCGGGCCAGCCGCATTTCAACGCGAACTTCATCCATTCGCAGATCGATCCGCTGATGCAGAAGCCCGATTCGCAAGCGACGGACCAGGCCAGCATGCAGGCGCGTTACGACGGCCGGATGAATGCCGACAAGGCCGGCAAGTGGATGCAGGACATCCTCGCCAATGCCCCGCCCGAATTCGCGGGCGTCGTGCTCGATACCGTCGAGAAGGATTTCGGCAACAAGTGGACGCAGTCGAACACGGGCACGCCGCAGCCTTACGGCGACGGCATCGAGTTCTACAAGGGCCTCAGCACGGCGGTCGGGCTCGCCGATCAGCAGCCGACCGCGAGCGGCGTGCCCGTGCATCGCGAGGACGACGTCGCGAGCTGGCTGCTCGACGCCAACGGCAACGCGAAGACGATGATCTATACGTTGCGCGGCAGCGATGCCGGCTACGGGTTCGACGGTGTGCGGCAGGCGCTGTCGTCGGGCGTCGACCCGTCGTTGTCGAAGGCGCTGCTGTCAAAAATGCAGAACGACGACCGGTTCCGCTCGGGCTTCGCGAACGACTTCCAGCTGCGTTACGACCAGGGCACCAAGAGTGCCCAGGACAAGCAGAACAAGGACGCCGCCAGCGCCAGCTACAAGCTGTTCCAGGCCGATCCGGACAAGCAGCTGAAGGCGTATTTCGACGACTTCCAGAAGCACTTCGACGACAAGTCCTATACGTTCACCACCGGCTCCGATCAGATGACGAACTTCGTCGGCGCCGGGCTCGGGATCCAGCCGGACGACCCGGGCGCGACGCCGACCGACCGGAACGACGTGCCGTCGATGGCGCTGCTCGAACAGTTGATCGTCAGCAACGGGCAGTTGCAGAACGGCACGGCGGTCAACAGCCAGTCGCTGTACGCGAGGAATTCGGCCGCGACGCAGATGATCCAGAACGTCGTCGATCAGATCCGCAAGGTCGGCGGCGACCACGCGGTCGTATCGCTGGTGCCGATCTACTACGTGTCGAAGGGGACCGGCACCGCGCCGAGCGCGCTCTTCAAGGTGCAGGTGGAGGGACATCCGGACCAGTACAAGCTGATCGACGATCGCGGCTGGAAGTACGACACCGTCGACGACTACCAGCACAACAATGCGCTGTCCGACGACGGCAAGCTGTACGTGCCGAAAAGCCTGACGAACGGTCCGGCGTCCGGCGGTTTCTCGCAATACGAAACGATCGACGCGCACAAGACCGAGTGGTACCAGCACGCCGAACACATCCTCGAAATGGGTGCCGGCATTCTTGCCGCCGCCGGCGGTGTCGTGCTGGTCGCGAGCGGCATCGGGGCGCCGGTCGGCGGCCTGATGCTCGGTGCCGCGTGGACGGCCGTCGGCGCGGGCATGGCCGTCGGCGTGCCTGCCGCGATCGGCGACCTGAAGAACCTGAGCGATCACGGCCAGTCGATCGGCTTCGGCAACGTACAGGCGCGCGGCGACTGGATCAGCCTGATCGGCAGTGGCGCGGGCTTCGCCGGCGCCGGGCTCGGCGTGGCGGCGAAGTCGCTCGCGGAGGCATCGTCGCTGCTGCGCACGACGGGGCGGGTCTCCGACCTGCTGACGGCCGCATCGCGCGGCGACGGCGCCGCGGCCGACGTGGCCAGTGTCGGCCGTTTCACGCAGGAAGCCGACGCGTTCCAGTCGCTCGCGCAGACGACGGGCCGCACGGCCGGCGTATTCAATGTCACGGGCGGCCTGATCGGCGGCTACCAGATGGCCGACCAGGGCGTGTCGCTGGTCAAGAACTGGGACGCGATGTCCGATTCCGATCGCGCGCAGCAATTGCTCAACCTCGGCATCGGCATCGCGCAGATGGGGCTCGGTTCGCACACGCTGATGGAGCGGCCGATTCGAGCCATCACGAAGACGCCCGCACCGTCGACGGTGTCGCGGCCGGTCGCGATCAACGTCGTCGATACGTTGTACGGCAACGGACTGGCGAACCAGCGTCTCGCGGTCGGCGAGATCGGCAACCCGTGGCAGCACGCGGAGGAGCAGGCGAACAGCTTCGGCGAACCGGCCGACGACGGCGGCACGGTCGCGCCGGCCGACAAGGGGCTGCGGGCGCGCGTCGCCGCGTGGTTGCGCGCGCACCGCATGCAGGGCACGCCGGACGACGCCGCGATCGTGCCGCGGCTCGCGCCCGACGGCGAAGCGACGCCGGCCGTCGCCGACGCGCTGGCTGGCGACGGTGCATCGACGGCTCGGGCCGGCATGCCGACAAACGGCGCGCATCCAGCGTCCTGGGAGATCCCCGCGCATGTCGCGGCCGATCCGGCGATGCTGAGCGAGGTGGTCGGAGGAATTATCGAGAGCGGCAACCGGCTCGAGGACGTCGAGTACTACGTGTACGCGCTGGAGGATCCCGAAGGCAACGTGCGCAACCCCGAGGAAGACGGGCTGCCCGCGACCGAAAAGGGCAACATCGTCGACGACATGAGCGCGGCGCGGGCGGACCAGCGGCGCGCGAACGCGGCCGACGATGCGAAGGCGCGTGCGGCGGTTGCGCCCGACGAAGACGGCACGATCGGCGTGACGCGCTACACGACGTATCACGACGCCCTGATGGTCGGCGCCGACGGCGTGGCCGGCGGCCGCTACCGGATCGCGCTGGTCGATCAAGGGGCGCTCGCCGCGGACGGCTCGGTGCCGCCCGAAGCGGTGGTCGGCCACGTCGGGCTGACCGACGCCGGCGATGCGTTCATGCTGTCGATGAACGATGCGTACGACCGCGCGCTGCGTGTGGTGTACCCGCGCGGCTTCGATCCGCAGAAGCCGTTGATTCGCAACGAGGGCGGCCGGCGCGTCGACGTGATCAACGCGCCATTCGGCATGAGCGAAACGCAGTGGGCCGCGTACCCGCGCCGCGAGGCCGACCTCGCGATCTATTCGGACAACCCGAGTCAGCCCGAGAACCGGCTGCCGGCGGGCGAGCGGCCGTTGATGCCGGTGCCGCCCGGCTATTTCGCCGTGTACGCGCATGCGTGGGCCGATGCATTCGCGAGCGCGACCGGCAAGGCGATGAGCGCCGAAGACATGGCCGAGCTGATTCGCCAGAGCGGCTGGGACGGCAAGTCGCCGGTCATTCTTTATGCGTGCGGCGCCGGCACGCGCGTGAGTCCGCTCGCGCAATTGCTCGCGAACGTGCTGGGCGTGGACGTGTACGGCGCAAGCGGATTCGTCGCATGGCGTTCGCCGCGCTATCGGGCCGACGGCAGCCCCGACTCCGGTTATACGGGCGGCATCCTGATCGAACCCGGCGCGCCCGATCAGGCCGGCGTGCCGGACCATTCGGTCAGCGGCGAACCGCGCACGTACCGGTTCTCGCCGGCGCTGGCGGTCATCGACCAGGGCGCGCATCCGGTCGACTGGAGCGGCGTCGCGCCGCGCCCGGTGTCGAATCATTGGGGCGGCAGCGCCACGACGGGCGACGCGCGCGTGCCGATCGGCGTGTACGTGTGGCGCCTGTTGACGAAACGCGGCTCGATCATCAATCCGCGCAGCGGCCGGTCGGCCAGCGCGCTCGAGATGACGCATGCGCTGGAAGAACTGGCGTGGAAAGGCTATACGCCGGGCACGCCGATCGCGCTCGAGGGGCCGCGCAGCGGCGCCAATCCCGAGTTGCTGCAGGAATTCGCGGATCTGATCCAGGCGCCGGTATTCGGCCGGCTGGGCGACGACGACGCGGCCGGATGGCGGCGGGCGCTCCCCAATCCGGGCCGACGGCTTGCGCGCTTCGAGATCGAGCCCGACGTGAACGGGAAATTCTCGCCGGGCGGCGCGCAGCCGGTCCGGATCAATCCTCTGGAACTGCGGCCCGTGCCGGGTTCGAACGTCGTGAACCTGCTCGGGCACGCGACCGCCCGGCAGTTCCTGAAGGTGTCGGGGTTCGACATCGCCGAGTCGCACGGCACGGCGCCGCGCGACGTGACCCTGGACAGCGCGGCCGCCGTCACGGAAGGCGGCAAGACGATTTCGCCGCGGCAATTCGCGCGCAAGCTGCTCGACGATCCGGCCTATACGGAAGGCAACGGCGTGCTGCTGACGGGCTGCTATCTCGGTGCCGGCGGTTATTCGTTCGCGCAGGAGCTCGCGTACGAACTGCAGGTGCCCGTGATCGCGTCGATCACGTCCAACTCGGTGCGCGGCACCGGTGCGCTGGAACTGCATCCGATCGACGACAAGATCGTCCTGCCGGCAAACGATCCCGACGTCGCGACGCGGCTCTATCTGCATCTGCCCGAGGCGCCCGATGCGAGCGACCCGCCGATGGTATTCGCACAGCGCGGCGAACCGGCGGCCGTGCACGACCATGCACCGGTCGAGCCGGTGCGCGCGATCGACGCGCAGATCGATCCGGACTCGGACAGCGGCCGTCGCGGCGCGGGCGGTTCGCAAGGCGATGGCGGACGCCAGGACGTGACGCCGGGCGGGCTCGCGCATCCGCGGCTCGCCCCCGACGCGGAACCGGGCGAACCGCCCGTCTACGAGCCGACTCCGGTCGTCGAAGTCGGGCCGGGGCAGATCTACAAGGCGGACGAATGGGCCGCACGCGTCGAGCAGGTCGCCGAAGCCGAGGCCGACGACAGCCTGTCAGGGAAAACGCAGAAAATCTATCCGAAGACCAGCCGCGTCTATACGGACCGCCGGATCGCCAACGATGGCGTCGTCACGACGACGGTTCATGGTCAGTCGGTGCTGCAGCCCGGGTTCGACGACGTGACCGGCATCGACGCGACGCAACATCCCGAGTTCCTGCGCCCGGCCGATACACTGCTGATGCCGTCCGACGATCCACTCCATCCGATCGGCGCGCGCGGGCTGATGTCGCCGCCCGGTCATCACGTCGTGTTCGGCCACGGGATATCGGCCGACGCGATGCTGGGCCCGGAAGGCCGTCCGCTCACGCCGGACGAGGTGGCCGAGCGCGTGGCGCCGTATCTCGAACCGGGGCAGGACGTCACGCTGTATTCGTGCTTCGGCGGATCGAACAAGCACGATCCGCTGCGCATCGCGCCCGGGCAAGTACGGGCGGCCAGCACGACCTTCGCGGCGGCACTCGCGCAGCGCCTGTCCGAGCTGACCGGACGGCCGACATCGGTCTGGGCGCCGCCGGACATCCTGCTCGTCGAGCCCGACGGTTCGACCACCGTACGCGGCACGCGGCTGACCGGCCAGGTCGACAAGGATCGTCTGCCGATGCAAAGCTTCCGCGGCGATCCGGCACGCGCGGGCCGGCCGGCGCTCCCCGCAGGACGCGACGCGGAACCGGCCGCGACGACCGCCCGTACCGCGTCGCGCCCGCTCGCCGATCCGCCGCCGCGCCCGACGGTGCCGCGCGTGGCCGATCCGACGTTTGCCGATCCTGACTACGATTTCACCGCGATTCCGGACGACACGTTCGAATCGGTCACGCTCGATCATCCGTTCCGCACCGCGCTGGCCGAACGGCCCGGCGTGATCGGCGACGCGGCGCGCGTGACGCAACCCGGCGGCACGGTGAGTCAGCGCTGGCCGAGCGGCTTCCTCGACGGCCCCGAACCGACCCGCGTGATCGACGGGGTGATGCAGGCGTTCGACGCGGCCGGGCTGACCAACCTGCGCGTGGAATTCGTGATGCGCGACGGCAGCATCGAGCTCGGCAGCGGCACCGATTTCGGTGCGCTCGATCCCGAGGACGGCTGGTTCCGGTTCAGCGGCACGGTGCCCGATGCACCGGCTACCGCTGCCGCGCACGCGCCGGCCCGTTCGTCGACCGATGCCCGGCTCGCATTGCCGGAAGGCGCGCGGACGATCGCGCACGACGATCTCGGGCAGGCAATCGATACGGCGCATACCGGCCCACGGAACCACGCATACGTGCGCACCGATGCGTTGCCGGACGGCACCGCGTTCGCACGGGACGACCTCACACCGCAGGAACGTGTCGCGGCCAGCGCGTCAGCGAATCTCGCCGCGGTCGAGGGCCAGGCACCGACCGACGTCGTGCTGCTGTCGGCGCTCGGCCACGATCCGGCTCGCGCGCTGCGCATCACGACGCCCGATGGCGGTGAGCTGGTCAAGCCGGCCGGTGTCGACATGTACGTCGTGCGCACCCGCGACGCGGCGACCGGCGAGGTGTCGTACCGGCTCGTCGGCATCGATCGCTCGGGCTTGCCGGAAGGCTATGCGGCCGTGCATGCGGGCGGCATGCGTGCGGTCGGGGCGACCGACGGGCGCCCGACCTGGCCGACGATCGGCCCGGCGGGGCCGGCGGCCGGCCGCCTTGCCGGTACGGCCGGCGAATCGTCCGGCGCGGCGGCGCCTGCCGCCGTATCCGGTCATGCGAGCCAGCCGGGCGTGCCGCAGGGCGCCGCGGCGGCCGAAGCGAGCGATCCACAGGCGGTTGCCGCGACGTGGCTCGATAGCCTCGGCCGACGCACGCTCACGCGCGTCGATGGCCAGCGCGCGCCGACGCTCGACGGGTTGGGCCGCCAGCTCGGCCCGAACGCGCACGTGCTGATCACCGCGCATACCGACGCGCCGGCCGCCGACGCCGAACACGCGGCGCCGGCGTTCGTCGCGGTGCTCGAGACCGACGAGCACGGCGCGCTCGGCCCCGTGCGGATGCTGGACGGCAAGCGCGTGCCGGGCGCGCTGCGCAAGGCGCTCGGGAAGACCGGCAGCAGCGGGCGCACGGCACGCCGTCAGTTCGATTTCTTCGTGTCGCCGGTGGCGCACGACGAGCTGATGCAGTTCGGCGGCGCGTCGAAGATCGAGACGCGGGACGGCAAGTCGTCGTGGTCCGTGACGGCGTCGGGTCATCCGGTCGACGCCGCGCTCGCCGCAGACGTGGCGAAACTGCACGACGCACCGGGTTTCAAACGGCCGCGTCAGGCCGTGCGTGCCGTCGAGGGAGAGCGGCGCTGGATTCACGTGGTCGAAGACGAGACGGGCAAGGTGCTCGGCTACGCGGAGCGCAACACGAACCACGAATGGAAGTACTACGAAAAAGCGCCGCTCGGCGACACCGAGGTTCCCGAGCAGGATCTGCGCACCGTGTTCCGGCGACGGCGCAGGGGCGGCATTCCGGTCCTGCGCTCGCCGCGGCGCGGCATCCGGTTCGTCGTGAGCGACGTCAAGCCGGAAACCGTCGATCGAATCGGCGGCTTCCGGCCGGCGAAGGAAACCACCCCGGCAGAGAAACCGCCGCACCGTTCGCTCGGCGATCTTTTCCAGTCGAAGGTGCCGCTTCGCCGGCCGCTCGAGCGCGCGGAGCAGGGCGGTGAAAGCAACACGGCAACGCGGCCGCCGGTCGATCCGCATTTGCTGCCGTCGCACACATCCGCGCTCAATGCGGTCGATTTCAGCGGCAACAGCGTGCCGCACCTGCTGACTGCGATCCGCAACGGTGCGGTTGACGGCAACCAGCACGTGATCTACGTGTTCAGGACGGACGGCGCCGTGGCCGAGGCGCTCGGCGATCCGGTCGGCGTGATCGCCGCGCGCAACGGCGAGATGCGGTGGTTCGACGCGGTCCGGCACGCCAACAACCCGCATCATCAGGGCGTACCGCTCGACGAAATGCCGATCGGCAACGACCGGTTCGGCACGGACGTGCATTTCCTGCTCACCCAGTTGCCGCCGCGCGCGTTCCTGCGGAGTGCGCGGCCGACGCGCATCGCGGCGCTCGAAGCGCGCGCGAAGGCGCTGCGCGAGCAGCTGTCCGACGCGGAAGCGCGTGGTCAGCATTCGGCGCCGTTCAGGGCGCTCGCGGCCCGGACGCGGCACGGTTACAACGAGGTGCTCAACGACTTGCAGCGCTTGCGGCGCAGCGGCACCGCACCCGCGCCGCTGTCGATCGAGCCGTACCAGCCTGGGCTCTCGTCGTCGACCGTCGTCGCGTTCAGCCTGCGCAATGGTGCGGCGAAGACCGAGCAGTATTTCCCGACGCACGACCAGATCGAGGCCTACAACAAGCAAGCGCAGCGTGCCGGCAAAGTGAATCTCGTGCTGAAGGGCGAGCCGCAGGCCGTGATGGTCGACCCGGGCATGTGGCGCACGCTGCTCAACAAGCTGTACGTCGGGCGCGACGTGTCGACGTCGGCGTCGCGCTTCCTGCCGGTGCCCGGCAAGCTGCGCGCACGCACCCGGCGCTTGGGCGCGGCGACCGTCGCCGACCGGCGGATCCGGTATTTCTTCACGCGCTCGAGCGAAGCATTGCAGGACCGCATGGTGCCGATGGCACGTCCGCTGTCGCTGAGCGACGATCCGGCGCTGATGCGCAAGATCGTCGAGCAGTACGGCGGTGTGACGCCGGTCGTCACGCTCGTGGTCGATCCTCATCTGCTCGCGGCCGTGCTCGGCAAGGCGCACGATCCGGATTTCCTGCGCGCGGTGAAGGCGCTCGGCGAACAGAAGAACGCCGTGTTCGACGGCGAGAACGGGATGATTCATCCGGCGCCGGGCACGGACGGGACGGCACTCGCGCTCGATCATCTCGCACATCTGAATCGCTGGCTCGACGAGGCGGCGCACACCGGCTTCGCGATCCGGCTCGAAACGGCGCCATCGCGCGCGCTCGTGTCCGGCACCGACTACCGGTACCAGTCAGGCACCAACGACGCATACCACGATTACGTGCGCGTCATGACGGCGCTCGAGAAGTGGTCGAACGAACATCCCGATACGACGGCGCCCAACGTGATGATCACGTTTCACGGCTGGGACGCAGTGCCCGAATCGGTGCCGGGCGCAGGGCACGAGAAGCTGTTGCGCGCCGTGCTCGAGCGCGAGGGGCTCGAATGGGTCCACGTCGGCCTGTCGCTCGGCACGCACGGCGCCGACTTCATCGGCAACCAGGACCTGACCGGCGCACTCGCGAAACTGATCGTCGAGAACCGCGCGCGACCCGAAATCATCGACCGCCTGCACGGTGCCGATGCGCTCACACGCGTGTTCGAGCGCGTCGACCGCCAGACGCTGGCGAACCAGCATCAGCTGCTGTTCGCGGAGGTCGAGCGGATCGGTGCCGCGCAAGGGATGACGCCCGCCGAAGTGGCCGCGCTGCGCCAGAAGCTCTACGAAGGCAACACGACCGTGTGGCTGAACCAGGCGCGCAAGGCAACGATCGAGCATGCAACGGAACACTGGAAGGGCGACGGCAACGAGCCTGGCAACAAGACGGAGAAGGGCGCGCGCAGGTTCGCCGCACGCTGGCTGGAGCAATACGGCGTCAGCGTGCCAGACCGCGTGACCACCCGAGCGCAGCCATCCGCCGCGGACCCGGCCGACCACTGGCGCGCGGTCGTGCGCGATCCCGCGCTGATCAACGATGGCACCAAGCCGATCGGTACCAGCCGGCGGGAGACCGCACAGCTCGCCAAGGTCGAGATTCCCGACGCGAAGCGCGCGCAGGCGGAGCTGCACGCACTGCGCGTGCACGACGAGCCGATCGGCACGAACCGACGTCCGCCGTCGCGACGGCGGATTGCCGGCGAAATGACCGCCGCCACGCTGGCCGGCGGGACCGGCGCGGGCGCGCTCGTCGCGACGGGCAAGGAGTTCGTGGGTACCGCGACGAATTCGCTGTACGCCGGGCTGCGCGTCGGCCGCGTGTTCCAGGCGCTGCATCACGGCGCGGTCGCCAGCCTGAAGAACGGCGATCCGCGCGTGTTCGATCGCGTCGTCGACCGCCTCGTGCGCGGCCTGCAGAAGCAACTCAAGGCGAACGGGTTCGACGCCGACGCGCGAGGTACGCAGCTCGAACAGATTGCACACGAAGGCAAGGCCGCCGCCGCGCAGTTGCGCGCGCTGAACGAGGACGGGACGCTGTCGTTCGACGAAACCGCGACGCACACGCAGGCGATCGCGGCCGACATGCTCGCGCAGATGCAGGGCGTGGTCGGCGGGACGTCACTGAAACTGCTGCACCATGGCAGCCCGCGGCACGCGGTTGGTCGGTTAGGGCGGCTGTTCGCACTGGGAGGGTACGGTGGCTCGATCACGATCAACGGGGCCAAGTTCCTCCATGGCGACGGGCTGGCAGGCGGGCAGGCTTTGGGCGGGATCATCAGCGCCGTCTCTACCGGGATCGTCTACAAGGGTGGTTCGCGCGGCGTGAATGCGGAGAATCGCAGTCAGCTGGCGCGGATCGCGAGCGCGACCGGCGACTACGTGACATCGGCCGTTGGTCTGGCAAGCGGCATCCACGGCGCAATGGCCGCCCACACGTTCGGCGACGGGATGACCGGCATGCTCGGAGCAATGTCCGGCGCGCTGCTGGGCGCCGGCCGCCTGCATACGCAATTCCCGAATGCCACGCCGTGGCTCGCGCGCTTGCCGACAGGCATCGCGCTGTTCCCGGTGGCGATCTTCGGAATCATGCAGGGGTACGGCGTGATCTCGGCGTTGACGGGATCGGACGACAAGGACAAGCATCCCGGTTCCGGTCCGTCGCCGACGCCTTCGGGTTCGAGCAGCACGACGCCGACGCCCGGGGCCTCGCTCGCCCCGACGCCCGGGGCGACGACGGCGCCGGCGGCTCAGCCGAGTGCGAGTGCGTCTGCGTCATCGACGCCGAATGCGCCGCCGTCGGGGACGCCATCCGCGCCGGCGCAGCCTTCGACGGGTTCGCCGCGCCCGACGCCAACTCCGCTGACGGTGCAGGTGGTCGCCGGCGATTCGTTGTGGACCATTGCGGAAAGTCACGAAGGGTCATTGCTTGCAGCCGCTCGCGTACCGGCCGACGAACAGCAACGGATGTCGGACGGTCAACGGATCAACGTCGCGTTGAACGAGATCCTGCAGCTCAACCCGAACCTGGCGAGCAATCCGGGGGAGATCAATCCGGGGCAGCAGGTGATCGTCGGATGAGGGGGCGCGCGGAACGCATGCGTGGTCTGGCCGTCGCACGGGGCATACGCGGTCACTTCGACGATCGGGCAGGGTGGGCGATCAGGATTCCGCGCGTGAATGGCAGCGATCTGTGGGAGGCGATCTTTAACAGGCGGTTCAAATACTCCGGTCCGTCCTGCACGATGTAGGTTCCCGAGATCAAGGAAGAGCAGGCCGACGCGAGGAAAGAGCAATGTGGCGCCGGCGCTGCCGAGCGATCTTGGTCATATGCTGACCGACGATCGGCACGGTCTGGTGGTCAATGTTCAATGTACAGGCCAGCCGGGCGAATGAGCCGAAATCGAACGCTTCGCGGTGGTCGCCGCGAACGGCCGAAGCGAAAATACGTCCGGCCCGACAGTAACTCAACGATCTGCTAGCCCTGGTTCAGCACGGATACCGCGTACCGCGGATTTGCCCGCCGCCGTGGTAATCGGGTTCAAGAAGTCCGCCGAGACTGCTGGGGACGGCAGCAGCGGGTGGATGCGCATGTTCAGCAACGCGGGGAAGTGGATGGGTTGATCCGCCTGACACAGTGGGAAACAACGCGCCGGGACGACTCAACTCTTTTTTTCGGGATTCGGCCGGATGCCCGGTGAGCGGCGGGTCCGCGACCGCCTTGGCAATGTTTCCTGCGCAGGTGTTATATTGCGCGCGCATGCGTCCCGACCGGTGAACCAAGAAAGACAGTATCCGCGTACCGGCACGCCAGAGAACGAAAACAGAAACGGGTCCGTCGCGCCATCGGTCCAGCGTCTCCGTGACCAGCGCCATGGGTCCATGCAACGAGGGGATCAACATGAACCGGGTCTATCGGCTGGTCTGGAGCCGCACCTTGCGTGCTCCGCAAGTGGTATCTGAACGCACAAAGGCGGCGCACGGCGGGGGCCGCGCCAGCGATGGTGCCACGCCCGCGCGCCGCTGCACTTCCATTGTTTCCATCGGCGTGTCGGTTGGTCTGGCTGGCGCGGCCTTACCCGGCTGGGCCACCACGTGTTCTACCAGCACCATCGCCAATTGCAGCGCTGCCGGCGGCAACGGCCTTCCGAACCGCAGCGGCAACGGTGGCAGTGGCAATGGCGGTGGCGGCGGTTCATCCGCGCTTGGTCCCGGTAACGCCACGATACAAGTGCCCGGCGGGGCTACTTCGGGTGGCACGGGCGGTATCGGCGCGGTGAACGATAGTGGGCAGGTTGGCCCGGCTGGCGCGGTGGGCGCAACGACCGCCGGGAATACGGTCGTTGGTGCCGATGTTTCCGGGGGGGCCGGACAGGGGTTCGACGGCTTCAACTTTGCCGCAGGTGGCGGCGGCGGCGGCGCTGCCGTGTATTCCACCGGCGCCAGTATCTTCGTCACCCCCGGGGTGACCCTGCAAGGCGGTGCGGGCGGGAATGGCGGGGCCGGCACATCGGGGCCTGCGTCGAATGGCGGCGGCGGCGGCGGCGGCGGCGCAGGATTGATCATGGTCGTGCCTTCCGCAGAAGTGAACAACCAAGGCTTGCTGGTCGGCGGCAATGGCGGCACCGGCGGTGGCGGCGGCAATCCTGGCGGCGGCGGTGGCGGCGGCGACGGGCTACTCACCTTGGGGCAGTCGATCCTGGTCACTAACCAAGGCACGATCACGGGCGGGACGGGCGGTGCCGGTGGGGGTGGCGGCACCACCGCCGGAGACAGCGGTGCAGGTGTCAATCTGGCCGGCGGCTTTAACGTGCTGGACAACTTCGGCACCATAACGGGCGGTGCAGGCAACGGCGGCGCGGCGGGCGTCGGCGTCATCGCAAACAACGACTTCATCGTCAACGGGGGAACGATCAGCGGTGGCCTGTTAAGCGATGGCGTCACGCGCGCGGCGGCCATTCGCTTTAACGGCACGCACAACACGCTGCAGTTTGTCACGGGCTCCAACATCATCGGCAACCTGGACGTAGCGGCAGGCGCAGCTGCCTCGGTCGTCGCCGGGAGCGCCGGCCTTTCGCTTGGCAACAACATCACGCTTGGCGATACCGCGTCGCAGGTCACGTTCGATTCCAGCCTCAACACCTTTGTGATGTCGGGCGCCGTGTCCGGCGCGGGCAACGTGGCCGTGAGCGGCAACCGAACGATCACGCTGACGGGTGACAACACCTATACCGGCGACACCACAATCAGCGCCGGCACGCTGCAGATCGGCAATGGCGGGACCACCGGCTCCGTCGCAGGCAACATCGTCAACAACGGCACGTTGGCGTTCGACCGCAGCGACACGGTGTCGTATGGCGGCACCATCAGCGGGACGGGCAGCCTTGTGCAGGCCGGGGCAGGTACGCTGGCGATATCCGGTGCCGCCGGCTATGCGGGGAGCACCACCATCAACGCCGGCACGCTCGCGCTGATCGGTGCCGGCAGCATCGCCGCTTCCAGCGGGGTCGTGAACAACGGCACGTTCGATATCTCGGGGACCATCTCCGGGGCGACGATCAATGCGCTTACCGGCACGGGCACGGTTGCGCTGGGTGACCGCACGCTGACGCTCGCCAATGCGGCCGGCACCTTCAGTGGTGCCATTGGCGGCACCGGCGGCCTCACCGTTGCGGGCGGCACGCAGACACTTTCGGGTGCCAATGGCTTTACCGGAGCAACGTCGATCAACGCAGGCACGCTCGCGCTGTCAGGCACCGGCAGCATTGCCGCGTCCAGCGGCGTCATCAACAACGGCACGTTCGACATCTCAGGGACGACCTCCGGTGCCACGATCAATGCGCTCACCGGCACGGGCACGGTTGCGCTGGGTGGCCGCACGCTGACGCTCGCCAACGCGGCTGGCACCTTCAGTGGTGCCATTGGCGGCACCGGCGGGCTCACCGTTGAGGGCGGAACACAAACGCTGTCGGGCGTGAACACGTACACCGGGGCGACGATGGTCAACGCGGGCACGCTCGCCTTGTCGGGTGCCGGCCGGCTTGCATCTTCCACGTCGGTCACGCTCGCCAGCGCAACTGCCGCGCTGGATCTGTCCGCCGGCGGCAGTCAGCAGGTCGCGCATCTCTCCGGCGTAGCCGGCAGCCGGGTGGTATTGGGCGGCAATGCCCTCACGCTGTCCGACGACTCGTCGCAAACATTCAGCGGCAGCCTCAGCGGCACCGGCGGTTTGGTCAAACAAGGCGCGGGCACGATGACGCTGAATGGTGCCAGCAGCGCGTTCTTCGGGACGACGACGGTGGCAGGCGGCACGTTGGCCGTGGGCGACGCGGCTAATGCCGGTGCGGTGCTGGGTGGCAACGTCCAGGTGAACTCGCTTGGCACGTTGCGCGGCCATGGCACGGTATCGGGGGACGTCAGCAGCAACGGCGTGGTCGCGCCAGGTGGCTCCATCGGAACGCTGTCCGTGGGCGGGAACTATACCCAGGGAGCGGGCGGCACCCTCTCGATCGAGGTCAGCCCGACGGAGGCATCGCAACTACGCGTAGGTGGTGCCGCGACGCTCGGCGGCTCATTGGCCATTCTGTTCGATCCCGGCACCTATACCGCCCGCCGCTACACCGTGCTGAGCGCGGCCAACGGCGTGACGGGCCGCTTCGCGAACGTCGGCACCACCACCGCCGGCGCGAATCTCAGCGCGTTGCAGTCATCGCTGGACTACGGTGCCAACGGGGTCGACTTGCAGCTCGCCGAAGCCACCGGGCCCGGCACGCCGGCCAGCCCGACTGTCATCGCACCAACCAAGACCTCTATCTACACGGCCCTGGGCACGACAGCATTGCTTCAGGCGCAGGGCGCCAGTTCGACGCTGCTCGGCCGTCTGACGGGCCCGCAGATTAACGAGGCGGGTTCCAGCAACGTGTGGGCAGTTGCCAGCGGTTCCAGCACCAAGGTGGGCGGAACGGGCGGCGCGCCCGGCTTCCTTACCCACGCCTACGGCTTCCTGGCGGGCGCGGAAGGGCGGCTCGGCGGTGCCACGGTCGGTGCGGCGGGAGGCTATACGCACACCACGCTGAGTGAAGAAACGACAGGCGCATCGGGTGGCATCGATACGCTGCGCGTCGCCCTGTATGGCGCGCAGCCCATGGGTGCCGTCAACCTGTCGGCCACGCTCGGCTATGGGCTGGATTTCCTTTCGCAGAAGCGGCCATTCGGCAGCCCGGGTACCGCCGAAGGCGATCATCTCGGCCACGAGTTCACCGCCGCCACGCAGGCCAGCCTGCCCATGGACGTTGGCGGCCTCCGGCTTGCGCCGCACATCGGGCTGCGGTATGCCTACGTGCGCGGCAGCGGCTTCGGCGAGAACGGCGCCAACGGCCAGAACCTGCAAGTCGGCCCCGACAGCGCGAGGAGCCTCCAGCCTTACGTGGGTGTCTCGCTCGATAAGACCTTCGGCGATGCCGTGCGACCCGTCGACGTGCAGCTTCGCCTGGCCTATGCGCACGAGGTGCTGGGCGCGGGCCGCGTCGTGCAGGTGCAGAGCCAGGACGGGACCGTGTTCGCCGCGCCGGGCACCGATCTGCCGCGTTCGTTCCTGACTACGGGCGCCAGCGTTACCCTCCAGGCCGCCAAGGCGACCACGGTAGCACTCGGGTTGGATGCGACGATCGACACGAGTCATGTGTCGGCGCAGTCGGCGTATGTGCGGCTCAATCACAAGTTCTAACCGCGTACGCATGGATCCGGCAGTGTGGGTTGCGCTTCGCGCCCGCGCTACCGGCCGCTCGATACAGGCGCCACGTACAGCGCAAGCAATTGCGCCTTCCAGTTCATGAACACCTGCACCCGCACCGGCAGGGTCCGCCGGTTCTGGTACACCAGCGATACCGGCATCAAATCGGCCAGGCAGCTTGCATTCCACGCCCGACGTGTTTCACGCCACGTCAACAACGTATCCAGATCCTCGTCGTCTCGCAGTGGCCGATGCGCATTGAAGTCGCTGCGCGGCGGCTTCGCGAAGCGTGCGTTATAAGCGGCCATGAAGGAGGGCGCGTAAGCGTTGGCGTCGGCCACCGTGTTGATCCCGCGCAATCGCATCTGTTCGCGCAGAATGTGTCGATGTTCAGCTCATACATGGCCCGGCCAAACTGCGTCACGCTGCTGCCGGTCTTGCT